>JBGCFB010000284.1:0-30911 GCA_045106685.1 Bacteroidia bacterium | reverse complement strand
CCATTTCCTGAATGGGTGAATGGGCCCAATAATACTGGCGTACCCGTAAAAGCACTGCTAAACGCGCCGGCACTTACATTGTAGCCAGCTCCTGTTCCTCCAGTGACATCATCTACCAAAATATACCACTCATTGGCATTTGCGCCTGTACAAGAAGCTTTGGCACTCACAGTAAGCGGAATCCCACAAGTCGGAGCAGTGAAAGGTACTACGGCTACACAAAAAGCGGCAGGCGCTTGAGTTACGGCGACATCATCGCCAGGATTGCTAGAATACGTTAAGCTGGAGATGGTGCTTCCAGACGCATCGAGTAGCGAGCCAGTATCACCACTATTATTCCAAATACCTCCACCACTACAATTGGCGGCATTAAGATCGCGGCTTTCAAGTCGCAATGTCGCACCCGGAGCAAGTATATCCAGGGCTAAAAAGTTGTGTCGCACACCTGCGTTATCAGTGATCTGATAGCCAGATAAGCTTACACTGTAGGATGCGCTGTTGGTGATCTCAATATATTCATCACAATTATCACCAGACGCCGGATCAGGCATAATGGCGGTAATGGCGAGTGGACTGGCCGCATTACCATCGTCCATAACCACAATATTCGCGGTACTACCATCTCCCGTTCTTCCAAGGAAAGGGAGCATTAGGGTTCCGGATAATCCCGAAGTACTGGCCCCATCAAAGGTCACCGAATAAGAACCAGAGATAGGTGCTATAGGCGTGACCACAATACTGAGATCAAATTCCCCATTTAGGTCGCAAGCACCCGCCGTAGGCGTTACCGTAAAGCCGCAAGGGATGGGCGTACAATCTTGTGGCGTGACCGAAATGGCAGTTCCTTCACAGGTACCAGTAGCACCGGCATCGCGGACATTGACCATGATAGGTGCAGTACTCGTGCTATTGGAGATCACAGCCGTGATCTGAGTCGCAGAAGGATCACTGCCCAATACGGTATTCGTTCCGTCGATAAATACTTCATACGGCCCTACACCATTGGTAACATTAAAAGCAACGTCAAACACATAATCTGCTCCTTGACACTCAGGAATGGGGGAAGTTGGCAGGGTGACGCCCGTAATGGAGCAGGGAGAAGCAGTCACACAATCTGTAATCGTAATTGAATAGTTTGCGGGAATGTCTGAGCCAGTTATAATATTATTATCGGATGTCCAATTAGCATCTATCCCAAGTGAAGTAACCAATTGCGCTTTTGTTCCATTAAAGCCTCCAGTAGGCGCGTATTGATAATTATCGCGTTCTACAGCAAATGAAAAAGCGTTTACATCATTTGTAAGCCCTGCAGGGATTGCTGATGTACTGGCACTAGTAGCATCAGAATCCCAAAGTCCATTACCTTGGAAAGCGGTTATTAAAGTGGGGGAACCTTCAGAACCTGTGTATGCTATGAGTTGATCACCACTAGTTGAGAGAAAAATATTACTCGTTGATAAACAGACAATAGTACCACATGTTAAACCACCAACAGGTGTAGTATAACTCATCGTACCCTCATTGGCTCTGAATGATCCACTTGATTCCCAACCGTTTTCTGTAAAATTAATAGTCAAACCTCCTGCGAGGTCATCCATTGCGATGAAGCAAAACTTATCAGGGTTATCACTCTGATAAGAAATAATTAAAATATCCCCAGGGCCAAGCGTGGTAACCTGAGCGTTTAAAAAAGAGAAAAGTAATAAGGGAAGAGCAAGTAAAAAGCGTAATGATTTCTTCATTCTGTTTTGACATTAAGAACTCGCCAGGGCTTGCGAGAAGATTTTCAAAATTTGGTACAATATACAGCTTAAAAGGCTTCGGAAGAAAAGTCCTCCGAAGCCCTGAAGCATTCTTAGTTTCCGTCCCATGGGAAGGTGCCGCACTTTACCTGGTTAATGGTTATAGTGACCTCGCTAAATACAGTATCACAAGGTCCGGAGGGATCATCACTTGTAAGGCGCAGGGTTACTTGTCCTGCAGCTACTTCTACTGCACTAGGCGTGTAGGTAGTGGCCGTATTGAAGATTCCTGTTCCATTATCAAAGGTTCCAGGAGAACCAGAAGTCGAGGTCCAAACACCATCTGTAACGCCAGAACCATTATCGGTAATTGTTCCATTCAACACGACATCACCATTTGAACAAATAGTTGATGCTGCACCAGCCGAGACAATCGGAAGTGGGTTGACGGTGACGGTAAAGGTCTCAACATCGGTGCAACTACCATTTGCATCACTTGTTGCGGTCACTGTAACTGTAGCTGTGCCAGTAGCTGCAGTAAAGGCAGTAATATCACCAGTCCCACTTGTACCAAAACCAACATCAGCCGACGAGGTCCAAGAGGTCGTAACACCTGATACTGGCGTAGCACTAAAGTTATAGCCAGATTCAGCTCCACCATCACATATAACTGCATTTGCAGGCACAGTCAAAACTGGTGTTTCAGTAACCGTCACCGTGAAGGTTTCTACATCCGTACAATTTCCGTTCGCGTCACTTGTCGCTGTGACAGTGACCGTAGCAGTTCCTGTTGCCGCCGTAAAGGCTGGAATGTCCCCTGTTCCACTCGTACCAAAGCCAACATTGGCTGAAGATGCCCATGTGATTGTCACACCAGAAGCAGGCGTAGCACTAAAGCTGAAACCAGACTCGGAACCGCCACTACAAGCGGTGGCATTACCAGGAACAGTCAATACAGGGGTTTCAGTCACTGTAACCGTGAAGGTCTTCGAATCAGTACAAGTATTATTGGCACTACTTGTTGCAGTAACGGTTACGGTAGCGGTGCCAGTCGCAGCAGTAAAGGCTGGAATATCGCCATTTCCACTTGTTCCAAAACCTAAGTCTGCAGAAGAAGTCCAACTAATCGTTACACCAGATGAAGGCACCGAAGAAAAGCTATAGCCAGACTCAGAAGCTCCACTACAAGCGGTCGCATTACCTGGAACCGTTAAAACAGTATTTTCAGTTACTGTTACAGTGAACGACTCTACATCGGTACAACTTCCATTTGCATCACTTGTTGCGGTGACAGTTACTGTAGCAGTACCAGTTACAGAGGTGAAACTGGGAATATCACCTGTTCCACTCGTTCCAAAACCAACATCGGCAGACGAGGCCCAGGAAATCGTAACACCTGATGCTGGGGTAGCAGAGAAGCTGTAACCTGACTCACTACTTCCATTACAAGATGTAGCATTACCAGGAACAGTCAATACAGGGGTTTCACTCACCGTGACGGTAAAGGTCTCTACATCGGTACAGCTACCATTTGCATCACTCGTTGCAGTGACGGTCACCGTGGCGGTGCCGGTAGCGGCAGTAAAGGCAGGAATATCACCTGTTCCACTCGTTCCAAAACCAACATCGGCAGACGAGGCCCAGGAAATCGTAACACCTGATGCCGGAGTAGCGGAGAAGGCATATCCAGACTCAGCTCCTCCACTACAGGCAGTAGCATTACCAGGAACAGTCAATACAGGGGTTTCACTCACCGTGACGGTAAAGGTCTCTACATCGGTACAGCTCGTATTTGCATTATTCGTTGCCGTAACCGTTACCGTAGCTGTGCCAGTAGCGGCAGTAAAGGCAGGAATGCTACCAGTACCACTTGTACCAAAACCAACGTCTGCTGTCGAAGCCCAACTAATGGTAACACCTCCACTTGGTATTGAAAGGAACGTAAAGCCAGATTCGCTACTACCGCTACAGGCGGTTGCATTACCTGGTGTAGTAAGCTCTGGTGTTGGGTTAATCGTCACCTGCACTTGCGTACCGGCATCGTCATTCCCATCAATATCAAGGCAAATAGGCTGCGAACCTGTTGCGGCCTCAGCAGCTTGAATTTGTGCTAAATCATCGGCATTTCCATCGCCTGTAACGGTGGCCAAATATGCGGCAAGCGTATTTGGCGTATTCAAAGCAGTGCTATAAGAAATTCCAAAAATGCGATAGGTCGTTGCGCTAGCCACATTAAGGCCAGCAAGATAGGTATCAAAATCACCATCTGTATTGTTAGAAACGACCGTACCATTAGCATCTACCATAACAAAACCGTACTCGTAATTTCCTGATGGCGAAGGTGCCGTTTCATCTGCAGCAGTATAATCCGCAGCGTACGCACCTCCCACGCCATTTCCTTCACAAATAGAAGCCTGAGTAGCAACGGAACCTGGAGGGTTAATATCACCAGCATCTGAAAGACAGCAACTCAGGGTGTACGTGGCGACACCACAGCTTACGCCGCAATTCCCTCCAATCAACGCATCAACCGCAGCCTTATCCGCAGGAGAACCTCCTGTAAAGGTGGCAACATCTGCATTAAATACATTCAACGCTTCTACAAAATAGGTGTCGCCATTGGTAAGTGCTGGGAATAAACCTGTTTGATTTATCGCCGAAACTGCATCAGTACTATTAAGTGCTCCTGACATATCACTATCTGCATATAAGACATACACGTATTGTGAGGCTACAGTGCTACCGCCGCTAACAGTAGGAGGCATCGCTTGCGTAAGAATACCTGGCGTGGTCACTGCTGCTCCGGCTGATACTGGGTTTAAGCAAAAATAACCAGAAGCATGAAGGTCATCTTGAACATTATCTGCACCTGCGATTGTAGTATACCCACAGAGTTTTTCAGGAAGCTCAGCCGTAATCGGACAACCTGAGTTAGCCTGATCAGTAACTGTGAGCGTAATAATCGCATTCCCACTTCCAGAATGCGTAATCGGTCCAAGTACATAGCTTGGATCGCCATTCTGACCAGTAAGTGTTGTAGCTCCAGTAGCAGCCAGATCATAGGTACTACCACTATTTAATCCGGATACATGAATAAAAAACTGATCACGTGCAGCGTTATTACCACTACCATCAACGCATTCTACAGTTGCAGAAAAAGTGGGAGGAATGGTGTAAGAATAGTTCGAACCACTGTTGGTGTTGACATTTAATGCCAACATATCATACGCTACACCTCCATTAGCTACAACTGCAGCATTTAAGGCAGCAAGATCAACATTAGAAGTAAAGACATAATAAGCCACCGTCGTACCAGCAGACTGCATTGGAATCGTAGCCTCACCAGTTGCACTATTTATTTCCAGCACACTTGATGTGGCAAAGTTGTCTATTGAATACCGCAGATAGGCAAATTCACCACTGCTTAAAGCTCCAGAGAATGCTGTAGTCACCAAAAAGCCATCATTCGTACAATTTGGGTCTGGAGTGATACTATTAATCATTACCGGATTAAAAGAGGTCTCAAGAACCGACATGAAATTATCATTATTGGGCCCTTGTTCTGTGATATTAAAGGTGTAGTAATTGTTGGCAGTAACGGCAGGAAGTCTTCCTGGCCCATTTCCTGAACTTGTACCATTATACCTTGCAGAAGCAGTTTCTGTGGCGGGGTCTATCACATTATTATAACCTGATATTTCATTCCCTCCAGGGCCAAGAGAATAGGGTCTCCAAACTGGATCATAATCACCCGGCGACTCGATGAAGTTCCACTGAATTACCTGAGCAGCATGGTTAGTGTTTGCCTGCAAGCGAACTTGTCTAAATGCTCCTAAATCAATAAGAGTATGTTCAATGTAGGAACCTGTTATTTCCGTACCTACATTTCCTGGTTGTGCCAAAAGGTCTGCTCCCAGTAGCATCCCCAGTATCAAGGTGAGTAAAAACTTAAACTTCATATCTATATGAGATTTTGATTCTGTGTATTAAAAAAGTAGAAGAGAGAGATTGTGTATTAGTTCCCATCCCAGGGATAGGTAGTGCAAGCAGGCTCAGTTCGGTTTAAGACGAGTGATCCAAATGGCCTGCAATTTTCCAAAGGAGCTGCGGGAGGAGTAGCCAGAATAGCATATATATAGTATGTGCCTGCTATTGTAGGAAAAGAAGAACTTGCCAGTGTTGCAGTCCCACCACTTACCGAGGCAGTTCCCAGACTT
This sequence comes from Bacteroidia bacterium, assembly GCA_045106685.1. Lineage (GTDB taxonomy): Bacteria > Bacteroidota > Bacteroidia > J057 > J057 > JAUIGE01. The sequence goes on along the minus strand of JBGCFB010000284.1, from coordinate 24,952 downwards.
GTACCACCCGTGTACATATCAGTGCCACTCTGTTCAGTATTAAAGTAAACAAAGGAAATATCGCCCTGACAATCGTCGCTTACATCGACAGTAAATGGCGCGGGATCTTGCACCCTGCAATCGGGATTAACAGCACCCAAGTTCGATAGCACAGGACAACAAAGCGATGTAACAGAACCTGTCATACCCGTAGCGTCTACTGCAAAAGCTCCTGCAGCCTCTGGCGGATTATTAGGGTTTCCAGAGGTTCGACTTGTACCATATACATACCATCGGAAAGAAAGTGTACCGCCATCATCAGAGCTTATATCTGGAAAGTCCCATGTCTCGCTATTACTATTACCTGCAGAGGTTGCATAATCTATAAAGGCATGGGTAGTGGCAAAGTTGTCCTTACTAACTGCGACTCTGAATTGGTTGGCGAGGTTACTCGTGGATTTGTGACCAAAACCTATCGTCGCTGCTGTCACGATAAAACCCGGGTCCGCAGTGACAGTAAAGCCTACATATTCTGTAAAGTCAGGAGTGACACAGTTCGTACACCAGTTATCACTGGAATACACACCCGCAGTTGAATTACAGTCTACATTCACCCGTGTAAAAGCAGAGAAAGTAGCATTCGCGGGCTGGGCGTCGACCAGGTCATTTGTTGTGGGACAGTTATTACTCCCTGTAAAGTTGTACGTCGCCAGCTGCCCGTGAGCCGTGACGCCTATACTCCCAAAAATAATAAGCATCAAGTAATAAAGGTGAGGTTTGAAATTCATATTGGAAATTTTAAGAATGAAGTTGTCTAACGAAACCAAAAAGGTTGTCATATCGAGCCGCGAAGCTGGCGATCCCGTCGCGACGGGATTGCCTTTCAGTATAAAGGCCGACAAAGTCAATCCCGCATGCGGGACTCAGCTACGCGAGTCGGAATGACAGTTTTTATAATAAAAACGGATCAAATTTATTCGTTAGACAACCTCAATAATAGTAACAAAGCCCTACAAGCAGGATTCACCCTATTTTATAAAAATGTATGAATCAATCGATTTGGAACCATTATTTAATGCTATTCATTGCCTACACTTTTCAGCATAGGACATACATAAAAGACACTAATTACGTGTTAATCGGTATAATACCAAACATTGTCTTATATGGACAATATCTTATCCATGTAGAAAACTCCTGTTCATGATTAATTATCCCCTTGCCACGGAAAGCCACCACAATCGACTTTATTCACAGCAAAGGTGACAGTCGCCTCTCCGGAGCAGTCATTATCATCGGTATAAACGACGGTGAATATTTCCCCATCCGCTACTGTGACAGAAGCTTTGCTTGCAGTAACATCTGTTCCGGTACTTGAATCGCCGCGATACCATTCTACAGTAGCTCCGACTGGAAGTACCGCAGGAACACCCGCAAGGGCTTCAAACTGGGTCAGATCCACATCATCAGCCTCTTCACTACACACTTCTGGTGTTAGGGCGGTAAGGCTTGGACTCGGATTAACGATTACTTCGATGGTAATGTCAGGGCCAAAGCATTCGGTGTTTTCGTCGAGCGAAGCACCAGGAGCTGGATTGGTCTCAAAGTATGGTGTAACGACCACTGTGACCGTTTCTGGCTGGGTGCCAGTATTAATAAACATGTCGCCAAACTGTAAGAAGAATGGAGGCGCAGGCGCTGCATAAGGCACATGTACAGTTCCAGGCACAAGCTGAAACGTCGTCACATTGGCTGGGATTGTATTCACAGAGCGAATCCAAAGGTTATTTCCATTACCATCATTCGGCGTTGTGGTAGACTGCACAGTAACGAGTTGATCACCAGAACAGATCGGGCCGCTGGCGGAATTGTTACCTTGGTTATCCAGGTCAGCGTAGCCAGTTGGGGTAATAATGTCCATGGTTACCTGTGCAGTACAGGCCGTATAATTGGTCATCGCAAAATCATCGATGATCAAGCGTTCGCCTGGAGAGGTCACGTTTACACGTACTTGAATGTCGTCACCAGCGATATTGGGAGTCTGCGAAAATTGCGTATAACTATCTGTGCTTCCCGAGAGCGTTACCGGCGAACCTATCGCTGTCCATCCACTACCATTATCGTATTCAACCTGAAAGGTGATAGCTCCCCCTCTCCCATCCCAGTGGCGATAATAGAATGAAACCGTGCCTACTCCACCGTCTTTTCCGTCTCCGTCACTACCCACATACGTAAGGGAAGGAGTTGGAGAATTACTATCACGCAAGCGAACTGCGCGACCAGTGAGTGCTTTACCACTTTCGCTCAAACCATTGGCGACATTGAAGCCGGATGGGAGGGAATAGCTATTGTAGCTAGTACCAAAATTCGTGTCGAAATTTTCGGATACTTGAGATTGAAGATTAGAAAATGTAAAACAAAGAAGAGCAAGTAAAAGTGTGTACAGCGATTTTCTCATATTGTAGGAATACTATGCGAAGGAAGTAAATCAGTCAAATTTATTCCGAAAATATGCACTAAAACCGAGTTTCTCCGACTTTTGGTAGAATATTTACAGGAAAATAACATTGCACCTATTGCACCAAAAGCTTCTTTCGAAGTATTCCGTGCTCGCTTTCAAGCTCCACCATATAGACTCCATTTGTGATACCTTCGAGTGAGCACTGGTTATTGTGTACCAAAAGCGAGATTCGCTGCCCATTTACACCGATTAGTTCAGCGCGCTTTATGTTTTGATCTGTTTTGATAAAAAGCATGTCTGAGGCGGGGTTTGGGTATATCAAAATTTCCGATTCAGCCTTTGCCTCAACCGATGTGGTCGGAGCGCCCAACCAACTGAGGATTTCCCAAAGCTCCGTATCAAATGATGACGGCCCCAGGGCCGGCAAGTCCGCGGCATTACCCTGTCGCACCACAACCATATTCAAACTCGGAACGACGTAGACCTTTTGATCATTTTTACCTAAAGCAGCAACCATATCCGAAGGCGCCGAAGAAACCAGCTGCCCTGGTATTCGAAGTTGAACCCGAGGCGGCAAATAACTTGCTTGCCCGTTGAGCCACCAGAGGTAACCATAGGCCTCGTTCATGTTTTGAGAAGGGCGGATCATCGCTTGCATATAAGCTTGATCACGAATCAGGGTATCAGTATCCCACACACCATTTTCCAGAACCAAAAGTCCAAAACGAGCCATGTCTCTTGCTCTACCTAATAAGACATAATCGAACCAAAGCCCCCGCATGCCAGTCCGATTAAACAAGCGACTGCGCGTAAATTGATTGATCGTTTGGCCACTTGCCTGCGCGATCACATCCTGTACCAATCGATACGGTGCATTATGATATGCCCAGCGCGTTCCGGGTGAGGTCAGATATTGCAAACACGACGGGTCCAAACAGTTAAGCGGATCAGGTACCTGGGGAGTAATAGGCAAGCCGTCATCCAGTCCGGTTGTCATGGTGATTTGGTGCCAAATGGTGATCGAGTCTTCTTGCGAAGCAGTCGCACTCGTCCAGCCTTTCCCTAAATAGTCGCTGGTCTTATCCTGAATATGTAGAAGTCCTTCGTCTTGCGCCATCCCCATCAAAAAAGCGGCAGCGCATTTTCCTGCCGAAGCCCAATACCAAAAAGAATCCCGCTGAAAACTGTCGAAATATTGCTCCAAAACGCGCTTTCCGTCCTTTAATACTAAAAATGACTTGGAGTTACTGTTATCCAGAAAACGATACAAGCTATCGATACGATCTTGCGGCCAGCCTAACTGAGAGGCCGGAAGGCTATCCCAGCTTTCACTATTGAGTGGAGGGAAGTAGCTTTGCTGCCCAAAGACAAGGCTTATACTCAGAACAATTAAGAGTAGTATTTGCTTCATAATAAGTGAGTTTTAGTAAAAAAAATGTTGCAACTATTTGGCTTGGCTTGCCCGAGGATGATTCGGTGCCTGAGCAGAGCCGAAGACACGTCAGCCCATGCGCTTCGCGCAGCACCCTGGCCGTTTCGACTCCGCTCAACGACCAGATTTATTTTCTAAAGAGCAGCGAAACTGTTACTGTTTTGGATTATGAGCGAGGGGGGTTGCATTCATTTTTGCTTCGTTGGGCAGTTTTGGCAGAAAAAATATCAGACTCAAAACCCTCAACACAAAATTCATAACCTTCCCACAAACTATTGACCCCGAAAATATGGCGACGTTTAATGACTGGATCGAAAAACTACAATTGGAAGCACATCCGGAAGGAGGCTACTTTCGCGAATCATACCGTTCGCCTGAACTTATTCAAGCAGATGGCTTGCCAGATCGCTATGCAAGCGCGCGCCACGTTTCTACCGCTATTTACTTTTTACTGACATCCGACAATCACTCACATTTTCATAAAGTAGCCTCGGATGAAGGCTGGCACTTTTATGATGGATCGCCCGTAAGGCTCCACATCATCAGCCCGGAAGGCGAATATACCTCGGTGCTTGTAGGCTGTGATTTTGAGAAAAATATTTTACCACAATACGTGGTTCCGGCGGAGCATTGGTTTGCCGCGGAGGTCACTGTGCCAGACAGCTTTAGTCTCGTAGGCTGTACTGTTGCGCCAGGATTTGACTTTGCAGATTTTGAACTCGCTGAACAGCAATCACTTATAAGCACTTTCCCTCACCTCGAAGCAATCATACAGCGCTTCACTGCGGATAAATAAACTGCGTACAAAGTCCAGTGTTTAGGAGCGCTCTGATTGCGCATTGTATTCGTCTATTTACTCAGATCAACCATCTCGAGCAGCGCGACGGCAGCTTCTTCACCTTTGTTACCGTATTTTCCACCGGCGCGATCAGCTGCTTGCTGATCAGTATCAGGGGTAAGAACACCAAAAATAACAGGCTTTCCGCTGTCGAGATTAAGCCTCATAAGGCCATCGGCTACGGCCTGGGCGATAAAATCAAAATGGCGAGTCTCGCCTTGAATGATGCATCCCAAGGTAATCACCCCGTGCAAACCAGGGTTCTTATTGAGCGCGATTTGCGCACCCAAAGGCAGCTCATATGAACCTGGGACATCATAACGCTGAATATTGGAAGAAGGGATTCCGGCAGCGCGTAAAACAGACGAGGCACCCTCAAAGAGTGCCTCGGTGATAGTATCATTCCATTTACTCACCACAATAGCTACCCTTGTTGTGCCATGATAGGCAGTTCCGGTATAGCGGATGTGGCTGAGATCGTGCCCTTTACTCATGAGGAAGCGCGACCAATGTACTTGTCGATATTGTTAGCCTCTTCACTTTCAGGATACTTGTCCTTGATTCTTTTATAAAGATCTAAGGCTTTTCCTTTAGTTCCAGCAGCTTCGTAGTTCTCACCTGCCTTAAGTAATGCAAAAGGAGTAGAGAATTTATTTCCACCTACTGCGCTTCCAGCAGCTTCAAATGCTTTTGCAGCACCTTCGAAGTCGCCTTGCTCCTCAAGAGCAAAACCAATTGCAACCTGCTTGGCAAGGCCGAGCAATGTTCCACTTCCAGAAACATCTTCCAGATAGTCGATACCACCAGCGACGTCACCTTGCTTTACTTTTGCAACACCTGCATAATACTTAGCAAGATTTCCTGCTTCAGTACTACCATAGCTATCAGCTACGTCAAGTAGTCCCATGTTATTCAATGCGCTATCGCCATTCAATGCAGCGTTGTAATCGCCTGCTTCGAAACTTTGTACAGCGTCAAACATAGAGTTAGCAGCAAGTGTATTCTGCTGGCCCTGGTAATAACGGTATGCAAATACCGCTGCGATCAAAACAACGAGCGCAACAGCAAGGCCGAGAAGGACCTTCTTATTTTGTTCGATAAAATCCTGTACTGATCCATCTCCACCGGAGCGCGACACTACTTCCTCTATCCGATCGTCGTGCTGTATCCCATCCTGGTGAGCCTTCAGCTTTTTTCCGAGCTTTTCCATATTAACATTAACAGGTTCGTGACCTAATTTTAAATGAACCGCAAAAAAACGAAAAGCCAGCCGAACTTGCAACTGTTAGCCCTGCTATTCGCGATTATTACTTTTTTATCTGTAACCTATTCAATCCCAGGCATTATACTTCTGATTGCTAATCTGAAATATCAGCTACCTGTCGATCGGAAAAGTAGCCCGATAATACACCTTTAGAAAAGCAATCAAACTGAACCGGTTCTACGCTTTTTCCAATCAGAAAATCATACATGAATTTTCTGAGAGGGAGTTCTTTTGCTCAAATATTTTAATGAGTTGGTTTTGTGTTAAGGGTTATGGGTTTTGAGTTCCTCTTGCCCTAGGCTTCTTAAATAGCTTTCATTTGAACCCAAAACACCCAACTCAAAATACTAAACAATATTAACACACCACAACAATGGCATCTGGAAACACCTCAAATCGCCAGCGGATGATCAATATGATGTATCTCGTACTTCTCGCATTGCTTGCACTTAATGTAAGCGCAGATGTACTGGATGCATTCTCAGAATTGCGACAACGCCTGGCCTTATCAGCAGAACGCGCCGACGAACAGAGCGCAGAATATGCAGCAAGCATGACCAAAGCGATCGACGATGAATTTGCAAAACTAAAAAAGACCGACAATCTCGGCCTGAAAGATACCCTCGTGCAAGTCCGCTCCCACACCCGCACCCTTATTGCAATGATTGACGTACTGGCCGACGATCTTCACCAGATCGGCGACTGGGACAGTAGTGAGCAGCGCTATCTGCGCCCTGACGAAACCGAACTAAACTTCCAGTACCTCATGGGTGCTGACGAGATGGCGGCAAGTGGCAGAGGGAATGGCGCGGCTTCGCGCCTGCGCGATTCCCTCAATGCTTACGCAGGTTTTATCACAGAACTGTTCAATGCTCAGGTCGCCACAGAACAAGCAAAACAGCAACCTGCTCTCGTTACTGACCCGGCACCTCGTGGCGACAATCCTGCAAAAACCTGGGAAAGGCACACCTTTGAGGGGCCGGTAGCTGCAAACCTGGCTACGCTTGAGGCACTGAAGCTTGATGTATTTCGTCAGGAACAAAAACTCCTTGAGTTGCTCAATGGAAGGCTTGGAGTCAATAAGTATGAAGCGGACAGCTTGATTGCGATTAATATGCCTGTAGCCGATGTGGTAACAGCAGGCTTACCTTTTGAGACCAGGATGACCGTGGCACTCACTTCCAGCTTTTTTCGGCCTTCTTTTCGCAGTGGAAACGGCCGTATACAAACTACAGACGGAGGAAACGCAGCGATGCTGAGTGTGCTGGCAGATGGTAGCCGTATTCCCGATGGAAAAAATGAGGCGATACAATCTTATTCTGCCATGATTGAAATACCGACGCGAAATGGCGTAGAAAAAGTGCCGGTCTCAGGGAGTTTCAAGGTGCGCCGCCCAGAGGTTATAGTCACGTCGGACGCGGTGCAGGTTTTGTATAAAAATTGCGCGAATACGCTGCGGATCGATGTCCCAGCCCTGGGCGAAGCCTATGATCCGGTGATCAGTGCTACCGGAGCGCGTGTGCGAAAAAGTGAGGTATCAAAGCGTAGATTCCTGATCGACCCTACCGCGAATCGTTGTGCCTTAAAGGTAGCAACGCGCAGCCAGGGAAAGGAAATTGCACTGCAAAAACTAAACTACCGTGTGATTGAGCCTCCTACTCCTGGCATCGAGTTTAAAGTCAATAGTCGCGTCTATAATGGTATCTCTAGCATCCCAAAGGGTAGCCGTATTAATATAAAACTAAAGCCAGACTTGAATTTCAGAAAGCAGTTTCCGGGAGAAGTGAATTATCAGGTTCGACGTGTGAATATCTTGCTTAAAGACGGCTTACAGCCGCCGCGATTAGTCGGGACTGTGTTTATGGATCAAAGCTTTATTAAAAAAGGTGGGCGCGTTATTGTTCCAACCAAGGTATGGCAGGCATCACCGGGAAGTACGTTGTACTTTCAGTTAGAAGGAATCGAACGCGTAAATTATAGGGGGAAGATTATTCCTGACAATCGCCTTTCGGAGGCTGAACGCACCTTTGCGTTTACATTGAGGTAATTATTTACCGTCACCATCGTCGTCTTCATCTTCGATGGGCTCTATTTCATCAAACATGGAGTCGTCAGAATCATCAAGATCGAGGAGGTCCTGGTCACCGTCATCATCATCGTCATCATAGAGCATATTTTCCAGATCATCGAGATCATCGTTCGCTTTCATATAGTCAGTTCCAAGGGAACGCTCGACTAGATTGGGATCAGCTCGGTGTCCTGGAAAATGCTTTCCTAAGAGTCCATCAAAATAGTCATACACTGATGGTGTAAAGACGAGATCGTTGGGCATTCTTTTGGAAGAGGTGACAAAATCTGCACTATTCTGGTATTTGACCACCTTGTAACATTCCATGCTAATCACATAGGTGTAATAGCGAAATGTCAATTTCAAGTCTGGAATAAAGCAGTCTGCGGCATCGAAGTTTTCTTCCTCATAGGCAAAGTCTGCCAGGAGGTTAAGTGTGTCTTCAAAACCGAACTTCAAACGTACTGACCTTTGGTCAAAACGTTTGGTATGGCACTGTTTGGCCTGTTCTTGTGTGGTGACAGTAAGCGCGGTTACGATTACGCCGTCCATGTCGCTCTGCGCATGCAGAGAGAAGAAGAGGCAACAAGTTGCGATGAATGTAAAAAGCCGAAGGACCATAAGCAAAAAGGCGGGCTTTCCGATTAAATGAGCAGTGGATTAACGAGTAAAAGGTCGGGAAAATTCTTATTACTCCAATGTATTGACGAAAAAAAATGCTCCTGTCACTTTGAACCAGTGATATTAAGGTCTAGTGAATCATAATATCCGAGGTCAGTATTGAGCAAAAGCTTGGTGTGTACGCTTATTTGACCCACATGATACGAAAAATGTTCAATTACGTGAATTAAAATACTCATTCCGTTTTCCTCAAAACCCTGGATACGAATTGGCTTAACAAGGTCTTCAGGGGATAATTTTTGCAATACCCCTTCCAATTCCTCTTCCAAATCTTCAAGCATATCTATAAGGTGTGAAGTAGGAATCGGTCCTTTTTGTTCAAATTCATCGTCGCGCTTTCGGTTATCCTGCAGTCCTCCAAGGCCTGTTCCAAGCCACTGGCGTGCGTTTCCCATACAGTGCAAAACCAGGTTCCCAATACTTACGAGAGAGTCGTTTGGCCTGGCCCATACCTGATCTTCAGAGAGCATATTCAAGCATTTTTTCACCCTCGAAACAGACTCCTCAAACAATCTTCTGCGGACTTCCTGAGTTATGAGAGGGAATATTTGCTGTTCATACATGCTTTAAAAATAGTAAAAAAATGAGCCGTATATTTAAACCTACATATGTTATTCAGGTCCAAAAGCTATTCTATAGACTAAATGCCTGAAATGTAGCGAGTGAACTTCAAACGTTACCACTTCCGCATTTTTCATAGACCACATCTACCTTTTCCACCTTTTTAATTACAAAGCGATGAATCGAAGAGCTTTACTTACCCGGCCTTTAGCAGCGATGCGAGAAGATCGAGTCTCAGGTATTGAGCGCTCCACTCGTGACCAGAAGGTCATGCGGGGAGGTCTTGATCCTTACACAGGAACCTGGGGACGAGAGCAGGCAGCGCACCTCCTTCGCCGATGCATGTTCGGCCCCAAGGCCACCGAAATCGAAACAGCAATTCAGGATGGCCTCAGTGCGACAGTCCAGAAACTACTGACTGCCGCTCCAGCTGCAACTCCTCCCGTAAACTACGGCAACCAGAATGATCCTGATATTGCGATTGGTCAAACTTGGGTAAATGCGAATAACAACGTAGGCGTAAATGCCTCACGACGAAATTCACTTTTTGCCTGGTGGACCGGGCAGATGATTCACCAAAACGTGAGTCTTACAGAGCAAATGGCGCTCTTTTGGCACAATCACTTTGCTACCGAACTAAGCGTTTATAACGACGCGCGTTTTGGTTACAAATACCTATCAACCCTCAGAGACAACTCACTCGGGAACTTCAAAGACCTCGTAGAAGAAATGACCACTGATGTGGCGATGCTTCGCTATCTCAATGGAGACCAGAACCGCGTAGGTAGAGCAAATGAAAACTATGCTCGTGAGCTTTTTGAGCTTTTCACAATCGGTAAAGGCCCTCAAATCGGTCCTGGCAACTACACGAACTATACCGAAGATGATGTACTGGAAGCTGCCAAGGTTCTCACAGGGTGGGTCATTACAGGAGCGCGTCACGGTGATACGAATCCGATCCAGCCTACATTTACCGCAAGTCGGCATGACACGACCACCAAGCAATTTTCTGCTGCTTTTGGCAACAAAACAATAAGCGATAATGGAGATCAGGAGTTCAAGGATTTGATCAATATGATCTTTGAACAGGATGAAACAGCTCGCTATATCATCAGAAAGCTCTATCGCTGGTTTGTTTATTATAATATCGACAGCCAGGTAGAAACGGATGTTATTCTGCCACTCGCACAAATCCTGATTGATAACAATTATGACATTGCTCCGGTGCTGGAGACACTATTAAAAAGTGAGCACTTCTTCGATGTCAATAGTTATGGCTGTTTGATAAAGAATCCGATCAACTTCAGTATAGGACTCGTCCGTCAGTTGGAAGCACAGTTTCCTGATCCTACAGCGAATGTAGCTGAAGCTTATAATCTATGGTTGCTCATGGGGCAGACTGCTGCGGTACAGCTTATGGCTCCGCTTCAGCCGCCTAGCGTGGCGGGTTGGCCTGCGTATTATCAAACTCCACAGTATCATGAAAGCTGGATCACTTCGGCGACCTTGTCTTTCCGCAAGGATATGGTTGGAGCTGCAGCCAGCAATGTTATTCAAGTGCGAACTGTCAAAGCGGAAATAGATCTATTGGCGCTTTTGCAGCATGTGAGTGACCCTAATGACCCGAATATTGTCATCGAAGAACTTGGACTCTTATTCTGTCCGATGCCGATGGATGCCGCTCAACGTACCTGCCTAAAGGCAGCACTACTATTTGGATTACCTGATTTCACCTGGAACAATGAGTACAACGACTACCTGCTTGACCCTACGGATCAAGCTAAAAAGACCGCAGTACTGACCAAGCTGACCTCGCTAATCTATACTATGCTTAATCTACCTGAGTTCCACCTTTCTTAAGCACCGCAGAAAATGAAAAGAAGATCATTTATAAAAAATACAGCTGCGGCAGCTTCAATTCCTTTGTTGCTCGGTGGCATGGGAGTACAGGCACTAGGCCGCAACACCCTCCTCAATAACATGATGGAAGGCTGTGATCCTGACAGGATTTTGGTACTGATCCAACTCAACGGCGGTAATGATGGACTAAACACCCTCTTGCCCCTGGACCAGTACAGCAACCTCTCCACAGCGCGAGGCAATATTTTAATTCCTGATAATAAAGCACTAAGTCTGACGCCAGAAACAGGGCTGCACCCTGCAATGACAGGCCTGGAAAATTTGTACAAAGACGATAAGCTAGGCGTGGTGCAGGCGGTGGGATACCCTAATCCCAACTTCTCGCACTTTCGCTCTACAGACATCTGGACTACAGGTTCACCTGCGGACGAAATCTGGGAGACCGGCTGGGTAGGCCGCTATCTCGAAGATCGCTATCCAGGTTATCCGACAGGATATCCTAATAGCACCACTCCCGATCCTCTCGCGATAACCCTCGGAGCGGTAGTGTCCCAGACCTGCCAGGGCCCTGTTACCAACATGAGTATGGCGATGGATCCGGGAGCAAACTTCGAGCAGTTACTCACAGGATGTAGCACGACTCCTGCGCCAGCGAATCCGTATGGCACTGAACTCAGCTTCTTGCGCCAATCGGTGACACAAACAAACGCTTACCTTACAGCACTGGAAGATGCCTTTAATAATGGCAACAACATGTCCGGCATGTATCCTGCTACGGGTAACAATCTGGCGAACCAGCTAAAGCTGGTAGCCAAGCTGATAAACGGCGGCCTCAAGACTCAATTCTACATCTGTAATATTGGAGGTTTTGATACGCATGCTGCGCAGGTCGACACTGCTGATACCACTCAAGGCATCCACGCCAATCTGCTAGGACAGCTTTCGACAGCGATTGAGGCGTTCCAGGACGACTTGAAATTGATGAGTCGTGAGGAAGATGTACTTGGGTTGACTTTCTCCGAATTTGGTCGTCGTATCGCATCCAATGGTTCTACGGGAACAGATCACGGTGCAGGCGCTCCGCTATTCTTGTTTGGTACGGAAGTGAATCCGATGATCCACGGTACGAATCCGACGATCGCAGCGCAAGTTGAGCCAAATGATAATATCCCGATGCAGTTTGACTTTCGTTCGATCTACGGCTCTGTGCTTCAGGACTGGTTCTGTGTGGAGGAAGCCGACATCAAGAATTTGATGTTCGATGAGTACCAGCATATTCCGGTATTGAAGAATACATTTACTGCTGTAGAGGATCTTATTGGAAGCGGTAAGATCGTTTTGGGACAAAACTACCCGAACCCTGCAGAAGGTTATACACGCATTCCGTTAAAGCTTGAGGACAGCCAGTTCGTTTCATTGACTTTGTTTAATGGAAATGGGCAGCTTATCAAAGTGATTTCGGAAAGGCAATTTGCCGCAGGTGAGCATCAGATTGATGTTGATCTCAATGGACTTGCCGCAGGCATGTATCACTATCGTATGCAGATCGGCGATCAGTCGGCGATGAAGTCGATGATTGTGAAGAAGTAATGATCACAATAAGAATTATCACGTTTAGTAGGGGCGTTTTGCAAAACGCCCCTACTAAACGTGATAATCTATAATATAAGCGTCGTTCTCTTTTGAAAGGAATGGCGCTTTTACAGCAGTTCCTTTTTAGAGGCTGTTTTGATTTTATTCAAAATCCTTCAAATAGAAGATTTGTCATTTCTAACCCTTCGCCGCCGCTCAGGGCAGGCTTGTGAGAAATCTTGACTTTCAAGGCCAAATTGCTTTAAAGTCAAGATGTCTCCCTTCGACAAGCTCAGGGTAAACTGCTTCGCGGCTGCTTATGACAAGTATTGAATTTTGTTGGTTATCAGCTATAATAAAAGTGTTTCCTATTCTTAAAACTTGCTACCAAAGGTAGCAGCGCTTCAGAGAAGCGCCAGGTTGGTAGAACTTGAAACACACCTGTGTTTTAGCTCCGGAGGAGCGACACTGAATGAGCCGCTCCTCCGGAGCTGAAAATGGAGGGATCATTATGATCTACCAACCTGAAGCTCCGCTGGAGCTTTTCCGCCAAGGCGGAAGATGTATAAGGATTGAGCGTGTCATCATTACATATATTGCAAGCGTTAGCCTATATTAACCCTCGAAATGACAGGCTTTTTAAAACTCAAACAGTCTCTTAGAAACACAAAACAATACATCTGTTTCTTGTGGTCTGTCAAAGTTAAAGCTGGAGTTGAAGAAAATTAGCATAAAGCTATAAGGGACTGACAATCAAACCCTTATCCACAACTGCTAAAATCTACTCAACCCAAAAGCTAAGGCTTGACAGACCACAAGTTATATTTACTGTTGTATGAGCAACTATAAAAAAGACAATGCTATCATTATTCAGATGATCAAAAAGGGGGGAATATCTGAATCCAAAGCAATAGCATTATTGATAAGACAAAATAAAAGCAAAGTGACTAGTCTGATCAAAAAATACAAGGCAAGCAAGATGGAAGCTCAAGATGTTTTTATAGAGGGGATAACGGAGGTAGTTTTTAACATTAAAAACGAACGATTCAGAAATGACTGCGCTATCTCAACTTATCTTAGTAAAATATGTCGGCTAATCTGGTTCCAAAAATTTCGCTCAAAAAAGGTATTGCATTTTCATCAGGAAGAATTTGATCAAAGTGCCTTATCGCTCCAATTCCACTTAGAATATTCGAACCAGAGTGAGGTACTGAATTCCATCTTGGATCAGATAGGAGGTGATTGTAAAAAGGTATTAACGTCTTGGGCAGAAGGATTCAAAATGAAAGAAATACAACAAAAAATGGCCTATGCAAGCCCGCAAGTAGCGATGAACAAGAAGAATAAATGCCTCAATAAACTACGAGAGCTTATTCAAAGCAATAAAGGGTTACAACAAATAATGGAGGAGCTAAGAGATGGAAGATAAGTTCGAACAACTACTTAGGAACCAACTTTCTGATCAAGAATCGAGAGAGTTATTAGAGGCCATTGAGAATGATTCTATTTTAAAAAAAGAATTCAAAACGTACAGAGATGCCTGGGATCTAACCAAGACCCTGGAAAGAAGAAAATTAAAAGAAAAGGTAAACCAAATACATGAGCAACAAGCGGCAACTCCACGTAAGCGATGGATGTGGTATACTGCGGCTGCGGCATCTGTTCTGGTTCTGGCGCTTTTTTACGGGACCTTTCAGGAAGATACTTCTGGAGAAAACATAGCCCAGACTTATTTTAAACCTTATCCGGATAAGTTCACCTCCATGGGTCAAAATGTAGCCCCCTTATCTGAGGCGATGGCGGCCTATAACAGGGGGAACTATCAAAAAGCAGGAAATTTATTCAGCCAGCTTCCAGCGGAATTGATTGATACTGTTGAATTGTATCAGGGCATCTGCTTATACCAAATGGATCAAAAAGGGCAAGCAAAAAAGATTTTCAAAAGGCTTATTCATAGCGCTGAAAGTGAATATAAAGAACCTGCACTTTGGTATCTGTCTTTAGCGCACCTCGCTTTAGATGATAAAGACTCAGCCATCGTAGTTCTGAATACTATTCAAAATGACGCGCTTATTTCTTTTCATAAAAAAGATGCTAAAGCGATTCTTGAACTGTTGCAGTAAATAGCATAACACAGCTGTGTCCCAAGTAGTTATTTTGATTGTTTTCAATCATTTATGGTGGCTTCGACTCCGCTCAGCCACCGAAAAAAGGCAATCATTTGGCTGCTGAGTGGAGTTATCCCGAATTTTCATTATTGAAGGTTCGGGATTTTTAATGTTAAAAAAAGTTTTTTTCGGTTAGCTTTTTCCTCTTCATCACAACGGTATCAATAGAAGGGCATTATGCTCTTTTCACGGTTGCCGAAAAGTGATAGAGAGTAGGCGTTACAAAAAACTATCAGTTATGAACTCAAAATCCATTCTATTATTTATAATAATGCTTGGCAGTTTCTTTACCAGTATTGCCCAATATTCATCCTTAGGCATTTTTGATACGCCTGTTTCTAGTGCAGGCGAGGAGTCTTCGGTCGGAGCTATTAGTGCTCCTGAGGACCCTCGTGACCCAAACAATTATGCCATTTCCAGCCAGTATCTTATTAGTGGCACACAGTGCTATAGAGACCTGCGTGTATTTACAGGCTTAGGTGCATTGAAAGGAGAATCAATACGATACTCGCATGATCACTCAGGTACAACCAAGGTTCTGTTTGACCCCAACAATGATCGAATTATGTATGCCCTTTACCAAGAGCGTAAAACCCAATCGCTGAGCAGTGCCCGCAAAACCTATGTGCGTCGCTTTGAATACACACCAAATCCAACAGGAGGAGTTGGCACCATTACCAGATCCAATCGATATGAAGTGTTTAGCCATACTGGAATAGCAGACATGGTAATTTCTCCCAATGGCGATTTATTGGTAGGTATCGTCACTCCTAATAGGGGCGTACAGATTCAAGCGGTTCGGTATTTCAATGCGTTTTTCAAGCTTACTTCTAGCCCTTGGAATGTTACGCCAAGTGGAGGGGTTTACCAATTTAACAAAACGCTTAGTATGGACATGAAGGGCTATGACTTTGTATATGGCCACGCACGTGGAACGGGTGTTTTTCTGAAATGGGGAAGATATATACCAGGCCCTGGGCAAGTACAGGCACTTACCGTAGCGACCCAGCTGCTCCCTAATCAAAGACTATATGGAAGCAACCATTCTAACGGCGGCAGTCTTGGCGCAAAGCAAGCTGTAGGCTTACGCCCCAATGGCGAAGTATATTATCTTAGAGGTAGCAGCGTCGCTCCTCCTACCGGAGCCTGGGATTTAGTAAAAGTTGATCAACAAGGAACTACAAGCGTGCTCCAATCTTCTTTTTATTATGCTAACCTCGTAACCTCCAACAATGGGAACTGCTACCTTGCATATAAAAGAAATGGGATATTCGAGATCAATGTCTACAACACCTATGATGTACTTGAGCACACCTATAATGTCACTTCACCTTTGGACGGAGGAAATGCACTCAACAACCTTGCTGTAATTGATTGCAAGTTACTTGCCTGTGGCCAAATCAACACCTCTTCCCAAAAGCATGAACTGTTTAAGGCATGCGAATGCGATGGAACCGTTACAGCCGAATGCGAACTAACAGGAAAAGTACTTCGCTATGAAACCTACCAAACAGCCCGTGGCCCTCAAAATGTCCCTGTATACTGTAGTCTGGGTGATGTCATAATTGATGGATCTGGCAGTAAATGTGAGACGGGTTATCACCTATCTGTGAGTCGGATCAATGTGACAAATTGGGCACTATTTACTCCAAGCTTATTTACTGGCTGGATAAATACAACAGACCCTGCTCCTGCAAACATCCCACTCGCTAACTACATAACCGGCCCCGTCACTCAAAATGCATTTTATCACGTCACTTTTTCTGTTAGTGATGGTAATGGTGGCTTTTATTCTTGTTACAAATTATTCAGACTAGAAATATGCGAACAAAAGCCTCGCCGCTTAACACTTAGGGAGGGTAACAACCAGAATCAGGACTTAAGTGATCATGTATCCTTTAGTATCTACCCCAATCCCACCTCTGGAAAACTAAACATTTCGCTAGAGGGAAAAGCTACGGAAGAGCAAGCTACCATTGAAGTCTACAGCCTAACCGGTCAGTTAATGCAGTCACTGCAAACTAGCGATATGCAGCTAAGTGTTGATATGCACAACTACCAAGCTGGAATATTCCTGGTTCGCGTTCAGACGCCTTCAGGTGTTTACACCAAGCGGGTTGTAAAAGAATAAGTTTCTATTTTCGAAATAAGAAAGCTTCCTGAACAGGAGGCTTTCTTCTCGTTTAATAATAAGTCATCATGAAAAAAGTAATTGTACTCCTCGTCCTACTCGTCAGCATTGTCGGAATAGCCATGAGCCAAACGTTCAGTTTTTTATCACAAGAGGCTCCTTATAATCCTAGTCAAACGGTACCTGATCCTTCCTTAGGTTCTCTTGAGTTTTTCCAACCAAATCTTTCTGACCCCAATACTTACGTATTTAGCCCTGACGCACTCAATCTACCCAGCGGGGTAGAATATTCTTACCTCTGGTCCTTTGGTGATGGGCGATATAGCATGGAAGAATCGCCTATACATACCTATTCGTCACTCATAGACGCTAAAAGTTATCAAGTAGTATTATATGCTACTCCCATATATTCCCTCTTAGACCCTCCGCCTGCGGTTTACTTGCCTGCTGGCAATCTCATAGAAGTCGCCGGAACGCCCGGCGGAAACACCTTTCCAGCAGGCTCCTTCATGACGGATGACTCAATCAGCATTTCCTATAACAGACTCCCTAGCGCATTTAAAGAGATTACGTTTATCTTGACGTATAAAAACATATCGGGAAATTCTCAAGTAAGCTTTCCTGTTTTTTTTCAGTATAACGGACATTATTTCAATTATAAAGACATCGTAGCGCCTGGTGGAGAAACAGCTGAAGGCCCTTTCCAAATATCCTACAATTCGGAAGCGCCTTATACGCATCAGCTGGTTTTCATGAATGACTTGTCGCCACTTGAATCTAATGAAGAGCGAACTATTTTTATTCAAATGGAAGCCACAGGTAATGTGATCAGCGAAGCTGTCATAGGACCTTATGGCAACTTTTCTGAAGTAGTTTCAGCTCCAGAACTGTGGGTACGCGCAGAATCTTCCCTTGGAATTATCAATCCGCCGAACCAGCTTACTTCAGATGAAGCAAGTATGTATCCCGTGGGTTCCTGGGACCCGAATAATAAAATTAGTTCCGTTCCCGTCATAAACAGAGACAACCTTACTTTTCCGAAAAAAGTCCGTTATCGAATCAATTGTGAAAATGTGGGCACAGCTGCCACAAGTAATGTTCAGATTATCGACCAGGTGAGTCCTTTGCTGAATTTTGGGAGCTTTAACTTTGTTGGTGACAAGGAGAGCCATAGCGATTTACAAATAATAGAAAATCCAAACACAAGACGAATCACCTTCGATTTTAGCAATCTTTACCTATTGGGTACAAATTCCCCATACAATGTAGCTCTCAGCGATTGTCAATATTGGATCGATATTGAGTTCGAAATTGATCAAGGTGCCTTTGAGAATAGTTTTGGGTCTTCTGTAGCGCCATGCAACTACACTGCTATGCTAGGAAGTTTTGGCACCTCAGCAAGTATTATATTCGATAGCCATGCCCCCATCACGACCAATAGCGCCAATACAGAGGTGTATTGTGAAGGTCTTCAATCAGCAATCCGAATACATACTGTTTCTCCCAATCCCACGCGAGGTCAGTTACAAGTAGACTATGAAGTCAATTCACAAATAAACAACCTAGCCAATGTTCAGGCATTTTTACTTAATGTTAACACCGGAGTTATGAGTCCAATAGCGAGTCCTGCAATCAATATATCCCCAGGAGCGCATAGTTTTCCTCTAAACATTTCAAACCAAAGCCCCGGCCTTTATAAATTTGTTTTGATCCTGAATGGGCTTAATTTTGAGTCATCAACTATTGTGAAAATATAAAACCAGCGCACTGGATTATAAAAAGCCCTGTTTTAGGGCTTTCTCTTTTGTTGTGCATTTTTTTGTACCCACTTATTGCTTCAGCTGACCCAGGCGATATAGAAAAGGCATGGCAGTATCGTAAAAAGTGCAGGGAAAAGGCCTTTACTCCCTCAAAAAATAACCAAGCAGATTCTACTCAATACTGGGTCTATGAGGGTTTACACTATTTCAAAAGGAATAATATAAACGATGCGCTACTACTGGGAAAGCTATACAACGATATCGCTTTTGTTGAAAGGAAACTAAATCATACCTGGACCTCTATTACTTTTGCCGACAGTGCCATTCTCTCCTTGGAGACGCTGGATACTTTAACACAGGATATGTTGTTCGCTTATCGCTTAAAAGGGCAGATGTATCAACGGACAGGTGATTTTTTCAGGGCAAATATTGCGCTGAACATGGCGCGCTACATCACAGATAGTTTACACACTCAAGAAGGTCGCGTACTAAATGACCTGGGAGGGATACAGGTTCACTTTGGCCAATTAGATCAAGCTGAGAAGTATTTCACATCTGCTGTTGAATATGAAAAGGATGCTGAACAACGAGCAATCTGCCTTGCTAATTTGACTGATGTTTATCTCAATAAGGGAGCCCTAAAGCAGGCAAAACGAACATGGGAGAAAGTAGAACAATACATCAAAAACGGGGATATCAAAGACTACAACCTTCCTCATCTTCTACAGGCTAAAGCGCATTTGTACAAACGTGAAGGAGATCATTTACGCAGCATAAAAACACTAAAGGAAGCTATATCGCTTTTGGAGGAACTCGACTTTTCACAAAGAGATGTAGAAAAAATTCGCTGTGATTTAGTTGAATTGTTATTGGAAGAGCATCCTTTGGAGGCTGGGGTGGAGATCAGAAAGGCGTACCGCTACTTTCGGGCAAGAGAGAACGAACTTCAGGAACCATTTAAAATGGTGACTCCTCATCTGATGGCTCAGGCATTCTATAGACAATACCGGGCAAGTAATGCGATTAACCTCTTGGACAGCTGCTTGTACTATTGCAAAAAGGCACAAGAAGCCGCTGATATATTGCGGCAGCATTTTTTCTACCGCAACTCAAAATACCAACTTGCTAAGTATCTCAAAGCGAATGCATCATTAGGCATCGATGTAGCCTATACATTGATTAAAGAAGGTAATGTTGAAAAAGGGCAAGCACTTCTCTATTACTTTATGGAAAAAGGGAGAAATCAGGTATTGCTGGATGAATTGGTAGAAAAGCAACAGGCTTATTTGCAGGCAAACGGCTTACTGGACAAGGTTTATGACCTGGAATTGCAGCAACTGAACACAGTAGATTCCCTGGAGCGAATTGACCTTCTTCTACAGATTGAAAGACTGAAGAGTCAATATAAAAGCAACGAAAACAGTAGATATAGTTTGCCCCATTTCTCCAATCCTGACCTGAGTCAACTGATTCATCTTTCCAGACAATCCAATGCTGTTTTCCTGGAGTTTGGAGAGGGACAAAACCATTCATACGCATTGATAGTAGATGATGGACACGTACGTCATTACCAAATTGCTGTTTCCAACGACTCGCTTAAGTTGTTGCTTGAAAAGCATCTTTGGAATTTAAACAGCCCCAATATTTCCGCAGAAGACTATGCCCATACGGCGTATGCATTGTATGATTTGCTCCTGGCTCCGTTAGCCATTGAGAAACAAAACGTTGTGGTCATTCCATCTGAATCAGTTGCCTCCCTGCCTTTTGCTTCACTGGTAAGAAGTCCCTCTGCTTCAAAAGGCTACAAGCAGTTGGATTATGCCCTCAACACATGGAGCTTCTCGTATCACTTTTCCACTACTTTTTTAACTGCCATCCCAACAGAGGCTAAACAATCTTTTTGCGCCTTGCTTCCGCTCAATCAAGCGGAAGGAGATTTATTTTTACACGAGGATTTACTCTATGAGGTAACGGATCAATTGCATGGCACATATTTTCAAAAAGACGATCAATGTTCCTTGCCTCTTGTTACTAAACACCATGACTTTATTCACATTTCGAGTCATGGCATTTTTTCTAAAGAAAGTCCAGCTAAGAGTTTTTTGTACATGCCTGGTTCAGATTCGTCTAAGCTCAGTATAGAGCAGTTGTACTCCACAACCATGAGCAGCTCTCCATTTGTAGTATTAAATGCTTGCGAAACGGGCAAAGGGGAAGTGAGAAGCGGTGAAGGTATTGACAATTTTACGCGGGCTTTTTTCTACTCGGGAGCTTTGGGTATCATTGAAAGCAGTTGGAAAATCAATGCCACTCAGACAGCAGGCATCTTCGAGGATTTTTATCATGCATTATCAAATGGAGCAGATACCAAGCGGTCTTTGAGACAGGCTCAACAGCGCTATCTTGAAAATCAAGATACAGATAATCATTTTGCACACCCCTATTACTGGTCAGGCTTTAAGCATTTTGGAACAGCCGTCACCTTAAAAAAGCCAGCTTCAGTATTCTCCTATTGGCTGATATTTGGTTTAAGCCTTGTAGCGATAGTTTTCATTTGGGGTGTTATCAAACGAAAGGCAAAGTAAAGATGATCAGTTACCAATATTTGCGCAATCAGTAGCTTAAAAAGTCACTTTTTTTATTCTACACAAATCTTCTCTTGCCCCAACAAAACGAGTCCTTCACTTACCCTGAGCATATACACTCCTGGGGCAACAGTCGCAGGAATAGCAAGTCGGCTTTCGCTTTCGCTCGTCTCCCAGCTACAGACTGTGCGTCCCTGAGTATCTATAAGCCTGGAGGTTACGCTGCCCTGCACGGCTGGATCGAGCTTGATGTTGAGCTGACTGTTGCAAGGATTAGGATAGGTAGAAAAAAGAGCTTGGTGAAGTGTGCTACTCTGGCGGTTTGGATTAGTGACCGTGATCGGGAATGTGTAATTACAGCTATTTGCTGCATCGCTGTATTGGACGTAAAGTGTCGCCAGCCCAACGGCGGCAGCATTGGGCGTGTATTCGTCGGTATTACTATCGTAGGTGCCGGCAGAAGTAGTAGCGGCAGCATCGGTAAAGAATCCGATCACTGAGATCGAGTCATACGAACCGATGGTAAGCGGGTCTAAGATCGCAGTATTTGCTACGAGTGGACCAGCGAGCGGTGTGATAATGGAACCCAGGTTTGTATTTACATAGCCATAAAGGCTGGAAAGATTATCCTCAATCACTCCATAATTATTGAGTGTCCCAGCATTAATGTGCCCTATAGTGTTATTCACGAGCCAGCCACTATTGGTCAAGGTTCCACTTGTATAATTATCCAGCCTATGGTCAAAAGAAATCGTCGCGCAGGCATGATTATAGATATCACCAAAAT
The DNA here is from genome assembly GCA_045106685.1 of Bacteroidia bacterium. GTDB lineage: Bacteria > Bacteroidota > Bacteroidia > J057 > J057 > JAUIGE01. The sequence continues at coordinate 2,805 of JBGCFB010000284.1, read as the reverse complement.
TTGAGATTGCAGCGAAGACAAATTGAGACTTCATGGTTATGATACCTTCATTTTCAATATTGCTTGTAGAATGATTAACAATCCCATCATCACAAAGGTCAGCTTCAAAAGAACCTGTTTCTTTATTACTGAACTCTCCTCTGTTATGTAGCCCCCAAAGCGCATCGGTGCATGTGATTGCCCCTTCGTTCACCATGCTGCCAGTATTATAACATGCATTTCCATTGACGTCTTCCAATAGCATACGGCCAGTTGTGCTATTGGTCATAGTACCAATATTGGCAAAACAACTATTTTCACAATCACGAATATGAATCCGTCCATCATTGGTCATCACTGCTCCAGCACCATTGTAAACTCCACTACCAATTGAACCATCGACCTGTACTTTTCCTTTCTTTTTTATAATCAACGTTGCCCCGCTGTAATTGATCAAACCAGAACTTCCAGTAGTCATTACATTCAGGATTATCAATCTTCCACGGACAATGACATCACCATAATTTTGAACTCCAGGATAAAAATCGGCATCTATTGATGTAAGTGAACTTCCTTTTGCAATACGTACACCTGCACCTACTTCAATAAGTAACTCCTTGACCTCGGCATCATAATTACCCGATATATCCACTCTGTCGCCTGCCAGAATGCGTACATAATCGCTGGATGTAGGAATTGCACCTGTGGACCAGTTGGCGGCGACATTCCAGACTCCTGGATTGGGGCCAATATAATCGACTTGCGCCTGTAGAAGGCTGAGAATAGAAAGACAAAAGAGAAGCAACGGTAGTTTTTTCATTGTGGGGTAGGTTAAAGTTTATGCCCCAAATTTCTTTATCTACCTGATGAAAAAGCTCACGCTTTATCGTGATTTTAAAAACTACCGGTTTTCATAGAGTTTGGAGGGATGCCCTCATTGCAGATTGGAAATTGCAGATTAGTGAATAGTGATTTCTCCATAGTCTATGCCTAAACCGGAATCCGAATACTCACAGTCGTTCCTTCTCCAACAACAGCGTCCCAGTCGATTTCACCATTCAAAAAAGCTACACGCGAGTCTACACTACTGAGGCCCATCCCGTGGCTTTGGGACGCTACCGCATAGTCGAACCCTTTTCCATCGTCTTCGATCATGAGCGTGAGGAGTTTTTCTTTTTGTACCAATTGTATGAATATACTATTGGCCGCAGCATGCTTCACGACGTTATGACTCAGTTCCTGCACAACCCGATATATCGTCACCGTACGATCGCCCAACGCTTTTTCATCCAAACCCACAATCTCAAGTTCCACATCCAGCCCGTGGCTCTTCAGGTCCTGGCAAAGATCTTCCAGCGCGGCTTTCAAGCCCGCCATTCCCAAAGCCTGCGGCGCCAGATTGTGCGATATCCGGCGTACCTCCTCATATGAGCGATCTATTATGTTATTTGTTTGATCGTATATCTGCTCCTGATCGGTTGGCCTAGGTATTTGATTAAAATGCGATTTCAATGAAGCAAGCGTGCCACCAAGACCATCATGCAAGTCCGAAGCTATGCGCTGGCGCTCTTTCTCTTCGCCCTGGAGCATCGCGTTTAGTTCGGCTATTTTCTTATTGGCAAGCATGCGGTGACGAAGAAAAATAAAGCCAAGCAGGGCTATCAAAGCCAGGCTTATAATAGCGCCAATCAACAGATTGCGCTGACGCGTTCGCTGCGTGAGCGCAAGCTCGTTAACAGCGAGGGCCTTTTCTTGTTGCAAGACCTCAAAGCGAGCCTGCATTTCTTCCTGGAGCGCGAGGCGACTCCCGGAACGGAGCGAATCCAGAAGGCTATATGCTTCTTGCATAGTCTGGTCGGCCTGGCCATATCGGCCTAGTCGGCGATTAGCTTCAGCAAGAGCAGGCAGTACCTCGAGCAGTTCCTCCTGCTGTCCAAAAGTCCTGGCCTGCGCGCGCGCAGCAGCCAGATATTCCGCAGCATCCGCTGTTTCATTCAATTCAAGCGACACCTTCCCGAGCAATCTCAGGTTTTCACTGGTATAGTTTCGTTGTGGATTTTGTTGAAAATATGCTTGCGCGATTTTCAAGGCTTCTTTCGCCTCTTTCCAGCGCTTGGCATTCACATATATTTCGCCAATCGAGGTATAACAACCCGCCACCTCTGCCGGCTGATTGAGAACTTGGTATAGGCTGCTACTTTGTTGGATAAAATCAAGTGCCTTTTCCGTTTTACCAATCGTCCCATACAATGCACCTAGATTCAGATATCCCGCAGCCAGCCCCATCGAATCGTTCAGCGCTTTTTTTATAGCAATTGATTCCAGGTAAATCGCTTCTGCACGATCATATTTTTTTTGGGTACGATAAATAACCCCAATATTATTGAGCGTTTTGGAGAGCTTGTGCTGCTTGCCATATCGTCCATATATTTCATAGGCTTTGAGATAGCTTTGCAGTGCTTCATCCTGATTTCCCAGATTATAGTGCCCTCCACCTTTATTGATCAGGTAATCCGCCGCTCCGAGGGTGTCTTTTATTTGGTACGAAACTGCTATAAATAAATAAAAAAGCGGCATCGCTTCCTTGCCTCGTCCGAGTATTTCCAGGGCAGTGGCCTTATAATAAATCATATAATTAATGCCGGAAGGAAACTCTATCTTGCGCGCGAGCTGTAAGCCTTCGTCGGCTGCTTGCAGCATATTATCATGCTGTCCTAGTCTGTAATATGCTCTGAATAAATGTCTATGCGTCCAGACAGTGTTCGTATCTGGATTCGCTGTTTGGTCGATGACCTGATGGAGGCTGTCTATATCGGACTGAGCGTG
>JBGCFB010000283.1:0-18116 GCA_045106685.1 Bacteroidia bacterium | reverse complement strand
GCAATAACAGGTGATAAGCTTTTTGGGTGGCCTTACTGGGTGCAATCCCAAGAATATCCTTTCGATAGAAAAACAGAAAGTCGCATGGAACTTTTGTTTCAATTTGACTCCGAAGTCAATCTGCCATTTATGTTTGGAGATGCAGGTATCGGGCATTTAACACAGAGTCCTGATAATAAGGATGAATTAGGGTTTGGATGGGCGTGTACTTAGGGAAAATTTAGAATTCTAAATCATGGGAGTATCAAGCATTAGCCTTGTTCCAAGGCAATCAATAGTTAAAAATAAGGAAGCGAAAATCAAGGAGATCGTAGATTGGCTTATTGAGATTGATGCTATAAAGCCTGAAAAATCTGCCTGTGTTCTTGGTATCGATGAGCTTGGTTATGCTATTTCTGAAGGCGCGAAAAGTATCACTGAGCATTCGGATTCTTTACCTTTTAATTTTGGTACTAATGGACTCGAAATAGAAACAAAAAGAAGTATTTATACTTGTATGGAAGGCGGTCTCGATTTGATGATTTGTCCAAGTTGTAACAGCGATATTGTTCATGAAGAATGGACCTTTTTCGATGTTTGGTATTCCGGGGAAAGTGATAATATTATTTGTCCATTATGTCAAATATCTAAACCGATTCATGACTATACTTTTAATCCAACATGGGGGTTTAGTGATCTTGGATTTGTCTTTTGGAACTGGATGGAGTTTACTGAGTCGTTCTTAAGGAAGTTTGAAAAGCGGTTAGGTTGCAACGTTGATATGGTCTATGCCCATCTTTAGTAAGTTGGATTACGCTCTGGCCAACGCTAAAACCCGAAATCCAAGCCAGCCCAGAGTAATCTCGGCCAATGGCCTGCTGCTATAAGCTGGATGCGCTAGCTAATTCTACAACCCGAGAAGCTCCTAAAAGGAAGCCCACGCTAGTCTAGGACAAAAAAAAGCCTGGCATCTACATGCACAGGCTATTCTTTTGAGAGTAAACCAATTTCAGAATTGATTTCGCAAATCGCTAATTCTTGTATTCCGCGTTTACGGTAACTTCGATTTCTTTCGAAATCTTCTCTGCTACGACGCCAGGAATTGTGATCGCGTAGTCGCCAGGAGAAACGTTGAACTTGGACGAAAGGCTAATGGTGCCTTTTTTAACCGTGATCGTTCCTGTAGTAGTGACCTCTTGACTTTCGCCGTGGATGGTCATCGTACCTGTAACCTTGGCTTCGTAGGTTCCATCCTTTTTGAAGTTGATTTCAGAAAGGTTGGTGATTTTTCCTTTAAAAGTAGCTTTTGGAAACTGTGAAGACTCCACATACTTTTCGTTGAAGTGCTCCTGCATAAGTGCTTTGTCAAATTCAAAGCTCTTCATAAGCATGGAGAAGGCTACCTGTCCATTTTCAGTATTGAGAACACTGAGGACCTGGATATTATTTGCTTCAATGTCTTCTACCGGAGTATGCGAGTAGAATTTAACACTGGCTGTCTTGGTGATAAGCTTTTGGGCGAACGTCGGAGCTGCTACCAGTAAGCTAAGGGTGAGGATGAATAAGGCTTTTTTCATGGCTTTTATGATTGATTATTTGATGATGCAACGAACAAGATTAACGTCAATAAGGCCAATATCTGCGTCTCCTAGTGCACCTGTGCACAGACCGACGATGGTTACATTTGTGCCTTCTTTGACAGATTCAGAAGTCTTCTCGCTCATGGAGCAAAGAATGCCTCCCAAATCATCACCTTCAAGTGAGATAACGGTTTGAGCATCTGTACTTATGATGCTACTAATCGTTCCGGTCACCTCGATGATTTTCTCCACATACTGCTGGTTGGCAGCTTCCTCATCGTTGGCAAATGCCTGATGAAGATTTGTCGATTGGATAGTTACGTCAGCTTTGGCACTTTCCATTGACTCATGGCCTCGGTTGAATTCGTACCAGCCGTAAATAAATCCCGCCAGAATAATGGCGCCAACGATGAGTAGAATTGACTTTTTCATATAACAAATAGTGTGGTAGAGTGTCTGATAAACGATCAAACTTACTCAGGGGAAGATAAATGAGAATTAAAAGGTTGCCAAAAACGGAAATATTCGCCCTTGCCGAGTAAAACATGTATCTTTGTTTCGAGTTAAAAACGCATATGAAAATCTGTTCAAAACGAATTGCCCTTTCTATCGTGATGCTAATCCTTACGGTGAGCATACATGCCCAATGCGCGATGTGCAAGGGGCAGTTGGAAAGCACCTCCGAGTCGCATGTCGGCATGGCAGTAAATGACGGTATCCTCTATTTGCTATCACTCCCATTCCTTTTGGTTATTACTGGTGCTGTCCTTATTTGGAATCAAAAGAGAAAGGGCAAATAGCTGAATCCTGATCGTGGCACTCAAAGTTCTTATTATTCGATTTAGTGCCATCGGCGATGTCGTGCTGACTACGCCAGTGATTCGCAGCCTTTATAAGCAAATTCCCGAAGTCGAAATCCATTATTTGACCAAAAAAGCTCAACTTCCACTGCTTGAGCACAATCCTTATGTCCATACGGTTCATGTATTGGAGGATAGCTTCTCCGCTACTATTGCCAAGCTAAAGAAGGTAGGCTTTGATCATATCCTTGACCTTCATCACAATATTCGTAGCTGGAGAGTAAAGCGAGCATTGGAGGCTACTTCGACTTCTTTTGATAAAAAAAACAAAGATAAATGGCTGCTATGCCAGCCTAGATTACGCTACTTGGCGAAGCCTATTGAGCACATTGTACCACGCTATGCAGATACTTTGGCTCCGTTGGGAGCTGAGCTAGACCAGGATGGTCTTGACTTTTTCCTCCCTGAAGGGCTTGAGGAATGGGCCGCGAAGGAGCTGACTGAGAAGATGGAGCATGTGCCAAGGCTTGCTATCGTTTTAGGGGCGAGCTTCGCCACCAAGCGATGGGAATTTCATCGATTTATTGATCTAATAGATTTGTATAAAAAGCCGGTTCTGCTGATAGGAGGGCCGGATATGAAAGATGAAGCATTTCTTATCGAGGTTTCGTCGGAAGCGCCTGTTTTTAATGCAGTAGGGGAGTACGGCCTTTTAGAATCCGCTGCACTGATGAAAACCTGCCCGCTGGTACTGAGCCACGACACAGGTTTTATGCATATCGCTGCGGCCTTTAAGCAGAAAGTGATTAGCCTCTGGGGAAACACTGTTCCTGAATTTGGGATGACGCCATACGAAACTCCGCATGCGATCGTCGAAGTAGAAAGGCTTAATTGTCGCCCCTGTTCGAAGCTAGGCTATGGCTCCTGCCCAAAAGGGCATTTTGCCTGTATGGACGAAATTAAGCCTGCTGAAGTGCTTCAAGAGATTTACGCACTTGATGCAGCAAGTTTTTAGTAACCCATTCAGCGTAATTCCTGTTCAAAAAATTGCATATTTCGATAAGTCGTTCGTTATTTCGGGCGTCAAATAAAGTGTTCTTTGAGAGAAAGCTACACGACTGTGATTTCCCTTTTTTTTATCTTAAAAAATTCACAAAAAATGAATGTTTTTTATCGCTGGACAACCATTCTAGCAACCCTTTTTTCCCTATGTCTAGCTTCTCAGGTACACGCTTCAGCAGCTTTAGTCTATACTCCTGAAATGAAAGCTCAGCAGCTCGATGCTGCACTCACGAAGGCGGCTGACCGAAATGGTGACGGCGTGCTTTCTGTAAAGGAAGAAGCGCGCAAAACTCGTTTGAAGAATCGTCTTGCAAAGCTCAGTGAGAAGATTGAGGCGCGTCGCGCTAAGCGCGCAGCCAAAGGCAAAGCCACAAACATGGATAGTAATCTTCGTTTGGGTCTTATTCTGGTAGCAGGCGGCCTGGCACTTTACATCCTGGCAGCGATCATCGGTGTCGGTACACTCGGCGTAGGACTTGGTATTTCAGGATTACTCTGGCTCATAGGTTCACTTGCCATAATTGCTGGTGGAGTATTTCTTATTTTGTATTTAATCGAAACTGCGGGCTAATCCTGGTTTCATTCAGATATTAAAAAAGGGCGACTCATTATGAGTCGCCCTTTTTTATTTTAGTGCGTTATAGAAGAAATAGGCAACTATGAAATTCGCTCACCTCTGGCTAATAGCCGCTATGTTATTCTGTGGTGTGGTATCTCCATCCATTTCGTACGCTTCATCTGATATGACCTCTTATTTGTCAGAAAAAGAAGCTGTAAAACGAGATAAGCTAGCGAAACGCTTCTCCAGGATTGAGGATAAAGTAAGTGCGAAGCGAGGGAAAGAAGTCAAACCTCGACAGTTACTCTTTTGGAGTTTGAAACTTTTTCTTGGAAGCGCTTTATGCTTTTTTCTAGCGATCGTAAGTTTTAGGGACGCGAGATTTCAATGGGCTGGTTATAGCCTGGGCGTACTCGGGATTGCCTTGCTATTCTCAAGCCTAATTTTTGCCTTTACTTGGTTGTTTACAGTCATGTTCCAGTGAACAGAATCCAAGTAAACAGAGACTACAAAAGGGTGACTCCTTGCAAGTTGCTCTTTTGCCCCATTATTCTATAAACAACCAATTATGAAATTCACTCATATCAGGCCTATAATCACACTACTATGCTTTGGTGTAATGTTTTCCACCCTTTCTTTCGCTTCATCTGATATCGCTCCTTATTTGTCAGAAAAAGAAACTGGAAAACGAGATAAGCTAGCGAAACGATGCACAAAGATTCAAGACAAAGTAAAAGCGAAGCGAGAGCGGCTTGCGAAGCGTGGGAAAGAAGTTGAACCTAGGAAATTGTTCTTCTGGAGCTTAGGCTGTTTTTTGGGTGGACTTTCTATTTTACTCCTAACTTATTTAATTTTTGGTGCATTGTCTGTCAGCAGTTCCTGGTTTTGGGTAAGCATGCTCTTCTTTGCTCTTGGTGTATTCGCCCTTTGGGCCGCAGGCGCTTTGTTTATTTGGTTTGTTTTGGCAAAAGCTTTTGAAAAAAAGGACAGGTAGCCGTTATGTGTAGAGAAAAGGCATGCCTTTTCTCTACACATAATCCTATTCACCTTTCGCCCGCTTCGCGCCAGCTTCCATCAAATACGCTTTAATAAAGTCGTCCAGGTCTCCATCAAGTACCTTGTCCGGATCAGTACGCTCAAAATTGGTGCGGACGTCCTTGACTAGCTTGTAAGGGAAGAGCACATAGTTGCGAATCTGCGATCCAAAGTCAATGGCCGATTTGGTACCTTCAACCTTGTCACGCGCCTCATTGCGCTTTTGAATTTCAAGCTGATACAGACGACTTTTTAATAGCTCTGTAGCACGCTCGCGGTTGCGCAACTGGCTTCGCTCAGCCTGACAGAATACAGCAATTCCAGTTGGGATATGCTTAAGGCGCACGGCTGTTTCGACCTTGTTTACATTCTGTCCTCCCTTTCCACTGGAGTGCGTGGTAGTGAATTCCACCTCTGCCGGATTCAGGTTGATCTCGATGGTGTCATCGATTTCAGGATAGACATATACCGATGCAAACGACGTGTGTCTTCTGCCACTGGAATCAAACGGGCTCACACGCACAAGGCGGTGAACGCCTGACTCACCTTTGAGATAACCAAAGGCAAAGTCGCCTGAAATTTCCAGCGTACAGCTTTTTATTCCAGCTTCTTCTCCTTCTGTTTCCTCTAAAATAGCCCACTTCATATTATGCGATTCTGCATAACGAACATACATGCGCTTGAGCATTTCCGCCCAGTCTTGCGCTTCTGTTCCACCTGCGCCGGAGTTAATCCCAATGGTACAATTGAGACGATCCTCTTCGCCGGAAAGCATGTTCTTGAACTCGAGTTCTTCAGCGGCGAGTACAGCTTTTTGATAAGCCGATTCTACTTCTTCCTCGCTGACTTCGTCTTCTTTATAAAACTCGTACATCACCTCCACTTCGCCGACTTCATTATGCACGTTGTCATAAGCGTCAGTCCAGAGTTTGATGGCCGAAATTTCCTTTAATACTTTTTCTGCTGCTTTTGGGTCGTCCCAAAAATTAGGCTGAACCGTAATGGCTTCTTTTTCTTCTATCTGCTCTCTTTTTCGAGCGACGTCAAAGGTACCTCCCCAACGCATCCGTCCGCGCCTGAAGCTCCTTCAATTGATCTTGGGTCATGATAATCGTAAGGTTAAATGAACTTAATAAGTAAGTTTCCACTGTACCCACAGTGAAGCTTCATGGTGAAGCGTGGCAAATATAGAATTTTTTGTTAGAAGGCTTCTGGCCAGAAAAAGATGCAGAAGGCTACTGGCTTTTGGCTGCTAGCTTCTGGCCAGAAAAAATAGTTTTTTTTTGAAACCTTGATAAAGAAGCGACATACGCGCTAAAGCCAGCAGCCAGCAGCCAGCAGCCAGCAGCCAGCAGCCAGTAGCCCAAAAATCCCTTTTCGACTTTAAAAAATTACGAATCAGCAAACTACTTCTTTGTTTTTGCGGTTAGTTTGTTTAACCTACTATTTCTACTAACCAATCATCCCACATTATGAAAAAAACACTACTCCTTGTATTAACAATATCATTCTTTGGCTCCATGGCTGTTATCTCCCGAAGTGGAGGGCTTGGAGCTGTCGGTGGCCAGATCAGAACGCTTTCTCCTGCCCACCCCGGCCAATGTGCCAACTGCCACGCTGGTGGAGCTGGAACAGGCGGCATGGCTATTTCTGTAGTAGATGGGGCTAATAATGTCGTTACCTCCTACGCACCCAATACCAACTATACGATTATCGTAGGTATCAACAACACGATTGCTAGTATTGGCGGCTTTCAGATAGAATGCCTTGATGGCCTAAATGCCAAAGCAGGAACATTTGCAGCTGGGATCGGAAGTCAGTTGACTACAATCAACCCATATGAGGTTGTAGAGCATGCTACTCCAGGAACATTTGCAGTAATGCCGCTTGTCGGTAATAGCGTAGGTTGGCAGTTTAGCTGGACCTCTCCCGCTACTGCCGGAGCATCGCTTACCTTTTATGCTGTTGGTAATGCTGCCAATGGAAATGGTAATACCGGAGGCGATCATGGGTATGCTACTTCCTATGGCCTTTCTTCACTTCCTGTAACATTCACATCTGTAGAAGCTTTTAATTTCAATAATGAGGTTGAACTTCTGTGGACGGTAGAAGAGCAGGAAGAATCTGGTATCTATTTGATTGAGCGCGCAGGGAAAGATGGTGTGTTTGAAATGATTGGCGAAAAAGTCCAAACAGAAGACGTCTCTTATCGCTTTCGCGACGCTTCTGCGCCACTTGGTCAGGCCCTTCAGTATCGTATTCGCCAGACTAGCCTTTCCGGGGAAGAGCGTGTGAGCAGAGTCGTAAGCACGATCCTGAGCCCAGCTCAGTCTGGAATCGTAAAAGTATATCCTAATCCGCCGCGAGCAGGTGAGCAGATCAATATGCGCTACTGGGCCGAGCAGGAGAGCATGGGAACCATCCGATGGATGAGCATGGACGGACGCACAGTAGGGGAGCAGGCGATTGATTTTGAGCAAGGTGAGAATGCCCTTAGACTCATGACTCCTTCGCGCGCCGGCCGTTATATGCTGGAGGTGATTCGTTTAGGGAAAAAAGATAATAGAGTCGTGATTGTGCAGTAAGTTTGCATATGCACATTTCGAGATCTACACTCATACAAATAGCAGCTATATCAGGAGCGCTGGCGGTAATCGCTGGCGCTTTTGGTGCTCATGCCCTCAAGGAAATACTTGACGCTGACCAGCTTATGGCTTACAAGACTGCCGTTCGCTACCAGATGTGGCATGCCATTGTAATACTAGCATTGGGGATGGGACCAGTTTTTGATTCAAAACAAGGCCGCCTTGTTGGTACACTCATGTTGAGTGGAATTATCCTTTTTTCAGGCTCTATATATTTACTGGTGATGACTGGTTGGGGATTTTTGGGTCCAATCACCCCAATAGGAGGTTTGTTATTTGTAGCTTCCTGGGTCTTGTTGGTAGTTTGGGTAGGAAAAAATAAAAGAATATTCAATGAAAAGTAGGGTAAGCGAAGTTGTGTTTGTATTAAGTTCAAGAAGAAGTTCTCCGCAAGCTACTTGCAGGAAAACACAGCTTTTGGGTTTTGCCGCGCGTGCTTGTTTATGGCTCCGCGGCTTTTTCTTTTTGCCATTATTTTTTTCTCCCCTTTTTGCCCAAAACCAGCAACTCAATCCCGATCAGGTTTTCGAAGTTGTGTATGCACTTTCGGATGAACTAAAGAGTCGTTACGTCGATGAAAAAGTTGGCGATCAGATGGCACAAGTCCTTTTGAACAGACTCAAAACGAAAGCTTATAATACCATTACGAAACCCGATTCGCTGGCACTTGTATTGGGGAATGATCTTCAAAAGGTAAAAGCTGACTTTCACCTACGTGTATATGCCGGCCTTACTAACCTTGACCGCTACGCGGATTCCAGTGATGCCTGGTCCTTTTTTAATCAAGACAAACTCGAAAATTTTGGTCTGCGCGAGACTCGCACACTGGCCGGAGGCATAGGCTACTTTCGTCTCGACGACTTTACCGAATGGCTGGATGCTCGCAGCGCCATTGCCGGTGCGATATCTTCACTCAGTTTTTCTGACGCCTTGATTATCGACTTTCGGCATAATACTGGCGGCGCTCCGGAGACGATGTATTGGTTGTTGAGCTACTTTTTTGATGAAAAAAGCAAGACCGAATTTACAGGACTATACTTTCGTGAGGAAGGGAAGATTAATAAGGCTTTTGTAACAAAAAAGCTTGAAGGAACGCGCTATTGCAAAAAGCCTGTGGTCATTCTCACGGGGCCCAATACGGCCTCCGCGGCCGAAGGCTTCGCCTATGATATGCAGCGCCTCGGTCGAGCCATCATCATTGGAGAATCTACGAAAGGTGGAGCTCAGCCAGCGCGGACCTATATGCTTCCACATGGATTTAGGGTATTGCTGCCGATTGGTAAGGCTGTCGACCCTGATAATGGAGGAAACTGGGAAGGCAAAGGCGTTGTGCCGGATATTGCAGTAAAAGAAGAAGCTGCCCAGATGTACGCAGAAGCAGTCCTGCTGGACTCATTGGGCAAGGCAGGTAAGCATGCGGAGTGGTATGCTAAGCTGGCGTACAGGCAGGCTGTCCTGGCTCATCAATTCAGTATTGCAAGCGATAGTCTTAATACGCTAACAGGCACCTTTGATAAAAGAGAAATAACCTTACTGAACGGAGCTTTATATTATCGCAATACCACCAAAACCGAGACATACAGTCGTTTGCTTGCATTGCCTGGAGGCGGCTATACATTTGACTCAGAGACGCGCGATTTGCGTACCGCCGTGAAGCTTTTTCCCAAAAGTGAAAATGGAAAAATTACGCATCTTGTAATCCACTATCCAAGTGGAAATGAGAAAACCTTAAACAGAACTTTGTAATCCATGATCCTGGCTTTCGACGCGTATTATACCGACTCCTTCTCTCGCATTGCCTGTGTCCAATTTGAGTCTTGGGATAGCCCTAAGCCAGATGAAGTGTACGTGGCTAAATATGGCATTATGGAGGAGTACACGCCTGGCGAATTTTATAAAAGAGAACTACCCCTTATTACAAAAATGCTGTCTTCGTTTGAGCTTTCTAGCGTGCAAGCGATCATCATTGACGGATACGTGTACCTCGATGGAGAAGGACGAAAAGGCCTTGGAGCTTATTTGTATGAAGCGGTTGAGGAGCGGCTGCCTGTAATTGGAGTAGCGAAGACGTTTTTTGAAGGAAATGCAGGAATTGAGGTTTTAAGAGGAAAAAGTAAAAAGCCACTTTTTGTTACCAGTGAAGGCCTCCCGCAATCTGTAGCCGCAGGGCTCATCCAAAATATGCACGGCGCCTATCGCATTCCCGATATTCTCCGAATCCTCGATGAGGCTTCTAAGGGAAGGTAATGCTACTGGCTAACGGTTTAGGCTGTTGGCTATTAGCGCTTGGCTTTATGGTGAATATTCACCTGATGATTCATGAAAAAGAGGTGAATGAAGCTTTTTTGAAAATAGAAAGCTCACTAACCCGGCCAAAAGCTAATCGCCAAACGCCAAGAGCTAAACAATTACGTTTATTGTTAATCTTTACCAAAAAGCCGTATGATTGCTATGTGAATATTCATTTTCGCTTATCCTTACAGTCCCTATCCGATTTTCTCAACCAACGGTTTGAGCATCTGATTTTTGAGGGTGACCTGCCCAAGGCAAACGCCTGGGCGAAGGTGGTGAAGTATGCCCCGATGAGTATCGATGGTGAAGGAGACAAGATTTATGTCCGTGTTCCACTCCAGGTTGAAGCTCGCCTGACGCTTCGCGAAAAGATATTCGGCGATATGCTGAATATTTTGCCGAAACTGGAGAAAACCAAATTTCGGATGACCGCCCACTTTGCTGTGCGCCTGCATACCGACGACGACTGGAATCTCCAGACCTTTACGCTTGGCACATTCAAATGGGAAACGCCGCCAGAGGTTGGGATCGGTCCTTTAAAAATGAAAATTACAAGCTTCCTGCGTTCCATGATTCAGGAGGAGGTGGAGGAAGCAGCTACGATGATCGATCAGGCGATAGCGGAGGAAGTGCAGCTGCGCCAGCGGTTGGAAGCTATATGGAAAGAGGTGCAAATGCCTTTTCAGGTGCACGATGATCCGCCAGTTTGGCTACATATCAGGCCGCAGGCTGTTGCAGGAAAACGCGAAGCGCTTACATGTGATCATATTGCGGTAGACACCGCGATTTCGCTTCCACTCGGACTAAATTTGATGACGCAGCCTTCGCAGCTTGCTGAATATGCCGCGCTTCCCTCATTTGGAGTGGAGTCAACGATCGGAGAAGACTTTAAGAATACGGTCCAGACACGCATGCACTTCGCTTCCCTGAGTAAGCACTATGATGGAGCCTGGATTCAAACAGGGGAAAGTGAGGAGGAAAAGGCTCAGATTCAGAATTTGAAACTGGGAGCTGATGAGGATATTATTTTGATGGAGATGGACCTGAATGGTGTTTTTAAGGTTGGCCCTATTTTCAGTCAAATAGCCACGGGAGTAAAGCTTTCTTTTAAGCTATTTTTAGAACAAAACCATATTCATGTCAGCGATATATCCGTTGATCTTCAGTCATCAAATTTGATGATTAAAGCATTGAATCAGATAGGAAAAAAATACCTTATCAAAAAGATTACTGCTTTGTTTCAGGAGGTGATCGGTATGGTTGATACCGAAGTGCGAAAAAATCTTGAAGAAGCTTTTGAAGGCACTGAGATCTCCGAAAGCCTGATGCTTAAAGGAAGGGTAGATGTTTTAAAACATCGCAGCCTGATGGTAGAAACACATGCCATCAAGCTCGATTCTGAGCTTGATGGGCATATGACATTTTATATTGCTGTTTCTTAAAAGCAGGAAAGATGCTTATCGCTTGATAAGTTTGACAACCTTATTGGTGCCGTCAGTTCCTGTAATCCTAAGTAAGTAGGTTCCTTCTGCCAGGTGGCTAAGTGGTAGCATATTCGCTCCTTTGACCAAATCTTTCTCCATGCTCATCACTTTCTGACCATTGATAGATGTAAGGTCTAGCGTATAACGTCCTTCTACTGGACTGTGGATGCGGAGATTGTTGCTGATGATTGCTGCACTGATTGCACTGTCATCACTCAACTGCTCATCAATTTGAGCTTCGCGCTTGCCGCCAGAACCAGCTTTAGGCTGGGAGTCATTGTCTATGCTTTCGAGATAGCGATTGGCTACACGTAGGGCATATTCACTATTGCTACAAGTAATGGTATTATTGAAGTCTCCAATTCCGCGATAACTGCCGCTAAAGTAGAACCAGCCTGAGAAACCGAAGTTTGAATTCTTGTCATTGGCGCCTTTTCCTTTTTGGAAGCCTTTGCTCAAGTTGGATGGGCGATGCGTGATTGTCAGAGATTTGCCTGCTAGGCGAGTTCCTGGTACACCTGTAAAGATGTTATTCGCCGTTGGGTCAAGTTCCCAGTAATCCCAGAATGGATGATTAGAAACAGCAAATGACTTAGTTGTGCTTGCATAGCTTCTTCCAAGAGCTTTCCATTGAGTCCAATTCATCTTGTTACGGAGCTTGATATCTACATCCCATTGGTAGCTGCTGCTGCTTTTATTTACCATTCTTCCAACAAGTCGAGCCGTACCATTTCCATAAATAATCAGGAGTCCTTGATTCTTACCAAACGAATAGTTGTAGCTCGGTGCTCCCCAAACTCCTTTCATATAGACCGACCAAGCTTTACTATTGCCAGGAACAAAGTCCTCCAGGAAGCATACACTTGCAATACAGTCACCTGTTAGATCAAAGGTTACAGCATTGCTTGATAGAGAGTAACAACCTTGTCCAAAGCCTGCACGCATATTTTGACCCACACTCACCGGGTTGGCTCCTTCATATGAAATGCCATACACAGAATAATTTCCTATGCTTAAAGGATCAAAATCATAGGTAGAATCACTCAGGACAGCGATTACATTTTGAAGATCGTCTGTTACAAAAAACGCGTAGTTCGAATTTGAAATACTGGTTGTTCTAAAAATGATCTCATCAGCTTTGCCATCCTTACAGCCGTCTGCAGTTAGCGTTAAGTCACTTGTAAATACTCTTCCTCCGTCTGTTTGACTCGCTTCTACATCAATAAAGTTTCTAGAGATAGAGAAACATTCATCCGCCAGAGTAGCGTTTGTTACATTCTGGCCTTGAGTAGCCAACAGGTTTCCTGTATATGCAAGCCCTCGCACACGAAGTGGGAAGTTTGTATAACCGTCGAAGTCAATAGGCCAGCTTGTGGAAACACCTTGAATATTGTCGCGACTATCGGTAATGAGGTAGCAGTATGGCGCATCCGTATTGTTGCGCTGCACACTGATACTAAATGTATCTATCTGGCCATCGCCTGGACAAACAGTGATAGGGTTGCCGCCAGGGCTTAGCAAAGTGCCTCCTTCAGCAGATGTCGTTGTGACAAGCACAAAGTTGGACGAGACTGCAAAGCAGGCAGAAGTAAGGTCCGCAGTGTCGATACGCTGACCTGTATTGGTATACAATTGTCCTGAGTATGAAAGACCGTAAACTCGATATTTCTTTTGATTAAATTGCTGCTCAACAGTACCAATATCCACGAAGCGGGTATTGCTTACAAGAAGCGAAACATCGTTTGTATCAGTAACAATATAGCCATATGGCAAGCTGTTGGCAGTGCCAGAGTTGATCATGTTGATCGAGGCTGGTCCGCCATATACGCAAAGCCTTACAGAAAATCCTCCAGGAAAAGTGGCTACTCTTCCGCCATCTGGCCTTGTGGCAAGCAGGGTGATATAATCATCCGAAAGGTCAAAACACCCTGAAGCGAGCGAGGCTTTAGTCGCTGTATCGCCAATCGCGGCTTGAAGAGATCCTTCATAATTCAAATTCCAAACTAATAGCGGGAAGCCCTGTAGACTATCCAATGCAAGGTCGCTTGAAGTCGGAGCGATATAGCGAACCACAAAATCTGAATCTGTAATGACGAGCGTATTGCTGCCTTGTGGAGCACTATTGCTAAGGCTTAACTGCCATGGATCTTCTTTTCCGTCTCCGGCACAAACATCAATCGTATCACTAGCGGCGAGGTCATTTGTTAAAACGCCTCCATCTGTGGTAGAAAGTGTAACTGTAATCGGATTGGATGATAACTGGAAACATGCTGTGGCATGTTCTGCGGTGTCATAGCGCTGACCTATTACAGACTGAAATCCATTCCAGTAAGACAAGCCCCAAACACGGTATTGGCCATCTGGATAGGCACTAAAGTCAATGCTGTCGTTATTGCTATATCCAAGCACAAGGTCATTAGCGTCAGTGACCATATATGTATATGGGAACGAAGAGAAGCTTGTTGTGCCAAATCCGAGGACAACGTTTTCTCCTGTATTGCGACAAGCATCTACAAAGAATCTTGGAGGGAGCGCGAATGCTCTTCCGCCATCCGGACTTACTTTAGTAATGGTTAAAGCATTGGGGCTGAGTGTATTACAGCCGCTTGCGAGGCCGCTGTTGAGGTTTTGTCCGGGTACGATATTGAGTATTCCGGTATAAGAGAGCCCATATACCAGGCAGGTATCAGGAGCTACGCTTCCATCAAAATCAACAGTAGCAACCAATCCTGGAAAGGCTGTCAGAACCTGATTTGAAGTATTGGTCACAATATATGCAAACGAGGTGTCGGTAGCAGTAGTAACCATTGTAAGCAAGTCAGGTACTCCATCGCCAACACAGATGGAGGTGTCGTTTCCGCCGTTTTGGAAACTTACCATACCGGCTGCAGGGGGAGCTTGAGAAATTACTTCCACATAATTATCCGAAATGCCCAGGCAGTTTGTATTGAGACTACTGAGTTGACGGCCCATCGTGGCATTAAGCACGCCTTGGTGAGCAACCCCATAAATTCGATATGTTCCTATACCCGCTGCATCAAAATCCAAATTGTCACCCATAAGGGCTATGAGAATCATTTGACTTGGGGTAGTGACGACATATGTGTAGTTCGTATTCGATGTTCCTGTATTGGTAAATTGAACAAGATCGGATACTTGATCTACGCACACATCCACAACACTATCACCTGTCGATGTATAGACTTTTCCTGCATCAGAGCTGTTCTTCTCTATTGTTACAAAATTTGAAGAGAGTGAAAAACAAGCATCGGATAGCGCTATGCTATCGATGGACTGACCAGGGATCAAGGTTGTATTACCTGTATAACTAAGACCATATATTCTGGAGAAGCCAGGGCCATCATTTTCAAAGTTGATACCGTTCCCATTTAGCTCACGAATAATTGCACCCTGATTATCAGTAAGTATATATGAATAGGCTTCTGAAGAGCTTGTGATATTTGTAAGGGTAAGCGAGTCTACCAGGCCGTCTCCAACGCAATACTCCAACATGGTAAATCCTCGAACGGATGCGATGACGCCTCCAGAGGTTACAGAACCAATCAGTTGAATGTAATTATCAGAGATGTCACTGCAAACACTTGCAAGTGGAGAACTTCCAATAATGAAGCCTGGTGTAATTTGTAGCGTTCCCACATAACTTACTCCCCATATCCTAAAGTCTCTACCAGCTAGCGGATCAATATCCAAGCTGTCTCCAATAAGATTTGCGAGGACAAAGTTGCTACTATTGGTCAGGATGTAGGTGTAACCAGTATCTTGACTTGAAGTTGTATACGAAATGAAGTCAGCTACACCGTCTCTTGCACAAATCGCAATTGTTGTATCTCCGTTTGGTAGTGACACACGAGCACCGTCGCATTGTCCATAAGATGAGTCAAGAAAAACAAAACAGCAAGCAAGAAAGAGTATGATATTACGCATAGATTTTATTCGAGAGAGTGAGCGTTGTGTTGATACTTTGAGAAAGTTTCAGGGGGTTAATGTCCAGTTGGGATTGTTAAAGAGAGGTTATGTTGCATTTTTTCCCATTTGATCCTGTTCATCGGGGTTTTTTTAGCAAGCCATTTAAAGGTGCTTTTTTCCAATTCACTCCAGTCGTCTTTTCCCATAAGCAAAATTTGGTCCAAAGGCTGGAAATCTGCCTCATTGGTTTTTACAGAAAATCGATTCCAGGGGCAAACTTCCTGACAAATGTCACATCCGTAGGTCCATCCTTCTAGCTGGTCACCATAGCTTTCTTCCATAGCATCTTTTAATTCGATGGTCAGGTAAGAAATGCATTTGTTTGCATCAATTTGATAAGGACTGAGTGCATCAGTAGGGCATGCATCAATACAGCGTGTGCACGTACCACAATAGTCCTGAATAGGACCTTCAGAATACTGCAATGGAACGTCGAGAATAATCTCGCCAATAAAAAACCAGGAGCCTTTTTGTGGGGCAATCAGATTCGTGTGTTTTCCTATCCAGCCAAGCCCGGCTCTTTTTGCCCAGTGCTTGTCGAGAACAGGCGCACTATCTACAAAAACGCGTGCATTTACTTCAGTCTTTACTTCTTCTTGAATGAACTCAAGTAGGCGATAAAGCTTGTTTTTAAGCACTTTATGATAATCTTTCCCCCAGGCATAGCGGGAAATTTTTGGAGCACCTTCAGGTTGACTTACACCTTCGCCAGGAAAGTAATTGTGCATTACGCTGATGACAGACTTTGCTCCATCCACGAGTAGACGTGGATCAGTGCGTTTGTCAAAGTGGTTGGCCATATAATGCATTTCACCGTGCTTACGCTCGTTGAGCCATGCTTCGAGATCGCGCGCTTCCTCTTCCATAAAATCAGCTTTTGCGAAGCCAATTAAATCGAAGCCAAGGTTATAGCCATGGCTTTTGATTTTGGTACTGAGAAGTGATGTTTGCATAAAAATGAACGTTCAATTTATGTGAAATATCTATCTTGTCAGCTATGAAGCCGATCGGGTACAAAAGCGTGGTGATCATCGTCCTGTTTTGTGGGATGAACAGCAATTTGATACACGGACAAGATATTCCAACTTTTCCTGAGGGAAAGGAAGGCTTGCTTGCATTGGGGAATTACCTTGTGGAGGCGAGTGAGGAGGAACGTCGGGCACTAACCGCATCACTCAGGCCTTTGCCTGAAGAATACGACCTTGTTTTCAAGGGCAAATTCGCGAAAAGAGTTCGGAAATACCACCGTAAATATTGGCGGAGGCATGATCCTGTCATGCGGCCCTACCACAAAGCCCAGACAGAGCCTCATTGTTATATGACTACGCCTGACTCGCTGGCTTTATATAAAGGAAGCGCACGCGAATTTCCAGGCGGATATCGTGAGATTGCAGATAAGTTTCAGCCTGATCTTAAACTCTATCGCCTGCGCATTATCAAGCCCGGTATGAGGCTAGGGACCGGCTTTGATGTGTTTGTATATATAAATGGAAACTGGCGCATTTTTCCGCGTCCTTGGGTGCTCAATGATGCTCTGCTTAAAGATTGATTATCATGGATAAAAAAATATTGCTCGTTATAGCGTTTGGCTTTTCATTCGTTTGGGCACAAAACTGGAATGTAACTTCACTAAGTCCATTACCTGAGCCTTGTACCAACAACGCTGTTTGCGAAGGCTTTCTCGATGATTCTTCCTATGTTTTTAGTTTCGGAGGGCTTGATCAGACTAAACGTTACACAGGAATTCACCAGCGCGCATATCGATATAATATCCAGACTGATCAATGGAGAAGTATTCCGGATTTGCCTGACACACTGGGCAAAATTGCCTCAGGGGCAAGCCACTGGAAAGGCATTGTCTACATCATGGGCGGTTATCATGTTTTTGCAAATGGAAGCGAGCGCTCGTCTAATCGGGTGCATCGATATGAAATCGCAACTAACAGCTACCTGCCTGATGGCGCGCCTATTCCAGTCACGATTGACGATCATGTGCAGGCGACCTGGAGAGATAGCCTGATCTATGTGATTACCGGTTGGAGTGAAAACCGCAATGTCCCTAATGTTCAAATCTATAACCCAACCTTCGATTCCTGGTTGACAGGAACTGCTGTGCCTGATAATAATCAGTACAAATCCTTCGGAGCCTCTGGTAGCATTATTGGTGACACGATTTATTATTTCGGCGGAGCATCTTTGGGAGGGAATTTTCCTATTCAAAATTTCTTTCGCAAAGGCGTTATTGATCCCAATAATCCTGCGAATATCCAATGGTCTGTCCGCGTGATTGATCCGGCTGTGACGGGATACCGCATGGCAGCGACGACAGCGGGCGGAGCGCTTCACTGGATCGGCGGAAGTAGAACGACCTATAATTATGATGGCATCGCATACAATGGAAGTGGGGGAGTACCACCCTCTCGTCAGGCCTACATGCTGGCGCCCAATGACACTGCAAGTTGGCAGATCGAGTCAAACCTGGCTGTACCCATGGACCTGCGCGGTATCGCAAGTGAGAGTGACTCTGTTAAGTATGTAGTCGGTGGAATGATTGATAATCAGGTGGTTACGGATGGGCTTGTGCGACTTGTTTGGCGTGGGCCGTCTTTGAATAATGAACTATTTTTATTTAAAAAGAGATTTTCTATTGCTTATTCGCCACTTCTTCATGCCTTGAAAATTGATGTTCAAAA
>JBGCFB010000282.1:0-13192 GCA_045106685.1 Bacteroidia bacterium | reverse complement strand
GTTGAACTTATAGCCTGGACCACCTGAACCGTTTCCCTGAGGATCGCCACCCTGGATTACAAATCCCGGTACCACACGGTGAAAAGTAAGCCCATCAAAATAAGGTTCACCTTTACCTCTGAAATTGTTTTCAATACTTCCTTCAGCCAGGCCGACAAAGTTTGATACCGTAAGTGGCGCAGTCTTATGATCGAGAAAAAGAAGGATATCACCTTTGGTAGATGCTATTTTAGCATAAAGACCATCGCCCACATCACTAATGATGGGATCGGTTGAGCCTTTCTCCTGACAGCCGAACAAGCCAAGAAGCAAAATTGCGAAACAGAGATTACGTAGCATGTTGTATTATTTTTTTTGACGAAAATAGGCTAGAAAAAAGATTGCTGCAAGTGGAGCAGCGCTTAATCACGATGCTTAGCGCATGAATTGATGTTTTCAGCCAATCGTGATAATATCTTTGCCAGTCCTTTTCCTCAATAAAAAAAGCCCGCACCAGACGCAAGAGATAAATTCTTCGATAAAGACATGGTATGAGGCCTCTGCTGAATCTCGGACTTCCCCTGTCGTCCTGAGACGTTCCGAAGATGGGGCCTGTCCTAAAAGCAACAAGTAGAACCCCAATGGTTAAAATGTTGAATTTATGTACTGCGTATATCCTGATGCAGGCATGTATATAATGTGCGTTTCCACGCTATTTATATCTTTTCCAAAGAGCTACTTCAAAGATGGAACTTGAACGCCAAAGATGCAAGTGATTCGGTATTGCATATCCGTAAAAAAGTCCTCGCTGTTTGATCCTTGATGTTCGATCCTCGCCTTTCCGCATGAAAGACCTTCAAGGCCTTTCTTCGCTGTTTGATGCTTGATGTTTGATCCTCGCCTTTCCGCAGCAAAGACCTTCAAGGCATTTCCCTCTTCAAACGTTGCACATCAGCATGCTGATCATACCAGGCCTCAGCCTTTTCACGATACTCTGCTTGCCGCATACTACTCGGTGGATGTGTGGTGCCAAAGGTTCGCTTTCCTTGTGAGCCGAGTCTTGAAAAAAGGTCGCTCAGACCGTAGAGATCATAGTTGCTTTTGAGCATCATCTGCCAGGCGTAAGCATCGGCCTCGACTTCCTGGTTTTGGTTAAAACTGGATTTTTGGAGGATATTGACGACGGCATCAGCCAGGGCTCCGAGGGTGCGTGCGCCTACTTTACTTGCGGCAAGCCTGAACTTCACCATCGCAAAACAGTGGCCCATTTCGACATGTCCCAGCTCATGGGCGAGCACGCCGGCAAGCTCAGCTTCCGAGTGCATGCTATCCAGTAGCGCACTGGTTATCACCAACACACCGCCAGGACAGGCAAATGCATTTGGGTAGGAAGCATTTCTAACAAAAGCATGATATTTAAAAGGCTTGTCAGTAAAAGGAATAAGGCTGCCAAGTACTTGATTAACAAGTCGATAGCGTCGGTCAGTTGTGTCCCCGGCGAGCGTGTACTGGAACTTCATCATCTTCCCAAATGCTGCTTCGTCCATGTCTCCGGCTGGAACCGCACGCGCCAAAAATTGATTAATCGCAGCCGGACCTTCACCGGCGAGTTGCCGAAGCGGCACAAGCGTAAAACCTTCATCCGGTTTCTTGTCTTGCAAGGCCACGATGACACCCAGGACAAGCAGTGTCCCCAGCAGTATGCCTAATGCGATTTTCCTGCTCATGATGTTTCGTTTTCTTCAAATGGATCGGCTTCTTCTGGAGCATCCGTAATGCGTGGGCTGAATTTTCTGTAAATCAAATCCATCGCCATCAACATCGAACCGACGCCTATAAAGGATAGCGCACGTCCGAGTAGACTGGCGCTTGTAAGGTCAAATAGGGGCAGCCTGATCATACAAATAGCTACAATCGCCAGGGAAATATAGCGGAAGTAAGGTTCGCGCAGGAAAATCGCCAGGGCAAAAAGCACCAATGCTTCTGTCATCCATAAAAGGGTAAGCTGACTTTTTTCGAAGGCAAAATAAAAGAAGATCGCTGCTCCAAATGCGACTGGAAGAATAAGCCAGGGAAGCGGACGCTTTTGCACCTTTCCAAGAATGGACCCCAGCCAGGAAATTTGAAATGGAAAGCGAACCTCTCCAATATTCAACATGCGATATCCCATTACCACAAAACCAATCAAAAGCGCAATGCTTATCAAGGCTGTGAACCAAGGGGTCTCGGTCATGCTTGAAGATGGAAGCACTGAGGTTGAAGCGACGAAGGCAATTTGGAACGACGCTGCCCAACTACACAATAAGCCGTAGAGCCGCAGACGACTGCCAGCTTTCCAGTTACTTCCGATCACTAAACTCATAATGCCCAGGATGGTCCAGACGATCGGTTGCCAATATGGAACCTTCATCTCAAAAGCCAGTGTAATGACTAATAAAATGAATCCTATTTCGAGCAAAAGTGGTTGGCCGTATTTCCATATTTTAAATCTGTCCCAGTTTGTATTGCGCTCAAACACAAGCACATAGGCCATCACTGCAACTCCCAGAATACCGATCATCGCACGAATCGGAATGCCTGCCAGGTAAGCACTGCTGCCGAGGTGTACAGTGAGGTGTCGTACCAAAAATGCAAAAAGCAGGATCGCAGCAGCCCTGAGGATGTGCGGAATAAGCGCTTTGGAATTTAATTCGAAACTACGGGCAAGGGTGACGCTTATTGGTGCCAAAGCCAGCCAAAGTATACCTGGGAGTAATCCCGATACAGGACGTAGTATCAAGGTGCTCGCGAGCATAATTGCGCCAGTCGTTAGATAAATTCCTAGCCAGGAAGGGTAGGGGAGCTTGGCGCTTTTGGTACTGCAAAAAAGTTCTGTTCCAGCCAGGGCTAAAACAGGAATCATCGCGAGGATGTGTTCTATGCTGGAAAGCTTTTCGGGTATTCCCAGTACGAAGTACATGCCTAGCAAGGCGATGCACACCATCAATACGCCGACGCCGCTCAGCAGTCCGTTCCATGATTTACGGAATGCTACGAAGCGCATGACTATCGCTGGAAGTGCCAGTATCCACATGCTCCACCATTCGTCTACGAACCAAAAACCAATAAGACCAATGGCGAATCCGGCGAGCGTACTGCTTATTCCGAAGCCACTCGTATTGGTGCGGTCGGGGTGGAGTAAAGCTGCCGATAAGGGCCAAAGTGCTAGGCCTGCCAGATACCATATTTCTCCTGTACCGTTGCGCTGATAGAGCATGATGATTGCCATGAGTGCACTCATAAGCATGGCTATGAGATTGGCGTAGGATAGGGATTTGTCTTTGAAAAAATGGGAAAGTAGACTTAATCCAATTCCAGTAGTACTGAGGACGAGAATAAATATCCCAACAGATTTTCCATACAAAAGACCAAGCGGCAACAATAGCGCAAGGAAAATGAGCGAAAGCAGTCGTAACCCTGGCTCAAAATCATTGAATTTTGCATCCGGTCTTTCTATCGACTTTGACCATCCCAGCCAGGCTAGCCCAATAACCGGAGCGAGCGTAAGCAAAATCGCAGCTGTGTTATTGTCTTCGATATTGATGACGCCCACGATAAGACCACCAAGTCCGATAAGGGCAAATCCGGCCTGAACAACTTGCTGAAGTGCTGTTTCTTTTTCTGTATAAAATAGGAAACCAGCAGCCACCAGAACCAGCACGAGGATAAGCAAAACGACAAAAGGTGATGCCCCAAGACGAGCCAAGCTGATAGCGGCTGCGCACAGCATCAGCAAACCCACGAGGGTATCAGTGGTGAAAAGCCAGCGGATCTGGAGCTTTCTCGCATAGCGCGCAAGGAACATGAGGCCAAGGCCTCCAGCAGTAAGCGCATATGGCGCTATTTTTCCTCCCAGGCTATGAGGAACAATGCTGAGCAGGGCGAGCATCCAATTCAGCAAATGAATGATGCCCGGCAAGCCCATCTTACTCCCGCTATAGCGTTTTTGGTAATGCGTCAGTGCAGCCAGTACTGCAATCAGTCCGGTGCCTCCGCCGCCCAGCGCTTGCTGAAGAAAATTGAGTTCGGTATTGAAAAAATCAGATGCATACAAAAGCCAGTTCAAGTGGAAAAGCGCATAGGCTACCACGAGTGCAAGCAGGTGCCATGGCCAGCGATTTCTAAAACTGAGTGCGATACCGTATGCTGATACCAGCACGCCAGCTCCAAAAAGGACCACGCCGCTCGGAGCGGCAAAGTGTTGGGCAGCTCCAATCGCGAGTAGCGATAGTATCACATGGAGCGCAGAGAAGCTCTGCGTTTTTCCAAAAAAACCAAGATAGAGATTGACCGCTACTCCAACCAGCAAGGTGCCAAGCGCAAGAAGCGGATCATCGATAAATTGAAGGCCGGGAAGACCTCCTGCACCCAGGCAGGCAAATAGCCATACGGCACCACCACTGGCACGCAAGTATCCTGTCGCAGGCTTGAATAGAGGCTTTTTTCGTAATAAAAATCCTCCACCCACTAATAAACCACCAACGCCGATAAGCATGAGAAAGCGTGGGAAAGGTCCAAAGCTGGAGGCGGCATAAACTCCAAGGAAAACCAAGCCGAGTACGAGTACTGCTGCTCCTGCTACGCCTAGCCAGTTATCGCCCAGTGCTTTAAGCCAGGCAGGAGGCGTCGGAGCTGATGGAGCTT
The DNA here is from genome assembly GCA_045106685.1 of Bacteroidia bacterium. Lineage (GTDB taxonomy): Bacteria > Bacteroidota > Bacteroidia > J057 > J057 > JAUIGE01. The sequence continues at coordinate 8,530 of JBGCFB010000282.1, read as the reverse complement.
GTTTTGGGGTAGGGGCAGAAGTTTGCGGTTTCTTTGTTTTCGCAGTATCTGCATACATTTCCCTTCGCGCGCCGGCGCGCGCGGGTGCGCTCACCTGACCAAGGGTAATTACAGGCTCCGCTTCTTTTTCGATAGGCTTTGGAACCGGAGCTGATTCTTTAGGAGTGATTATTTCTGGTGGTGCGATGGGTTCCGGTTCTGGAATAGGCGATACTTCCTGAGGTTTTGGTTCAGGCGAATATATTGTGGGACTTTCGGGGCGAGAAGGTCTGCTTATTGGTTTGCTGAGCGTTTGTTTGGTCTCGCGCTCGTACTCGCGTTTGAGAATCGCTTTATGGCTTTTTAGAAGTTGGTCAAACTTGTCGTTCAGCTCTTCATGATCGCCACGAAGTCGGTTTATTTTACTCAATAAATAAAAGGGAGCTGCCAGAAATAGCAGAACCACGATGAGAATGATAACCGCAAAAATATCCATAGGCTTTGGGTGAAATGGAGATTCATGATTTTTTGAAAATCATGCGAGAGTAGCGAGGATCAAGGATCAAGTAGCAAGTGCGTACCATAACCTTTGATACTTGATCCTTGCTACTCGATACTCACGTATAGTATACGATGTATGTACAAGACTTAATGCTAAACTAAATAAAAAATGCCGCTCCCATAAGGAAGCGGCATTATTATATTTATTCATGCTAATAAGCCAACAGCTAATCGCTAAAGGCCAACAGCCAAACTAGCTTACTTGTCGTCGACTTCTTCGAACTCAACCTCAGTAGCCTCTTCAGCTGGAGATTCACCTGGCTCTGCGCCAGGAGCAGCACCTTCCGGACCAGGAGCCGCAGCACCTTCAGCTTGTTGCTGAGCAGCAGCCATCTCTTGTCCAAAGGACTGACGAGCTACATTCAATGCTTCAACAGCGGCATCGATCTTTTCAATGTCTTTGGCAGCATACGCTTCGCGTAGTTCGCGCAAAGCGCCTTCCACGCCAGTCTTTGCACCTTCACTTACCTTGTCACCAAATTCGGTCAACTCCTTTTCAGTAGTGAAAATAAGCTGGTCAGCAAGGTTGAGCTTTTCTGCATTTTCTTTAGCCGCGGCGTCAGCAGCAGCATTTGCAGCAGCTTCTTCCTTCATGCGTTGCACCTCGTCGTCAGAAAGACCAGTAGATGCTTCAATGCGGATTTTCTGCTCTTTGCCAGACGACTTATCGCGTGCGCTTACATTCAAGATACCGTTTGCATCGATATCGAAAGCAACCTCAATCTGAGGAACACCACGAGGTGCTGGAGGAATTCCATCGAGGTGGAACTTGCCGAGTGTGCGGTTATCCGCAGCCATGGCACGCTCTCCCTGAAGAATATGAATTTCTACAGAAGTCTGATTAGGAGCCGCAGTTGAGAAAGATTCTACCTTGCGGGTAGGGATTGTTGTATTTGATTCAACAAGCTTCGTTGAAACACCACCCAGCGTTTCGATACCCAATGAAAGCGGAGTAACATCGAGAAGCTGAACACCTTTCACATCACCAGCCAATACTCCACCCTGAATTGCAGCACCAACAGCTACTACTTCATCCGGGTTTACCGAGCGGTTTGGATCACGCTTGAAGTACTCTTTTACAAGCTCCTGTACCTTTGGGATACGAGTAGAACCACCTACGAGGATTACCTCATCCACATCACCTACGGTGAGCTTGGCAGCTTTAAGCGCAGCACGTGTAGGATCGAGACAACGCTCGAATAATCTATCTGCAAGCTTCTCGAATTTGGCACGACTCAATGAACGCTCAAGGTGCTTAGGACCATCCGCATCCATAAAGATGTACGGAAGGTTGATTTCAGTATTGCTTGTTGTTGAAAGCTCGATCTTGGCAGTTTCAGCAGCTTCTTTGAGGCGCTGAAGTGATTTAGGATCTTTTTTCAAATCAACATCATAGTCGCTTTTGAATTCAGCTACGAGCCAGTCGATAATGACTTGGTCAAAGTTGTCACCACCAAGATGTGTATCACCATTAGTAGAAAGTACTTCGAAAAGGATCTCGCCATCAATATCCTGCAATTCAAGAATTGAGATATCAAATGTTCCTCCACCAAGGTCAAATACAGCAACTTTTACATCCTGTCCCTGCTTGTCCAATCCATAGGCAAGCGCAGCAGCAGTAGGTTCGTTGATAATACGGCGCACAGTAAGACCGGCGATTTCGCCTGCTTCTTTTGTGGCCTGACGCTGAGAGTCATTGAAATAAGCTGGTACAGTAATAACAGCTTCTTTTACTTCGTATCCGAGGTAGTCTTCAGCAGTCTTCTTCATTTTTTGAAGGGTCATGGCTGAAATCTCCTGTGGAGTATAGGTGCGATCGTCAATCTGCGCTACGGCAAGATTGTTACGCCCTTTTGTGATTTCATAGGTCATATTACCTACTTCATCCTTGATCTCATTGAAAGTGTGGCCCATGAAACGCTTGATAGAGCGGATCGTTTTTGTTGGGTTTGCCAGCGCCTGACGCTTAGCTTGTTCACCTACAATACGCTCGCCTTCTTTTGTGAAAGCGACTACAGATGGAGTGGTACGTTTGCCTTCTGCGTTAACGATAACAATGGGTTCGTTACCCTCCATTACTGCCACGCAGGAGTTGGTAGTACCCAGGTCAATGCCAATGATTTTATTGCTCATTTGGGGTAAAATGGTTTATGCTTGATTTTTTAGTTTGAAAATATGCTTACACAAATTGATCGATTACTCGATATCGATTGTGGTAAGGTCCTCGTTATCAGGAGTTTCTGGCTTGGTAGGTTTTAGCTTTGGAATACTGACGGTGAGAACACCATCTGTAAATTTCGCTGAAATCTCTTCCATCTTAAGGCCATCCTCCGGCAATGTTACCAGACGTGTAAAGGCACCAAAGCGTCTTTCTGTGACGCGATTCAGGCGATTCTTCACTTCTGAAACATGTTTCTCTCCAGAAATACTCAATACATTGCCTGTAGCCTTGAGGCTAACAGCCTTTTTGGTAAGACCAGGAAGTTCAGCTTCGATGATCAGATCAGTAGTCGTTTCATACACATCGACAGCGACGCGTACTTCTCCTGACTGACCGTCCTCGGTGTTGATCTCATCCATCAACTGGTTGAATTTGGAACCGATCTTTTGTCCAATATCATTGAACGTATCGCCCAAGTCGCGGACGAAGTCTTTTCCAGATGTATTTCGTGTTTCCATGAGAAGTAATTTGACCAATCCCTATCAATGAAGATGCCATCCGACATTTTGTGCCATATTGGCAGAAAGGCTGTTCCAACCTGTCGGGTGGGGCTGACAGAAGCGCCTTCCTTTCGGTCAGCGCAATGAAGCGGATAATTATTATCAGAGACTTTAGCATGTATAATTTTTCCTATTGCCCGGCCATTTATGGCCTGGGGCAAAAGGAAGCAAAACCGCTTCGCGATTGCATGATCGCCCAGATCATAAATGATCGGGCAATAATGAAAGGTATTTAGACTAAAGCCATAGATTTTTCGCTTCACTACATCGCGTAGCGATTTTGCTTCACTGTTTTTGCGAAAGCAAAAACTCTTCATTGTGGCGAGCGCAGCGATGCTTTTCATTGTTTTCGCGAAAGCGAAAACTATATTTGCGCCATGAAAACGAAAATGGCTTCCGCGACCTATACATTGAAGACTGAAATGGTCCTTCCAAATGATACGAACAACCTCGATAATCTGCGAGGAGGTAAGTTGATGCACTGGATTGATATCATCGCAGCGATCGCAGCTCAGAAGGCATCAAACAGAACAGTTGTTACTGCATCAGTTGATAATATCGGATTTGATCATCCTATTAAGCGTGGCGAAATTGTGATTCTGGAGGCTCAGGTAACGAGAGCCTTTACTACTTCGATGGAAGTCAGAGTGGAAGTTCACACAGAAAACCTTTTGACTGGCGAGCGCAGAAAGTCAAATGAAGCCTACCTTACATTTGTTGCGGTTGATCAAAGTGGGAATCCCATTCCTGTTAATAAAATTGAACCAGAGACCGATATTGAGAAGCGCTGGTTCGATGAAGCACTACAGCGTCGCGAGATTCGACTATTTCTTTCTGGCCGCCTACAAATGAAAGACAGCGAACAGTTAGGGAAGCTTTTTGGAATTAATTTATGATGAGAAATTGACAATGAACAATAATGGTTCTGAGTGGGCAGCATATATTGTTAATCAAACATTGTTCATCGTTCATAAAAAAGAACACCATACATTTGTGTTATGCAACTTGATAAACTGGATCGAACCATTCTGGAGGCATTGATGAAAGATGCTCGCATGCCGTATCTGGAGATATCGCGTATGTGTGGTGTATCTGGAGCTACGGTTCATTTAAGAGTACAGAAGCTTGAGAAAATGGGACTTATTCAAGGCTCTCGTTTGATGGTGGATTATAAAAAACTTGGTCTCGGAGTAAGAGCCTTTTTAGGCTTATATCTTGATCAGGTTGATAATTATGATGATATCTTCAAGCGTCTAGAAGAAGTGCCTGAAGTTGTCGAATGTCATTTCACAACAGGTACATATGCGATGTTTGTGAAAGTCCTGTGTCGTGACACCAATCATTTGCGCGATGTATTAATTGAGAAGATTCAAAATATTCCAAATGTCAGGCGCACCGAAACATTTATTTCGCTTCAGGAGACTGTAAATAAAGAACCTGGACTAGAGGTTTTATTTGACCCAAAAGACGAAAACAAGTGATGCGAATTGATATTATATCCGCGGTTCCGGCGCTACTCGAAAGCCCGTTTTCGCATAGCATTGTGCAGCGTGCAAAAGACAAGGGGCTCGTCGAAATTCACGTGCATGATCTTCGCGACTATTCAGAAAACAAACAGCGCCAAATAGATGATTATCCATTTGGCGGAGGGGCTGGAATGGTGTTGAAAATAGAGCCTATCGCGAAAGTTATTCGCAAACTCCAGTCAGAACGAAAATACGACGAGATCATTTATCTCACTCCTGACGGCGAAACCCTGAAGCAAGGAACGGTGAATCGGTTGTCTTTAAGTGAAAACCTGATTCTGCTTGCAGGGCATTATAAAGGCGTCGATCAGCGCGTGCGTGATCTGTTTATAACCCAAGAGATCACTATCGGCGACTACGTCCTTTCCGGAGGCGAATTGCCTGCGGCAATCCTTGCCGATTCAATCGTGCGACTCATCCCAGGGGTGATCGGCGACGAAAGCTCCGCTTTGTTCGACTCCTTTCAGGATGGCTTGCTCGACGCACCATATTATACACGCCCAGCCACATTCGAAGGCCACGACGTGCCCGATGTGTTACGTTCCGGCCATAAGGCAAAGATCGACGAATGGCGTACTGAACAGTCGATTGAGAAGACGCAGGAACGTCGGCCTGACCTTTTGGAGTAGCATCGCTTCGCGATGCAATGAAGAGCGCCTCCCTGCGGTCGGCGCAATGAATAGCCTCGGCTTCGCCTCGATAGTGAAGCTTTTATTTCCTTCATGCTTTAGCATCAATTACTTCTACTATTGCCCGATGCTTTAGCATCTGGGGCAAAGAAGCTCAATCGCTTCGCGATTTCATTATCGCCCAGGCCATAAATGGGTTTCCCCTCCCGGGCAATAATGAAAGATATTTAGCCTAAAGTCTTAGGTTTTCCGCTTCATTGCCGAGACGAAGTCGAGGCTTACCTTTACTTTGCCCAGCCGCGCGTGCGCTTCACAGCTTCATGCCAACCGGCATAGCGGCGCTTGCGCTCTTCTTCAGGCATGATGGGCTCAAAGCGATGCTCCAGTTTCCAGGCATCGCGAAGCTCGTCCAGATTGTCCCAATAGCCTACGGCTAGGCCGGCCAGATAAGCAGCACCTAGCGCAGTAGTTTCGATCACTGAAGGGCGCTCGACTGGAACATCCAGCATATTGGATTGGAATTGCATGAGCAGGTCATTGGCTGCGGCTCCGCCGTCGACGCGAAGCGCTTTGAGCGGTTCGCCAGCGTCCTCTTCCATCGCATTGAGTACGTCACAACTTTGGTAGGCGAGAGACTCGAGCGTAGCGCGCACGATGTGCGACTTGGTGGTGCCGAGTGTCATGCCGAATATGGCGCCTCGCGCATAAGGGTCCCACCATGGAGCACCCAATCCCGCAAAGGCCGGCACGACATATACGCCTTCCGATCCTGGAACTTTTCCTGCATAATACTCTGAATCAGTCGCAGAGTCTATTATTTTCAAACTATCGCGCAGCCATTGGATGGCTGCTCCTGCCACGAAAATCGAGCCTTCAAGGGCGTAGCATACTTCGCCGTCCAGTCCCCAGGCGAGTGTTGTAAGCAGACCATTTTCTGATACCACGCGCTTGCTGCCTGTATTCAATAGCATAAAACAGCCCGTGCCGTAGGTGTTTTTGCTCATGCCCGGATCAAAACATGCCTGCCCAAATAAGGCTGCTTGCTGATCGCCTGCCACACCTCTGATGGGGATTTGTACACCATCAAACCAGCTCGGATCTGTAAGGCCAAAATCGCCGGATGAAGGACGAACTTCGGGAAGCATTTCCTGTGGAATATCAAGGCGCTTAAGCAGCTTTTTATCCCAATCCAATTCGCCAATATTATACAGCAAGGTGCGAGACGCATTTGAGTAATCTGTGGCGTGCACGTTGCCACCGGTCATATTCCAGATCAACCAGCTATCGATTGTGCCAAAACAGAGGTCGCTGGTTTTGATGTCAGGATTATTGAGTGCAACATGATCGAGTATCCATTTGAGTTTGGTGCCAGAAAAATAAGGGTCCAAAACCAATCCTGTTGCCTCTTTTACATAGCTTTCCAAGCCTTGCTCTTTCAGCTCGTCACAGTAAGCAGCGGTGCGGCGATCCTGCCAGACGATGGCATTGTAGATGGGTTTGCCACTATGCTTGTCCCACACGACGGTCGTCTCTCGCTGGTTGGTGATGCCTATCGCCGCAACCTGGTCGGGCGTGATTCCAAAGTCGCGGATCACCGTTTTGGCTACGCGCATTTGTTTCTCCAAAATCTCCGAAGCGTTCTGTTCTACCCAGCCATCATGGGGAAAACTCCGCTCCAATTCCTCTTGTGCTACAGCGAGTATTTTACTGTTTTTGTCAAATAAAATAGCTCGGACGCTGGTGGTCCCTTCGTCCAAAGAAAGTATATACTGCTGTTTTGAAGCCATGATTTTGTATTTTTGCACTCGTGAATTCAAAAAAGCAGAATTCTCCTGAACATATCAACGCTATGCCTTTTAGAACGCTGTTTTGTGGCTTTATCCTAAGCCTGTTATCCTTCACACATGTATTTTCTCAGGAACAAAGCCTTAACGCTATCCCGCATTCGATTCGGGTATTTGAGGAAGTGAGCCTGAAACCTATAGTCAGGGCGGTAGCTCGAGTATATGAGGGAGACTCCATTGTAGGTCAATTTCTGACTGATAGCATGGGCATTTTTCGCATGCAGATGTTGCCATATCGACTTTGGCGTATAGAGATGGTCAGCAAAGATCACTACAGTAAAGAGGTAGAGTTTGATACGCGAAACCTTGCCGATATCAAGCTTGTCACAACCATTGCTTTGGTACCAAAATCCTACTATCAATTCAAAGGTGTGCTACTCGATGAAGACCTTGAGTATTTTCTACCAGGAGTAGATGTGAAGCTTCAGGACCGAACGAGCAGGCGGACATATTATAATACCAGTAATGAACGAGGGGTGTTTTTCTTCCCACTTATTCCTGGACACGATTATGATCTTTGGGCCGATGATGATTCTTTTTTTAGGGCAAAAGCGACGATGCTGGATTGTTCGGATCAAATAAAAGGGGAAGATGGTATCGGCGTTTTTTGTACCAGTGGCTTTACACTTCAGGATTATAAGCTCGATTCGAAAACGGGCCAAAAAACCTTGGTAGGCACCATGCGATTACAAAAGCTGGAACTCAATAGAAGTTATCAGCTGCGCGACATTTATTATGATTATGGTAGATCTTCTATCCGCTCTGATGCAGCCAAAGTGCTAAATCGCTTGTATATATTATTAGAGCAGAACCCGCAAGTGGAGATTGAACTGAGTTCGCATACCGATTCACGAGGAAAGGCGGATGGTAATATGCGGCTTAGTAAAGCAAGGGCGGAGTCTGCCAAGGCGTATTTGGTCAAAAAAGGAATCCATAAAGACCGAATTCGAGCAGTTGGATATGGAGAGACTAAGCTTAAAAACACATGCAAGAATGGTGTGGAATGCACTGAAAAACAGCATGAAGAAAATAGAAGAACGGAATTCCAGGTTATCGGTATCCAATTCGAACAACCTCCAAAAGAATAGCTGGTTATTGAGTTTCGTAGGGGTGTTTTGCAAAACACCCCTACCAGTTAGTTTATTACCTACATTTGTCGAAACGTTTATCACGATTTATGAAACACATATACACATCACTCTTCATCCTAGGCTTGTTTCTATTTGCAGTTGCTTGCGAAGACCCCAAGCCAGATGGCAACAACACCGAG
>JBGCFB010000281.1:0-6487 GCA_045106685.1 Bacteroidia bacterium | reverse complement strand
ACCGATCGCCTCGATCGCCTCTCCCGCATCGGCCAGGGCAACTACCGCCACATCACTCCTGAAAACGCAGACGAAATGCTGCTGGAGGAAGCGTATGATAGCCAGGATTAGTAATCGGATGTGTGATGCTTTTTTCTTTGATACTTCAGCCTCGCTGTTCGGTACTCAGGTGTTGTCTATTCCTGAATAATGTCGGTCTGGTGAAAGAGAGGAGGGAATTCAAGTTTTTTTATAAAAACAAAAAAGCCTACCTCAAATGAGATAGGCTTTAAGCTCCCCCTCTTGGACTCGAACCAAGGACCTATTGATTAACAGTCAACCGCTCTAACCAACTGAGCTAAGGAGGAATCATGCTGCGTTGCCGCAGCGGGACGACAAAAGTAAAAAGGCTTTTTGAATTGACAACAACTTTTGTGAAATTTTTTTGAAAAAAATCACATCTTGGGAAACATATAGCTTTCACATTTGCTTTCGTAAGCAATATCTCACTAACGTTGTAACTGCAAAACCACGCCACGCAATGTCAACAACTTCACTTCGTCACCTTGTTATAGGTGCTCAAGGGCAGATCGGCCAGGAACTGGTCGAGGCCCTTATCCGCCGCTATGGGCCGCAGCAGGTCATCGCCACGGATATCCGCCAGGCAGCGTATACGCTTGCCTGCGATTTTGCCATCCTCGATGTTACCGATAAGGATGCGCTGTTCAAGATCATCGAGGAAAAAGAGGTGGATGTTATCTATAATCTTGCGGCGGTGCTATCCGCCAAGGGAGAGCAGAATCCCATGTGGGCCTGGGAATTGAACATGACAGCGCTGCTCAATACGCTGGAAGCAACACGCCATACGCGCTTGCAGCGCCTGTTCTGGCCCAGCTCCATCGCGGTATTTGGCCCTAATTCGCCCCAAATCAATACGCCTCAGCAAACCATCATGGACCCCAATACGGTCTATGGAATCAGTAAGCTGGCAGGAGAGCGTTGGTGTGATTATTACAAAGAGAAATACGGCAGCGATATTCGCAGTCTGCGCTATCCTGGCCTCATCGGCTACAAAAGTGCGCCTGGAGGCGGCACGACTGACTATGCCGTTGATATTTTCCATCAGGCACTTAAGCTGGGTCACTATATCTGTTTCTTGCGAGAAGACAGCAGATTACCCATGATGTATATGCCGGATGCTATTCGTGCTACGCTTGACCTCGTCGCTGCTGATAAGGAGTTGATCAAGACTCCGGGTAGCTATAATCTCGCGGGGATGTCATTTACGCCTGTGGAAATTGCCGAGGCGATCACTAAGTATCTTCCCGATTTCAGTTGCGAGTATCAACCTGACTTTCGGCAGGCTATTGCTGATAGCTGGCCTCAAAGCATTGATGATCAGGCCGCACAGGATGATTGGGCCTGGGAAAACACCTACGACCTGGATACGATGGTCGAGGATATGTTGGCGCATTTGAGGATTGCGGTATAGTGGCTATTAGCTTTTGGCCTTTAGCTTTTAGCATGTAATAGGTAAATAGTTTGTGGCCGCCAATAGCCAACAGCTAAAAGCCAGTTGCCTAAACAGATTTATCATTAACTTTAGCGCCTCATTCAAAAGAGCTGGCCAAGTAGTTGCCTAAGGCCAATCGCCAGCAGCTAATAGCTAGCAGCCTTTTTGAATGAGCTTCGTTATCTAATTTTTATTTCAACCAGCCAGTAGAATACATGAAATTTCACCTAGTCTCCGGAGGATGTGGATTTGTAGGTCGCAATGTAGCCAAGCACCTCTATCGCACCACACAAGATGTCGTTATTGTTGTTGATGATTTGAGCGTAGGCGTTTCGCCTGCTAGCTGGATCGCAGTAGAAGACACTTTTGGTACAAATCAGGCAAACAAAACGACCTCAATGCTTGCCCTCTGGGAAGAAAAAGGCGTAGAGCGCCCGGACTACCTCGACGGCGATGCACATATTGAATTTTGGGGAGAAGGTGATCGTGTGATTTTCTGGAAAGGTGATTTCCGTCGCTTCCTGCGTTATATGCTTGCTGGTGAAGATTGGCTTGAAAATACCTTCGGGTGCAAGCGCTTCAACGATGTATTTCACTTTGCTGCTATTGTAGGTGGTCGTGCCAAAATCGATGGCGATCCGATGATGGTTGCACTCGACCTCGCGATTGATGCAGAATTCTTCTTTTGGGCAGTGCGTCATAAGCCTGACCGTGTATTATATCCAAGTTCAAGTGCTGCATATCCGGTTAACCTTCAGGGTGAAACCGATCATACTCCGCTTGCCGAAAAAGACATCGACTGGGCTGGAGGAAATCTGGGGCAACCCGATATGACCTATGGCTGGTCTAAACTGACAGGTGAATACCTTGCGCAGACTGCTGCTGAGCATTATGGCCTTTCTGTTACCTGTATTCGTCCATTTTCAGGGTATGGTGAAGATCAGAACTTGAGTTATCCGGTTCCTGCGATTGCCGCTCGTGCTGCTCGTAAGGAAGACCCATTTGAAGTATGGGGAACTGGCCGCCAGGGACGTGACTTCGTTCATATCGACGATGTGATTGACTGCATGCTTCATGCGATGGATCACGTGAAGGACGGTACTGCGATCAATATTGGTTCAGGTAAAATCACCAACTTCCTGGAGATTATCGAAGTGTTTACTGGGTTTGCTGGCTACAAGCCTTCCATCAAGCAGCTGCTCGATAAGCCTGTAGGTGTTCACGCTCGCTACGCTCAAATGGATCACGTATTCAACGAGTTGGGATGGAAACCAAAAATTTCGCTTGAGGATGGACTACGCCGTGTGTATAATCAGGCGCTCCGCAACCAGAAAGCCGACTAGCTGATTTGATGATTAGCTAATTTGGTGATGAAAACTAATCAGCTAATCAACACATCATCAAATAATCAAATCAACATGCCACGTCTACTCTCGATCGACTACGGTTCCAAAAGAACAGGCCTAGCCTGGACTGATCCGATGCAGATTATTGCAACGGGAGTTGGGGCATTCGATACGACTGAGTTGATGGCTCGCTTGGCAGATATTATTGCCAAAGAAGATATAGAAGGAATCGTGGTAGGTTTTCCGATCAAGGAAGACGGCAGCGAAACCGATTCGACGCCTTTGGTGGCAGCATTTATTCACGAACTGGATGCTGCCTACCCTGAAATGCCGATTTATCCCTGGGATGAGCAATACACTTCCAAAAGGGCGACTGAAGCAATGATTCAGGCAGGAGCCAAGAAGAAAAAGCGCCGCGATAAGTACCTCATTAATGAGGTGAGTGCGGTAATTATTTTGCAAGATTTTATGGAAGCAAACGAAGAAGGAATGTGACCCTCGATTTCAGCTTTCATCCTAAAAGTGAATAAAGATTCATGATACTTAAAATTGTAGGCTTTGGACATCCGGCGCTAAGAGCGAAGAATGAGGAAATCACTCCAGATTTTCCCAATCTTCAGGAATTGGTCGATAATATGTTTGAAACCATGTATGGCGCCAATGGAGTAGGCCTTGCTGGTCCTCAGGTCGCAGTCAATTATCGCATCTTCGTGGTAGACGGCGAGCCTATGCAGGATATGGAAGAGGAAGGAGGAGAGTCGATGGAAGGCTTCAAGAAGGTTTTTATTAATGCTAAAATCCTAAAAGAGGAAGGCGATACATGGGCATTCGAAGAAGGCTGTTTAAGTATTCCTGATGTTCGCGAAGATGTTGCCAGGAAAGGCCAAATAACCATCCGCTATATGGATGAGCATTTTGTTGAGCATGAAGAGACATACACTGGCGTTAAGGCTCGTATCATTCAGCATGAATACGACCATATCGAAGGGATCCTTTTCACTGATTTAATTTCGCCATTAAGACGCCGAATGGTCAAAAAGAGACTAAACCGAATTTCGACTGGTGACATAGCCGCGCATTATCCCATGAAATTCAAGCGTACTTAACGATTTCGTAAAAAAAACCTTGATTTTTTGATGAAATTTCACCATAATTGAGAACATTGTGCGTTTCTACGCCGTTCATATAGCATAATCTTAAACTGTTTTTCCAATATATGTCAACCCAAGAATTACATTCCAAGGTCCGCGCTACTAAAGCATTTTTGGGCCGTGAAATCGTACGCCTCCGAGTAGGCGAAGAAACAAATGAAACGCTTTCCTTTAGAGAAATCGGCACTCGTATGGACATGATCCACGAAGCCGAGCGCATAGGTATCAGAAACCTGGGCGAATCTCAAACGCGTAAGCTTCGCAAAATGATAGACGAGCTTGAAGCGCTCAGGAAGGTTCCTTTGAATTAGGGACATTCTATAACATATTCTACATATTAATTAAGGAGACTTTTCGAAGTCTCCTTTTTTGTTTTTAAGCTTAGACTTACATTTGCTGTATGAATGAATACATTCCTATTGCGGTACTCCTCGGAGCATCCACAGTATTGGGCATTTTTCTCGGTAATCTCTCGAAGCTTATGGGGCCTTTCCGTCCCAAGAAAGCTAAGCTAGAGGTATATGAAAGTGGAATGGATCCTGTGGGAACCGCGCACGAGCGTTTCTCTGTGAAGTTCTATCTCGTTGCCATGCTTTTTATTCTATTTGATATAGAAGTAATCTTCATGTATCCCTGGGCCGTGCGCTACAAAGAAATGCTCGGAACATATGGGATGTTCCCTTTCATTGAAATGCTCGTCTTTATTGCAATCCTTTTTGTAGGCTATATTTATGTTTACAAAAAAGGTGGCTTAAAGTGGACCTAAACTAGAACAATTTGATAATTAGCTGATTTAATAATTGGCTAATTCATCTAACAAGACCAGTTGATCGCAGGATCGCATCAGCTAATCAACATATTATCAAATCAGCTAATCAATACCATGGGACTCGAAAAAGCACTCGCAAAGCAAGGATTCCTTCTTTCATCAGTAGATGCACTCACGAACTGGGCACGCTCCAATTCGATGTGGCCTATGCCTATGGGGCTTGCTTGCTGCGCGATTGAGATGATGTCTTTTGCCGGACCGACCTATGACGTATCACGTTTTGGCAGCGAAGTATTTCGCTTTTCTCCACGCCAGGCTGATGTTATGATCGTGGCTGGATGGACGACATACAAAATGTCTCACGCAATCAAGCGTATCTGGGACCAGATGCCTGATCCGAAGTGGTGTATGGCTATGGGGGCTTGCGCCTCTACAGGCGGCATGCACCGTGTATATGGTGTAGTGCAGGGCGTTGACCAGTTCTTACCGGTCGATGTATATATCCCTGGCTGTCCTCCACGCCCTGAAGCTGTTATTCATGCGCTTCAAACCCTCCAAAACAAAGTCGTAACAGAACACTCTGTTCTTCAAGACTAAAACATCGGTATTAACATAAAAACGCCTTCAATCCATGCGGATTGAAGGCGTTTTTATATGAGATCAGTTTGCCTTGACTGATTCTATTCGTTCGACTTGGATAGTTTCAAGTGCAAAATTCAAAGTGAAACAATTCCTGAGAAACTTTGAATTTTGCACGATGAACTTTTAATTGCCTTTACGGCTTTTCCCAATTAGGCATGCGTCCTGGAGTATATGGAGCACCTATTGATTCGAGCTTTTTCTCCATCGCTGCGATGTCAGTGACGATCTGCTTGAGGTCCTTGAGAACAGGAGCAAACTCCTCCTCTACAATCGAAACTTGCTGCTTCATGGTCTCGGTAGGCTCACTGCGTGTTGAACTATAAGTCCACTCTACTGTTCCTATGCGGCCAGCAATCGTAGGGTCGCCAGTAAACTGACGGCGTGACTTCGTAGGGTCGCCATACATCGCATAGCGAATGTCGCGCAAGCGTGTCTTCATCTTCTGTACCTCGGCCATCATACTCAGAGGAGCCGAAGGCGTAAGCTTAAGTGCTTCTTCGATGTGATTCACCTTCGTGTTAAGCTCACGAGCAACGCGGCCTGCGCTGGATACGGCACGATTTACTTCCGCCACACGCTTCAAGAAAGCTTCAGACTGCTTCATGTCTTTGGCAGGAAGGGTGCTGTTATTAAGTGGAACAACCTTGAAAGATTGCTTGTCTACCAACTGGGTTACAGCGCCTTCTTTGATCATGGCTAGCTCAACGGTATAGTTGCCAGGTGCCGCACGTGGTCCTTTATCTTCGCTAGCATATGGGCTATAGCCGCTTCTCTTGCGCAAGCTGACAGGTGAAGTTGATGGGTAATGGAAGTCCCAAACCACTCTGTGCATGCCTGATGAAGGAGACTTGGTAAGACGACGAACGACTTTGCCAGCAGCGTCACGTACTGTGAACACAAGCTTGGCTTTTTCTTCATTGTCTTCCTTGCGGAGGTCATCCCAGCTTGGCCAGTCCACGTCTTTACCTTCTTTGACAAGTTTCTTTTCGGCCTTGCGACGCTCCTGCTGCATCGTTTTTGGAGCTTCCTTTAGATAATATGTGAACACGGCTCCAACCGGAGGATTGTCAGTTTTGAAATATGACAT
>JBGCFB010000280.1:0-8465 GCA_045106685.1 Bacteroidia bacterium | reverse complement strand
CGATGGGAAATAGTAGGCATCACGATGCCTGGACTTCCGTCATTGGAAAATGTGCAACAGGAAAAGCCCAGCGCAAATGCTGGCAAGATTATTCCTCCAACAAATCACGAAACACACTTCGCGAGTTTGGGAAGAGTGCTGAAGGATAAAAAGCATCTTGCTAATTATTTCACAAGACGAAAATGGAATAAGAACCTTGTGAATTTTTACCATTTGCTTAAATCAGGCAAGCTTTGTTTGGAGAGTATTGCCCAAATGGAATATCATCTCCTCCAAATTGATAACTGGATTGTGACACTTCAGGATTTTAATCGTAATTTGCCCAATTCAGGATTGTTAATCGCAGATATTCAGCCAGCAACCAAAGAAGAAAAGGTAAGGTATCTGCGAGAGCGATTGAGAATCCTTTGATGTCATGAAAATCAGCCCCCTTGTTCTCTTGCAGTTCCGCTGCAAACTCTTGCCTCGCCTTTGTCCATCACTACTTGTCTTTCTGCTCATCGGAGTAGTAGGCACGTCTGCTGTGTCTGCCCAGACACTAACTGATGAAGACAGACGCCAAATCCAGAGCCAAGCCGAACGCCAGGTGAATAATCTCGCTGGCCTCCTGAACCTCATCACGAATCCTCGGATGACGGGAAACAGGAAAAGTATCATGGAAAGTAATTATGATCGAAATAATGCTCAACGAGTATTTGAGAATGAAAACGTAATTATCCATGATGACTGGAACCCACAAAACTCGACAGATTGGGACCCCGCTAAGCCCAATAATTTTCCCGAAAAGATCAGTGTTCCTTCCTACCTGAATCGGGCGACCTTGTTGTACGAGTACGATAAACCGGAAAATGTTCGCTTCTCTTCGCTTCGCGTGACAGAAATAGATCAGCGTACTTATGTGTATGCCAGGGTTGTGTTTATTAGTCAGTTTTTTGGAAAATATGCAAACAACTCCACCCTTAAATATCCGCGTATAGTACGTGTGGCCGAGGTTGTCGCTGAAAAGGTGAACAATCGCTGGGTCACGAAGATTGGTGGTGTCTATAATGCTTTAAAAGAAGAAATCGAGCTTGCTTATGGCTCTGCAGATAATGTTGACTTAATTGTTGAGCTAGAAACTACAGAAAAGGAGCTGGATCGTGATAGCCGCTTTATCACGCAAAAAATTCAAGAAGTACTCGATCAAATTGGTAGCCTGAAACCAGACGAGGTAGAGCAGGTTGTTATTAATGATGATGTACAAATAGAAGCTGCAAAGCTCGCCCAAAAGGCTGATTCTTTAGCGAGACTTGCTCAGGATGAAGTGGATGCCATTAATCGCTATCAAGGGAGTATGAAGATTCAGATGGTAGCCATCGATTCTTTAGTAAAAAAAGCAGACAGTAAAAGCATAAAAGTAGCACAACAACTCAGCGGAGTAAAGGTGCTGTTGGACTCGCTTCGTCGTGCCACTGCTGAATCAGCCGATGCACTCTCCCGTACCGAAGCTGGCGCTAGCTATGTAATTATTTTGGCTGGTGAAGTAAAGCGTATTCCGAATGCAACTGATCCCGACTCTGCAAAAATTATTCTTCAAAAATATGACCAAAGTAGTGCTGCTGCTCGCGAAGTAGAATCATCTGCAGAAGATGCTAACAATGCATCTGAGAAAGCTCGCCTTCGCTTGGAGGGTATCAAAAATGCCGAAAAGCAAGCTGGCAAAGCAGAGCAAGAATCGGCCGCCATTCAGCAAGAGATAGAAAAGCTGTATGGACGTGCCGTAGCACAACAGCAAAAGGCTGAAAGCGCTAACCGCAAAGCTGCTATCTATACACAGGCGGCTGATAGCCTGATATCACGTATCGAATCACTTATCGGTGGAGGTATCGGCCAATTCAGTGATATCAATATTCGTCTCGCAGCCATTAAGGCTTTGATTGATCAATCGAATTTTGAAATTAGAGATAAAAGTAGCCGCGCTACGAACCTTGTACGCGGCCTTGTAGACGCCGCCAAAGCCTCAGGTGATCCTAAGTTATTGGAGCGGGCCTTAGAGTTGATGGATGTCGTAGACGAAATTCAGGATACAGAAAAACGTGCAGATGCCCAATACGATGAAGCGATCTTGAGAGCCCAAACAGGCGGCGAGGCTGACACGCTTATTCTCAAGATCATTTCCCAAAAACAAAGCGCGCTAAATACCATTGTGGATGCGCGCAAAGCCAGGTCTCGCGCAAAGCGCACACGTAATGAGGCTGGTGATAATATGAGCGAAGTACGTGCTCAGATTGATAGTAGTCGCCTGAAGCAACGTGACGCTGTTGTGAATAGGGCTCTCCTAGAGGGTTTTGTAGAAGAAGGCGAGGCACTTTATACAGACTCCAGGGACGCAAAGCTCAAAGCTGGCGCTCGGTCCAAGTTTGCAAACGCAGAAGTCAACGATGCTTTCCGTCAGGTGGCCCAGGTTACCCTTGCTCACCGTCGACACCACACTTCTTATATAGGTATTAACTACAATTTCTTTAGGTCTTATACTTCTGGCAATTCTGCAAACCCCTTTAAGCGCCAACTTGGTAATGGTATTTCTGGATTGGAATCCTTTGGTATTTCGTTCTATAACCGGGTAGGATTCTTTGTATCCGGCTACGGACGTTTTACTGATAAAATGCCATCAGACGCAGATCAGGGATCCAATTTGAATCAGATTCGCCTGGCCCAGTTTGAAAAGGATGTATTGAACAATGTTGACTTTGAGCCACATCGTTTAGATTCTGCAAAAGGGAATGGTGGCGTGATTAACGCTGGCTTGTACATTTCGCCATTGAATCATCTTTATATTATGGCTGGAGTATCTCATTTTTCTGGATACCACTGGAATCAATATGAAGCGAATTATCCCAAAGAGCTTCGGCCTGCTGATATTCAACCTAAGCCTAATACCACTACCTATATTGCAGATTTCAACTCTGTAAGAGCTACCAATCTGATACTTGGAGCTTCGGTCGTGTATCCATTTTGGCAATTTGAGACTGGATATAATTTTTTACAAAAGTCTATTTTTATTAATGGCGGGATCAATATTCCGCTAAGGAAGACCTTTGCATACAGAAAAACGAGATCCATTAGTCGTGAGGAGTATGACCGTATCGTCAGAGACTACCTCAAGCCATAATCTTTCGTTAGGAAGCCATACCCAAAAGTTGTTATGAAGCACTTTATACAAGCGTATAAATCGAAGGTTTTATTCTCGTTATTGTTGATCCTAATAGGCTTGGGAGGAGCAGGCCATGAGGAATTGCAAGGTCAAAAGACCATATATGTAAACGCTTCAGCTCTTCCTGGTGGAAATGGCTTGACCTGGGCAACTGCTTATACAAATCTGAGCCAGGCAATCGACACTTCCATATATGATCCAGGCGATCAGGTTTGGGTAGCGAGGGGAACGTATTATCCAGACAGCGCTTATGCCAGTATCGGTCTAGGGTTGAGAAATAAGACCTATGTGCTTCGCTCAGGCTTAAAGATATTTGGAGGCTTTGATTCTGGAGATGTGGCTCTTGCAGATAGAGACTACATTACTAATACCACAATTCTAAGTGGAGATATTGGGACCTTGGGAGATGATACTGATAATTCATTCTCCGTTGTTACAGGATGGTATACAGACTCTACAGCAGTATTGGATGGCTTTACGATTCAGGATGGTAGAGCTACCGATAGCCGTTTGTTAGGTTTTGTAAATGGGGGAGGAGTCTATTGCCCTGATCATCCTTTTACTACTGGTGCAGATATTCGAAACTGTATAATAAAGAATAACATTGCCACCTCGAATGGTGGTGGAGCCTATATTTGGCACAACAATGTAAGTTTTACTGATTGTATTTTTGAAAATAACTCAGCCAATGAAGGTGGGGGCGTTTTTGCGGGAAATGATGCTGAAGGGGCATTTGATGGTTGTATTTTTATTAATAATAAATCTACTTCATTCGGTGGCGCACTTGCAATTAGAGGTGCTCATAGTGTTGTATTGAATTCCAGGGTTAGTTTTAACTCTGCGAATCAAAATGGTGGAGGCTTGTTTGTTGATGGTATCGCCCGGCCATACATTGCTGGTTCTATATTAGAAGGTAATACTGCATCGAATAATGGAGGTGGTGTTTATTCCGCAAATCAAGCAGAGCCTACTATTCTCAGTACATTGATTTCAGGGAATTTTGCTCAAAACCAAGGTGCAGGAATATATACCCAGGATGTTGGAACACTTGTCAATGTGATCAATGCGACCATAGCCGGCAACAGGGCAGGCTCGCTGGGAGGAGGAGTTTATCAATTTTCAGCTCAGGTTGAGGTCCGAAACTCGATCGTGTATGGAAATGAGCACGGAGCTAATAATGATCCTTTTTCTCAACAGTTAAACGGTTCCAATATAAACACAGAGTATAGCCTTGTTGCAGGAATTTCAACTCCTGCGAACAGCACAAATATCAATACTGATCCGCTTTTTATCAATCCGCTTTCTGCAGCTATTGCACCAATTATTGGTGGAGATTACGCTGTCTCAAAGTATTCACCAGTAATCAATGCTGGTGATAGCACGGACTTTCCTGCTGACTCACTCGATCTTGATAAAGACGGAGATATCGTTGAATTATATCCTTGGGACGTTGTCCAAAGTTTCCGTATCGATAATGATACGCTTGACATGGGAGCCTATGAGACACTCGATTTTTGTCGCCCGCTTGGAAGCAGTAAGCTACTCGTTTCAAATTCAAGCCTTGGTTTCTGTGAAGGTGATTCTGTTAATATTTTGGCGCGTCGTGGGTATAGTTCCTATAAGTGGGAACTCGATAGTACTGTCTTCTTCCCACTTAACCTTATGGTAAATCTGGATAGTGTGGCTAAAGTAAAAATCCTTATTACTGATACAACTGGCTGCTCCGCTTTAGATTCTATCACAACCACTGTTTACGCACTTCCTAATCCTGCTATTATACCGTCTTCCCCTGCTGTATGCCAGGGCGATTCTGTATGGCTCAAAACCAATACTCTTCACCCATTGACAGCCTGGTCTACAATGGAAGTCGCAGATAGTATTAATATAAAAACCGGAGGCCAATACATCGTCAACATCGTGGATGCAAATGGATGCCCCGGAGATGATACCCTCAATATTCTCCAGGTTCCTAAACCAACACTTACACTATCTCCTCCAGACTCTGTGGCGATTTGTGATGGTGATTCGGTAATAATTAAAGCTAGTGGAGCTTTTCTGGGATATTTGTGGAATACCAATGAAACTACAGACAGTATTATTGTAAAAACTTCAGGGATCTATCATGTCATTGCGACAGGAGTTAATAGTTGCGTGGTTACCGATTCCATAATCGTTACAGTGCTTCCTTCACCCACAGTTGTAATTTCCCCAGATGGACCTTTAACATTTTGTGATGGTGATTCGGTGAAATTGGATGCTGGCTTGGCTGATTCTTACCGTTGGTCAAATTCAGAGATAACTCAGGAAATAACCGTAAAGCAATCAGGAATCTACGGTGTCACTGTGAAAAACCAATTTGGGTGCCCAGCGGAGGATAGTGTGGAAGTGGTTGTCAACGCCTTACCAGATGCTACCATCTTCTATGCAACTGATACTATATTTTGTGCTGGCGATTCAATTCTGTTGTCAGTAGCCAATAATTATGATAAGTACCGCTGGTCCAATGGTGATACAACCTTCACGACTATTGTAAAAAACACTGCGCTTTACACCGTTACCATCAGCGATACGAATAATTGCCAAAGTATTGGTCAGATCAATACCGTTGCATCTCCTTTGCCACAGCCGGTAATTCAGGCTGCTGGAGGATCTACCAGTTTTTGCCAGGGAGGTCAAGCGTTGCTAGGACTCGGTTCCGGCAATTACCCGAGTGTATTATGGGAAGATGGTGAGACCCTTCCCCGAACATTTGCATTAACAGGCGGATACTTTAACGTTGAAGTAACAGATGCACTCGGTTGTAAGGGAGAAGATAGTATCCTGATTACAGTGTTCCCGAACCCTGTGCCGACGATAACGCCGGGAGGCAATGTTGCTATCTGTGATGGTGATACACTATCCCTTGATGCCGGACTTTACGCATCCTATTTCTGGTTTCATGGGAACACGAGACTAGTAGGGGAATCCAGCCAGGTTTTAAAAACAGATTCTGCTGGGACTTATTCTGTGAGAGTCGTAGATTCCAATAATTGTTCTGGGATAGACCTCGTTGTTGTAAGCGTTAATCCTAAACCGGTACTGAATGCTATCATTCCAAATGGACCAACCACATTCTGTGATGGTGACTCTGTGGAACTGGATGCCCAGCCATTTGCTGCTTATGCCTGGAGCTCAGGTGAAAGTGTGCAGAAAATTACCGTTAAGCGTTCTGGCAATTATCGCGCGATCGTAGCCAATATTTTCCGTTGTACAGACACTGCTTTCATAGATGTGACAGTGAATCCTGTTCCAGTAGCAAAAATAACACCTTTGGGGTCCACGACAATTTGTTTTGGTGACTCTTTACGTCTTGATGGAGGAGTTCATGATAAGTATAAATGGTCCACAAATGATACGACTCGTTTTATAACCGTTAAGGTTGGAGGAACTTTTGGTCTTGAGGTTACCAATACGTTTGGTTGCTCTGCTATAGATAGCATCACGACACTTTTGGGACCGGTCTTGAATCCTAATATCACACTTTCTGGAAGCTCCACGCTTTGTCAGGGGGATACATTGATATTAGACGCAGGGGTATTTCCAAGCTATAATTGGTCAACTGGGGAGTCTTCACAAACAATCAAGGTTGCCCGTGGCGACACATTCTGGGTTCAGGTAGGTGTACCTATTGGTTGTACTGGCTCAGATACCGTCATTGTTGACCTTGTCAATAATCCCATACCTTCCATACTCGCTTTAGGCCCAACGACGTTTTGTGACGGGGATTCTGTTGTCCTGGATGCTGATGCATATGATGGATACCTTTGGTCAACAGGTGATACAACACGATTTATCACGGTCGACTCTGCGGGTATATTCGAGGTCCTTGTTACTGATGATAATTTGTGCCAGGGCTTGACTTCTGTTTCTACTCAGGTAAATCCAACTCCTGTGGCTTCTATTAGTCCTTCAGGTGCAACCACTTTTTGTGAAGGCGACAGTGTGGTTTTAGATGGAGGCCTGCACTTTTCATACTTGTGGTCTAATGGCGAAAATGGCCGATTTACTACGATAAAAGCAAGTGATACGGTTGGATTAAAAGTTACCAATGCTTTAGGATGTAGTGATACCGATTCTATTATTATTGAAGTCTTTTCAAACCCTCAGGCTACCATTATTGCATCCAATACCACGATCTTTTGTCAAGGTGATTCTGTTGTATTAGATGTTGGAAATTTTGCATCTATTGCATGGAGTCAAGATGGTATCCAGATTGATACCGTCCGTGCGATCATTGCACGTGATGATGCTGAATATACAGTGTTAGTGACAGATACGAATGGCTGCTCAGGAGAAGATACGATTTTTATAGTGGTGAACCCGCTTCCTCAGCCAGTCATAAATGTACTTTCACATGCTAGTCCAGATTTCTGTGAGGGCGAGCAAATATTTCTTGAGGTAGGGACTTTTAATGGAATAATGTGGTCAACAGGCGATATCACACCTGTAATATCGGTTGATACTAGCCAGGAAGTCACAGTAGAAGTTACTGATGCAAATAACTGCAAAGCGAGTGATACGCTAGACGTAACGGCCCATCCAGTACCTCAGCCTGATATCATGGCTGCTCCTGGAGTGAATATCTGTAAAGGAGATACTGCTATTTTGGATGCAGGAGGCTACAATTTCTACCGCTGGAACAATAGTTTGACTGACACGCTGCAAATCCTCAAAGTTGACACTTCTGGTCGTTATTTTGTTCGTGTTTTAAATGACTTCTGCCTTGGATACGACTCTATTGATATTGTCGTAAGTGATAATCCAATTTTAACCCTGAGCCCTGATACGCTTACTGAAACGTGCGAAAACACTCCTATTACAATTTCGTCCAGCACCCCTAGCAAGTACGATTGGTCTACCGGAGACACTACTCAGTCCATCACTGTTTCCACTAGCGATGTCTATCGTTTAACTGTAACAGAACCATCAGGTTGTTTTACTACAGACTCGGTAGAAGTAATAGCCTTTTCAGTTCCTGTTCCAGTCATTAAAGCAAGTGGACTAACTACTTTTTGTGAGGGCGATTCTGTTAAGTTGAACTTGAATAAAGATTATGTTTCTTATTTATGGGATAATGAGATAAAAAGTCCAATGTTTTCTTCAAATGAGGCAGGAATTCATTTTGTAAGAGTTTCTGATAATAATGGTTGTATTGATAGTTTAGCATTTGAATTGGTAGAAAAATTAAGTACAAAAGTTGAAATAATTGGGGATTCAACTATTTGTTTTGGGG
>JBGCFB010000028.1:0-10617 GCA_045106685.1 Bacteroidia bacterium | reverse complement strand
ACCCTGGATGGAAAGGTCGTTTTATCAGAACAAATAACCGCTAATAAAGTCGCCGTAACACATTTGGATGCGGGTGTGTATATGTTGGAAGTCGCTAGTCGGGGCGGGTTGAGGAAGGTGGTGAAGGTTGTGGTGGAGTAGCTTTTTTAATAAAAAATCGAGGCAAACAACTGAATAACAGTCATTTACCTCGATTCAACCTAAGTATTACCCAAACACTTATTTCTGCACAGCAATCTTCCTCGTAACGGCCTCGCCATCAATGGTCAAGCGCACGAAGTACATACCGTTTGCATAAGCCGAAAGGTCGATGCGGTGGCTTAGCTGGCTGATGTTGCTGTAAGCAGCATGATCAAGCAGCTTTCCATTTATTCCGTAGATGGCGATGCCAACTTCGGCGGTTTTGGATACGGTCAATTCAACCTTGGCTACGCCCTGAGTCGGGTTTGGCGCGATGGCGAGCCTTGTGATATACCCCAGATCATCGATACTCGATATAAGATCGGTGTCATAGCTCGGGCCTGTATTTTCTTCTGTAGCAATAGGAGCGATTGTGGTAGTATGAGGAAACTCGCTGCAGCCAAGGTCTCTGTCCGCTAGCGTTGCTGGACGATTTTGTCCCATGATATCAAACAAGACATCCGTATCGACAGGATCCATCCCAGGGAACTGTGGTAAAGGTGCATAGCCTGCTTCTGCTGCGTCTATCGCCGGGCTGTTCATGCTAAGTCCATAATATCCCTGTCCATTGGTCATTAACTGTGGATCAACAACTGTTATCCCGCTTGCAGGAACAGCAATCCCCAAGGTTCCAAAAGCAATATTTCCGATCCAGGTTTCATTCCCTGTTTGGTCTTCAAATATATTGCCTTTCGGATCAGTGAAAATATTGTTGGCGAAGGTCACATTCGTAGGTTGATCGCTTCCACTTCCGCCCAATCGAATATCATCACAGTCTACAATGGTATTAAAAGCGATATTAATGTTATCAAGCCGGTCGTCATCCTGGTTTTGAGTATAAATCGTACGATCATTCAAATCCTCAAAATAGTTATTGTAGATATAGTGATCTTGTCCTTCACGTATTCTAACGCCGCCTTTTCCATTGATAAAAAAGTTCCCATATACCACTGCTTCTGAACCGTGGCGAAGCACTAACTCGGCCAAAGGGTTATTTTCAAAGGTATTGAAGCGGTAAACATTCTGAGTTGCTTTGCTGGAGATAAGCTCACCATCACCATTACAGCGTGTAAAGTAGCAGTATTCAACCAGTGAACGGCTTATAAAGTTAGCCTGCGAACTCACTCCTATCCTGATGGGCTCAATGCCGAGATCGTTACCCGATCCATCAAAATTCTTAAAAGAACAGTGCTGCACCTTGTGATAACCTGGCTCTGTATTGTCTACAAGAATGGATAAAATATTTTGATCATCAAGGTTGAAGCGATTCTCAAAATTGCAGTAGCTCACCACACAATGCCGGCTCTCCTCAAATATCCGCAGATATTTGTACGACCTGCAATCTTTGATATTGATTTGGGTAACAAGGGCGTAGCTTCCTCTAATCGTGATTATATCGGTTCTGCCAGTATTTGCACCGACAAACTGGAAGCCTTCCGCCGTGACATAGTCTCCCGTTATATTGATCTTTGACGAGCCATTAAATATGGTTCCACCAAGTTCCTCAGCTCCTACATACAAGCTGTCTTTGGTGATATTCATGACGATATTCGTATACACGCCCGAATCCCAGATTATCGAATCATTCGCTACGGCATTACCTCGAGCTGCAATGTATGAGTCAATTGAGTTTACGCGATAAACAGTCGCCTGGAGAGACATTGAAAAAAGCCCGGCCAGCATGGCTATCGAGCAGAGATATTTAATAAGGTTCATTATAAAATTGGTTTAGGAATTAATGATTCTCACGGTTGGTTTTGTATCGGTTGCTAACCTCTGTCAGCGCTTTAAGCATTGTGGTAAAGCGGTTGGAACCTGACAGAGGTGGCAGCAACCCCAATCGTGATAATGCTTATGTAAATAGGCAGATTGGTTAACCAATTCACAAATATGGGCTAAAAAAATAGAACGTGTGCCATTTTCATGATCGTTGACTACTTCATGTCCCCATATGGTTTTGGAAATTCACAACTATATTGCCCCTGAAATCATGGAATCCTTCAATACATATTTACAGCAATTCCCACATTATACGCCCCAGGTATTTGATGCTGTTCGTCCTTATCTTTCTGAAAAACGCTTCGAAGCTGGCGAGTATTTTCTCCAGCATGGCAAAGTCCCAAGAGAGATTGCTTTCATCAAAAAAGGCCTGTTCAGGCTTTTTTACCTACATGAAGGTAAAGAGGTAACAAACTGTTTTTGCAAAGAACATACGGTTACTGGCTCATACCGCAGCTTGATAACGAAAAGCGAAAGCGACATCGCCATCCAGGCAATAGAGCCTTCCGAGTTGATCATTTTACCATACGATGCATTATTAAAACTCTACGAGCAAGATTTGTTCTGGCAGCAAGTAGGAAGGCTCGCAGCGGAAAATGAGTTTGTCGTAACCGAATGCCATAATCGCTTTCTGAAGGACTTGTCAGCTACTGAGCGATATATGCAGATTTTGGAAAATGAAGCGGATCTTTTACAAAGAGTGCCCCTCACCTATCTGTCTACTTATTTGCAAATAGCTCCTGAAACATTGAGTAGAATTCGGAACAAGATTTCTAAAGCATGATCTAACTTGACCCAGGTCAATTGACGGCGGAACGCGAGTCCGCAATTTTGTGTCAACATTTAATCAAGAGATTTTCATTCACGGTTTTTGTTAGGGTTGCTAACCTCTGTCAGCGCTCTAAGCATGCTGGTGAAGCGCTGACAGAGGTAGTGCAACCAGTTGTGATGATATTTCTTTAATCAAAAGAAAAAAATGGACACAAAAACAGTAAAGCAATCCGTAGTAGAAAGTTATGGTAAACTCGCAAAATCGACGAACAGCGGCATGTTCTCTAAGCTATTTGCCTGCTGCGATCCGAGCGAAAACGCCATGCAGGTCGGTGAGGCTATTGGCTATTCGAAAGAGGAACTCAACTCAGTTCCCAAAGACTCCAACCTGGGCGTAGGTTGCGGAAATCCTTCTGCATTCGCTGGAATGAACCAAGGTGAAACCGTTATTGACTTGGGCTCAGGAGCGGGCTTTGATGCATTCATCGTTTCGCCTATCGTGGGAAATACCGGCAAGGTAATAGGCGTAGATTTATCTGACGATATGCTTGCTCTGGCCAATAAAAATGCCAAGAGCGGCGCTTATGCAAACGTCGAATTTACCAAAGGAGACATCGAAGCATTACCCCTCGAAGCGCACATCGCAGACCACGTAATTTCTAATTGCGTAATCAACCTTTCGCTTAATAAAGGAGACGTTTTTAAAGAGGCATATCGGGTCTTGAAAAAAGGCGGAAGGCTCTCCATAAGCGACATCGTATTAGAAAAGGAGCTTCCCGGTTTTATCAAAAACTCCCTTGAAGGACATATCGCCTGCGTTTCCGGAGCAGAGCAATTAGAAGTTTATCTCCAGTATGTGAAGGATGCAGGTTTTAAGGACATCAAAATAGTTTCGAAGTCCGAATTCCCTTTGGAACTTATGCTTGCTGATCCTCAGGTAATGAAACTCGCTCAGGAGATGAACTTTAGTTTGGATAGCGATGAGGCCAAAGACATTGCATCCAGCGTTACGAGTATCGCGTTAGTCGCAACAAAATAGCACCGAGATGAACAGTTATAAAAAGACTTTGCTCGGAAGCATTGCTGCATTTTTTATTGGTACTAGTTGTTGTTGGCTGAGTTCTTTGGCCATTTGGTTAGGCGGTGCTGCTTTCATCGGTACGATTGCCAGTCTGGTTGAAGATTTCCAATCTATCTTAATCGGCCTGGGAGCAGCCCTTCTAATCATGTCGATCGTTTTGTACGTGAAGAAAAAGCGGTAGCATGATCAAAAAAGGGCCAAACGGCGCCTATCACCGTTTGACCCACCCAAAGCTGTACGTCAACTATTCTTATTCAGAAAGGAAATTTACCTTCCCTGTGTCCATGTCGTAGATCGCGCCCACAATGGCAATCTCGCCGTTGTCTTCCATCTCTTTGAGAATAGGGCTTTCGTTGCGAATGCGATTCATATTATTCAGCACATTCGTTTCACAAACGGCATGGACATATGCTTCATTTTTAGCGGTTTTTTCTCCTCCGAATTTCGCTGCTATTCCCATTCCCAAGGCAGGGCGTATTTTGGATAACATCGGCGTAATATTGCCGAGTTTCACATCGCCAATAGCGGCTTTTACAGCGCCACAGTGCTCATGCCCCATTACAAGGATCACCTTGGAACCTGAGACTTTGCAGGCAAATTCCATACTTCCGAGTATATCTTCATTCACAAAATTTCCTGCAACCCGCGCAACGAAAATATCGCCAATACCCCGGTCAAAAACGTCCTCCACAGGAACCCGGCTATCCACACAGGAAAGCACAATCGCTTTTGGATATTGGCCATACGTAGTCTTGCGAACCTGAGCAGAATGATCTCGCGCAGTAAGATCGTTATTCATAAAACGCTCATTCCCAGCCTTAAACGATGCTACAACAGCTGCAGGTGTCAGGGCATCCTGTTGCTCTTTGGTGAGTACTTCCTGAACCAATGGTTTGATGGCTGGTTCTTTTACCACGGCTGGCTCTTTTGCAGCTGGGTCGGTAGTGGTCGTACAACTACTCAGGCCAAATGTCAGGGAAAAAAAAAAAAAAAGTAAGAGGGAAATTCGTTGCATATTTGTCTTGGGTATAGTTAAGCAATTTGAATTGATAGCTATACTACTATTATCAGGAGTTTTTGTTTCAAAAAAACAAAAAAAATGCCCCACCATTCCCTTAAAAAGGCCTAAGTTAGCTATCCCGAATTTTCAAAAATATGATGGAAAGAATCGTTTTCGTTGTTCTCTTACTAATAGGTTTCGCAGCATGTAACCAAAGTCAAAAAGAGGATATCAACCATGAGAAAATCAAAGAAGACCTCGATGAAATTCTGTCGGATATATCTCAGAATTATATCTATCTGGAAGAGAAAAATGTGGACCTCACTTGTATCCGCAGTCATTATGAGAAACAGATCGAAACGATCCAAACAGAAGAGGAAGCGGTACTATTTTTCGAATATCTCCTCGACGAATTTTACGATAGCCACCTCATCCTCAATACGAACCGAAATCCGTCTTTCCGCCTTTTTGCACCGATCTATACGCAGTTCAAAAATGACGAGGCTCGCATATCACACGTATGGCAAAGCCAGCTCAAAAATGCCCCTCAAGGCATCCTGGGAGCTAAAATCCAGCAAATCAATGGTCTTGACTTTGACAAAGCGATAGCAAATTTCCCAACACATTGCAGCGATAAAAACGACCCAAGCATCCGCGAATGGATCGCTAACAAAGTCCTGGCAGGGCGTTATAATGAGCCGCGTGTGCTCACTCTGGCGCTAGAGCATGGCGGCCGCATGGAGTTGGACCTGGACTCACTCACGCTGCTCAAAAACGAAACATTTTTATCCTGCAAAATCAAGAATGAAATAGGTATCATACGAATCAACAATAGCCTGGGCGAGAATCGTATGATTGCGGAATTTGACAAGGCACTTGATACACTTTTGGATACCAAAGGGCTTATCATTGACTTGCGCAATACGGTAGATGGTGGAAACTCCTATGTAGCACGCGGCATTATGGGCAGATTTATCGCGAGTCCCCAACCTTATCAAAGGCACTGGAAAGCCGAACGATACGACGAAGGACCTGATGTGGAGCAGAGTTGGGTAGAATACGTTAGTCCAAGAGGCAAAACCTATAATCAGCCCGTTTACTTACTGGTGGGTAGATGGACTGGTAGTATGGGTGAAGGAACAGCTATAGGCTTTGAAGGGATGAAACGCGGCGAAGTAGTAGGTACTGAAATGGAACGATTGGCGGGTGAAATGAATGGCTTTTCATTCATACATCAACAATTCGGTTACAGGCTCTCCGTCGCAAAGCTCTTTCATATTAACGGCACCGCCAGAGAGAAGTATGTGCCTACACATTATATAGAGCAAACTACTATTGAGCAGGATGAGGTGCTTGCTAAGGGTATAAGTCTTGTCAACCTTGAGGCATCAGCACTTTCAAATTAATACCCTTAAATTCAACAAATTTTACTCCATGAAAAAAGCGCTAATCGCATCCATCATCATCCTCGCTCCTCTTTTCGCCTTTTCCCAGGAAAGCAACCTCGGTAATTGGCTTATTTATTTTGGTAACAAAAAAATCAACCAGCAATGGAACTGGCACCATGAGGTGCAGTATCGTAACTATGATGCTGGCGGCGATTTGGAACAACTCTTACTGAGAACCGGAATCGGGCGCAACCTTTCCGAAGGGAATAATAATTTGCTATTGGGCTACGGTTATATCATTAGCCAAAATTACATTCCTGTTTTAAACGAAAAGATCCGTGTCAACGAGCATCGCATTTATCAGCAATTTATCAATAAGCATAAACTAGGAATATCAAAGCTACAGCATCGTTTCCGACTGGAAGAGCGCTGGGTAGAAGGTGATTTCAGAATGCGTTTTCGCTACTTCCTTGGCTTTAATCTCCCTCTCACAAACAAAAAGCTTATCGAAAACACGGCTTATTTATCTGCTTATAACGAAATATTTATCAATCTTCAGAACCAGGCATTTGATCGTAACAGACTGTATGGAGGCTTGGGATTCAAAGTCAATGACCTCTTGCGTTTTGAACTTGGTTATATGAATCAGTTTTTCAGAATGGGCGGAAGAGATCAGGTGAATATGATTGCTTTTGTGAGTTTTTAATGTGGAAAAGACGATATTGCAGTATGAAATTAGGTGCATTTTCCAATAGCTTGAGCGTCAAGGACCTCAAGGCTTCAAAAGCGTTTTATGAGACTCTCGGCTTCAGCGTATTCGCTGGTGATATGGAGCGCAATTACCTTATTATGAAAAACGGCAACGCGCTTGTCGGCCTTTTTCAAGGGATGTTTGAGGGGAATCTTATGACATTTAATCCTGGTTGGGATGAAGATGCGAATCTCACCGAGTCTTTTGATGATGTACGAAATATCCAAAAGCATCTAAAAGAAAGTGATGTCAACTTCATCACAGAAGCTGACGACAACGGCTCTGGACCTGCGAGCTTCATGATCACTGACCCTGATGGAAATGTCATATTGATTGACCAGCATCGGTAGGAGGATTGGAATTTATGTTCAAAATTTAAATTTGGCTTAAAGTCTGTTAAAAAGACACTTTGAGCCAAAACAAAGAACAATTCCCAACCAGTCGTTAATTTGCATCCATTCTATCATTCAATCATCTTACCATTCAACATTCTCAAAAGCCCAATGTAATCCTCGCCGTCACGAATGACCTGGCGGGCGATCAGCGTGTACACCGCATAGCATCGGCTTTGCAGCAGGATGGATATGAAGTACTTGTAGTCGGGCGTTTGTTATCCAGTTCGCGTCAGCTGGCTCCGCGGAGTTACCTGACTCGGCGCATGAAGCTCCGATTCGAGCGGGGAAAGCAATTTTATGCTGAGTATAATTATAAGCTGTACCAATTGTTGATGACCCAGCCGAAAGGCATTTGGGTAGCAAATGATCTTGATACGTTTCTTGCGGTTTCGCAGGCTGCGCGCAAAAAAGGCTCAAAAGTTGTCTATGACAGCCACGAGTATTTTACCGAAGTGCCCGAATTAGTAGGCCGGCCCTGGGTGCAGAAATTCTGGCTCAACATCGAAAAGCGTCTTTTCCCTAAAGCCGACGCAGCCTACACGGTGAACCAGAGTATCGCCGATATTTATTCAGAAAAATACAACAGACAGGTCGATGTTGTGCGCAATTTGCCTACACGTAAACCTGCTACAGGCCCCAAGCCTTCCGAGCGAATCATCATTTATCAAGGCGCGCTCAACCTGGGTCGCGGCATCGAGTTGATGATCGACACGATGGAGCACTTGCCAGGATATCACCTGTGGATTATCGGCCGAGGCGATATCGAGCCAGCGCTGCGTTCGCGCGCGGAGCACTCCCCTACTCCGGATCGCATCGAGTTCAAGGGTTTTGTGCCTTGGGAAAAACTGCATCCGATCACGGCTCAAGCCAGCCTGGGCTTTTCGCTTGAGGAAGATTTTGGTCTGAACTATCGCTACGCCTCTCCCAACAAAGTCTACGACTACATCCAGGCAGAAACGCCTGTTCTCGTCTCCGATCTCCCCGAAATGCGCGCCACAGTCGAGCAACACGGAGTCGGCCAGATCTTACCAGGATCAGACCGGAAGCCCCGCCTCCTCGCCGAACGCGTCAAGCGCCTGGTAGAAGGCCATGGCTATAGTGAATATCAAGATGCTTGCCGCAAAGCGGCGCAGGTGCTGTGCTGGGAGGAAGAGAAGAAGGTGTTGTTGGAGGTGTTTGAGGGGCTGTGATGGGGGATTAGCCTATCAACTAGGACTTCACAACCTCCAACCCTAAATGCTTCTCCATAAACTTAAAATCACGATCAGCATGGAGAAGTTCATGATTATTCTCAATGCAAAATGTACCGATAATCATGTCAATCGTTTTGCGAATAGTGATGCCTTTTTGCCTAAGCATACGGTAGTTTTCTGCACTTTTTAGTGCTAATTCTTTCCCTCCCATATCAAAACAGGGAAGGTACTCAAGATGGGTTTTTGCAAGCTGAAAATCCTTCTCTGATCGAAATCCCTGAAGCACCTCAGCAAGAATAATATCTCCAATACCGATCATGCTTTTTGATAATACATCTGCCAAAACATCGGTTTGAGGGGTCTTTGTCCCATTAAAGAAATCAATCCAAACAGAAGAGTCAACGATAATCATAGATTCGTTCGTGATTCTTCCAGGTCTCCTTCCCACTTCAGTTTTCCTCGTAATTCAAGCAAGGCTTGTTGGTGAAGCATTTGCACGTAAATTTTCAAAGCTTCATTTACGATTGCCTTTTTAGTAGGCAAGCCACTAAGAGCCACTGCTTGGTCAATCAGTTCTTTGTCTAAAACAATATTTGTTCGCATAATCTTTATACACCTATTTTTCAATAAAGATACACCAATAATTTAAAAGGTTATCGACGTCATTCCATTCCCAATTCATTTCTCCCCCCTACACCGCTTGCTACAATACTTCACCTCATTCCAGTTTTTCTCCCACTTTTTACGCCAGGAGAATGGTCTGCCACATACTGGGCAGATCTTTTGAGGGAGGTTCGGTTTTTTGTGGGCCATTTTTTAAAAACTATTTACGCTTCATTGCCCAAGTCATAAATGACCGGGCAATAGTGAAAATAATAAGCGCTAAAGCATCAAGAATTTTTATCGACTAAAAATCGAGGCGCTATCTATCTCCTCAGAACAAGGCGCGTTGCCAGTAAACTAATAGCGATAAAGGACAAGAAGTAAATCATATCGCGGCTGTCGATCACTCCGCGGCTGATGCTGCGGTAATGCTCCATGATACCAAGCTTGACGAGAATGGCGGTAAAGCCTGTTATCACTTTGATTCCGGAAAGGTATTCGAATCCTACAAAACAGATAAAGCAAAGGAAAACGCCGAGGATAAAAGCGACGATTTGATTATCGGTAAGGGCAGAGGTAAACAGGCCTATTCCTGCAAAAATGCCTCCTATCGCGATCAGGCCTATATATGAGCCGATGCTTGCTCCAACATCCACATTGCCTTGTGGCGAACCCAACACCCAAATAGTGATCGCATATACAATAGTAGGTAGTAGCGAAAATACGATAAGGAAAAGTGCAGCGAGGTACTTCCCTCCTATCACTTGCCAACTGGTCAGTGGCTTGGTAAACAGCAGTTCAAGTGTGCCGGTTTTTGCTTCTTCGGCGAAGGCGCGCATGGTGATAGCAGGCACCAAAAACAGCAAGAAGTAAGGACCATAGCTAAATAGCGGATCGAGTGTCGCATATAATGCCTCGAGTACATTCCCTTCAAAGGCCCAAAAAAACAAGCCCACGCCAGTCAAAAAAACGGCCATCACGAGGTATCCGATCAGTGATCCGAAAAAACTCGCTATTTCTTTTTGAAAGACAGTGTACATGTTGATTTGATGATGAGCTGATTTGATGATCAACGAATTTAGTCATTGTTCATGATTCATTGATCATAAAAATCACGAAGCGATTTTGCTTTATTGATCAGGCCTTTAATGATCGTTGCTTTAGCGCCTATTGCTTACACCATTGCCCGGCAATTTATTGCCTGGGCACCCATCAGCATTGCGAAGCGATTTTGCCTCACTGCGCCAAAGGCGCTACGCAGGATAGCACGGCGAAATAAACACGTGCACGAGCACACCAGTAACCGATACATATAACCACAATGGGAATGTAATCTTGGCCAGGCGGCGGTGCTTATCAAAGCGCTCGCTCAGCGCGTGAAAAATCGAGAAGCTCGCCAGCGGGATTATCACGGATGAAAGGACTATGTGTGAAATCAGGATGAAGAGGTAAAACGACCTTCCTACTGGGCTCGCA
>JBGCFB010000279.1:0-24843 GCA_045106685.1 Bacteroidia bacterium | reverse complement strand
TCGATTTTCTCCATTGCGTTTTTACACTTTTGATTGTCTGAATCTACGAAGCCTTCAATGCGATGAAGTCCCAGGGCATCAAAGCCATAGTTGCATATCAGCGGCATAACTTCCGGCATGATGCCTTTTCCCCAGAATTCGGGTAGTAACCAAAGGCCTATTTCGGCTTTTTGATGTTCCTGGGATATGTCATTTAGCCCGCAAGCGCCATAGAATACCTGATTATCCGGCGAACAAATAGCCCACCAGCATTGAGCCGGATGAGCGTACCAGTCCATTTGCTCCTTTGTCCCTTCCAGACTGTCGTAGTTTACGCCATAATATTTGATCACAAGCGGATGTGAAAGCCCCTTATAGATATGCTGAATATCTGAATCGATGACCGCCCTTAGAAGAAGGCGCACTGTTGTGATAGATAGAGGAAGATTTTTCATGAAAGTGTGCGTTGCTTTTTTCGTATTCAGCTCAGTCTTGCGGTGTAGACCGGCTTGTTCCATTGGGCTGCCCACTGCCCAGAAATCCAAGATAGCTTCTTAAAGAAGTTCACGTTTGCTAAGGGGCTCTTAATGCAGTGTTTTATCTTAATGATCAATTTTTAGGGCTTTTCTTATTTCCTCTACCAAAAGGTAGCCATCATTTTTTGTAGCATATACATCTTCTGCTGGATACCCACACAATCTCGCTATTTCTAAAAGTACCTTTCTAGATTTAGGCGGGCCTACATTGACAAACTCAGGATGCTCCCAAAGTGGAGCACCTATATCATTACCCATTCTGTCTTTTTTTTTCGAAATACTAAGTAAGCTAGGAAGTAAATCAATTCGATTCAGAATGGTATCGTTATCCTTACCAGTGCCATCGAATCTGCCCTCTCCATTGATGATGCAGTACGAGAAAATTTCTAATTGATTTACTGTCCAGTTTGTTAGGTCATTTTTTAAATCTTCCCAGTCATTTTGTGTAAGGGAGTTTTCTAAATGATGGTAGATTAATTCGTGATCACCACCGCCAGCCCACCAATAATCAGTATCATGATGCTCATTTTTCAGAAGAAAGTGATACGTTTCTAGCGTTTTTCGATTTTGGGAATGTGAAGAAAAATCATCCTTATACAATTTGGGTAACCAGTAATTAATATGCGTGATTCTTTTTGAATACCTGAAAATGAGGAACTTAAGTATGTATTTTTCTTTTCTCGACCAGTACACGTAAAGCGGCTCCAATGCATGTAGGTCTTGAGGATGTAAGTTCTGGATTTCTATAAAAAGAAAATCATCTTTTGTATAGATATGGTGAGGGTGTGTTTGATTGTTACAGAACGTAATCTTTGTATGTAGATCTATGATTTTAGAATTCATTGTGCTTAATATCGTTTGCGTATTTCCTCTCAGCTCAGTCGGACTTCCTACCTGCGGCGTAGGATTGTGTGAAGCCCAGCTTTTCTTCTCGCTCTTGTTAGTTTTAAGGGCGAGCATCGAACATCAAAGATCAAGCATCGAGCATTTTTTTCTCAATCTTCCTATTGGGCCGGACTTCGTGGAAGCGTGGAGGGCTTGTGGGGTAATTCCATGATTTACGTCAGGTTCTTAAAGACGGGATTTTGATTCTGGTCTTATTCAATTTTGATATTTTTCGGCGTAAAAATCCTTCCATCTAAATTCGCTTCAAACCAATATTCATTATACTTTACATCTATGTATCGTGAGTTATTGGGTTCATACCTAATATTGCCAAATTTTGGCTGAAAGATAATTTCTCCACGTAAATTGGCCATCCCAACCTTGTCTCCAAGATGAAAAAAGAGCATTTGATAATCGCTCTCGACCTTGTCATATTTCATTTCAAGTAAGATCCTGCCTTCTGAGTTTATTGCACCTCGTTTGTTATTCAAGGAAACAAAATATATTTCCTCATCACTCTCATACTGAATGGCTTTGATCACCTCATATTTACTAACGTTAGAAGAATAGTTTTCTAAAGGAATGGTTTTGTAGGCGTACTTTGGATATTGTTTGTTCTGGTCAATTTCTTTCTGTTTCTGAAGCTTTTCAAATTTACTTTCTAGTGATTTTGAAGATGGGAATTCTTTTCCTTTGAAATTGATGTATCTAATTTCCGCCCCTCTAAGAGACAAGACTACAGCTTCAAATTCACCAAGTGTTTCTATGATATCGACATCTAATCGGTACTTCTCTTCATGAATTTTTTCTCCACTTTCATTGAATAACTTCCAGCTTTTATCATCTAATATCGAATAGAAGTAATGAGTATTTCCGAAAAAATTTATTGCAACACGATTTTCATAATAGCCTATTTCTTTTTTGTCCTTTAATGAAAGAATATGGAGACCTTGATTAGAAGAAAAATCATCAAAGTATGTTGCAAGGTTTCCATAGTTTTCGCTCCTGAGTTGAGGTAAATTGGGAAAGGGTTCATTGCCATAAATATCTATAATATGGTTTTGGTACTTGTCAGCTTCAGCAATGACCGTGAATTTTGAACGCTGGGAATTGTTAAATTCCGAAGGGGAAAATGTATCACTGTCAAATTTTGGCTTACACGTAATGTTACCGTTGCTGTCTACGATTCCAATTTTGCCATTGAATCGAAATATGTGATATGAAACATCATTGGAAATGCTTTCATGTGACGAGCAAGAGAGTAGGCTTAAAATTATTATTAGAATTGATAGCTTGAATTTCATTTTGTGATTTACATTGGATATAAAACTATCATTGCGTGTGTCTGTATTTTCATGTGTGTTATAATACACTCAAACTTCCCTACTGGGCCGGCTTTTCTTCTCGCTCTTTTGATTTTAAGATCAAGCATCAAAGATCAAGCATCGAGCATTTTTCCCTAATCCACCACCACCTTCCTCACAAATACCCGCCCGCTTTCATCCTGCATTCTTACAACATATAGCCCTGAGCCTTCTGTAATGCGTAGCGCTTTCTTTCCTGTGCTGGTTCCTTTTTGTACCAAATCTCCTTTTGCATCATATATAGAAAAAGAGAATCTGCTGGCGTATTCCAGATTGAGTAGGCCTTGGGAAGGATTCGGCCAGACCTTGATACTGGGCAGTTTGCGGTCGATCGAGACCGGTGCGCATGCGAAATGATCCACACGATAGGGGACGGCGTTATTGTCGACACTTCCGATCTGATTGAGCGGATTTTCGGTTTGGTCTTCGAGGTAAACTTCCGGAAGGCAGTTACCTTGAAAGACGGCTTTGAAAATGATAAGCGGCTGATCCTCTGCCGCAGGCAAAACCACCGCACGCGGATTGGTGGGACGCGGGTCGGCATTGGCATATAGCAATCTGGCGTAATAGGTTTCACCTTGGTAGTTGACATTGATATTGCGCGTAACCGAGTCGTTTCCAAAAAATATCCCCCAGGACTGCATGTCCTCCACAAGGGTAGAGTATGAAACGAAGTCGGTACAAGTTGTATCAAAAACCATGGAGAGGTTAAGCGCGCGTATCGACACGGTCGTATCGGCCAGTGATTGCAAGCCTAAAGCCACGGTATCGGTGTTTCCGCTACCCGGAATAATGCTTACACAATAGCGCACTAATTGAGCCTGACAAGTCACCATACAACTAAACAAGCAAGCAAGTGCGAGACGTTTTATATAAAAAGCAGTCATTATATACGTTAATTGAGCGTTTATTTGTCCAAAATAAAATCCTTTTCCAATTTAGTACCCATGAGCCTTCGATGTGTAATTCTGCTGACAAGCATCTTGTTTAGCTGCCTGAATGCTAACGCCCAGGGAACCTGGCTAGCCTCCAAAGCTAAACGCGGGGATGGTGCCATTTCACTTCTTCGAAAGTACCGCATCTATACTCCCTGCAATCTCCGCAAATTTTATCAACTCAATAAACTGAAGAAAAATCAGGGCCTGAAAGTTGGTAACGATTATCTGATGCCGGTCGCTATTCGAAAGTATAATGGAACCAGCATCCGCTCTACCTTGAAGATATCGGACTGGGACCAGGCCGTTCGTATTCAAAAGTACAATGAGTTTGTTCATGTGAAATTGGCTCTCAAGCCAAGCGACTATCGGACTGATAAGGAGCTTTGGGTGCCTCATAATATGCTAAACTGCCTCGCTGAACTAGAAGATCTCAGTGAGCCAGACTCTACGGTTCGCGTCCATTCCGCTACTACTTCTGCCGAACCTGAAGACGAAGCAGCACTGCCTGCAACTGGTGCGATGCGCGGTGTTTATGAAATTTTTGGAAAAAAGTATCAGGAGGTACCGCTCGTGAGCAAGAAACTGGAAGGCTGCGTGTACTATATCGTGGCGGGCCACGGTGGCCCTGATCCTGGTGCTGTGGGTACACGTGGAGGAAATGACTTGTGCGAAGATGAGTATGCCTACGACGTGAGCCTGCGGCTCGCGCGCAAGCTTCTGTCTCATGGCGCGACGGCCTATATCATTATCAGGGATACAAGCGATGGCATCCGTGATGATAATTACCTGCCCTGCGATAAAGACGAAATTTGCTGGGGAGATGTGAAAATCCCTCGTCATCAGAAAACGCGACTGCATCAGCGGTCCGACGTCGTAAATGCCTTATTTCTCAAAAACAGAAGACAAGGCGTAAACTACCAGCGTATGGTCGTAGTCCATGTAGACTCGGAGGCGAAAAAAGAACGGGTCGATATGTTCTTTTATCATCGTCTGGGCGATCCTACCGCAAAGGCATTTGCTTCAACCTTGCAGACGACCATCAAGGAAAAATATGATGAGGTACAAAAAAACCGCGGCTACGAAGGTTTCGTGAGTGTGCGAGATTTGCACATGCTTCGCGAAACCCTCCCGCCTACGGCTTTTGTGGAGTTGGGTAATATCCGCAATTACGCTGACCAGCAGCGGCTGGTCGTGCCTCGTAATCGCGAGCTGGTAGCTGACTGGCTATTTGCCGGTATGCTACGGGATTTCAGTAAGTATCAAAAGAAGTAAGACAAGCCAAGTGCAAAGTAGCGCAAGCGTACATTCGCATTCGGGATGCCATTGCGCTTATTATTGATATTGGCGAGGCCATGGTGGTAGCTCACATCAAAAGCGAGTGTACCCCATTCTTTCTCATATTCAGCACCGACACCTGCGAAAAAAGCTCCGCCGATTTTGTTAATCTGGTTACTGCGCTGGTTCACGATCGGCGGTTCTCCACCAGTCGTTTCTGTTTGACGAAAACCAACATTGAGGTCGACTGTCGCACCAAAGCGTCCCATAACATGCACGCCGCTACCGATCTCGTTGGTGCGAAGCTTCAAGCCTAAAGGTATCTCCAGGGTCGTTACATTGTTAACACGATTGGTAAGAATAGAATTGGTAGAGTCACCTAGATTGATATCATATGTAAAACCTTTGCGAACAATGTGGAAGCCAGTATGAAAAGCATAGTTTTCAGAAAAGCCCTGGTTGGCTACAATTCCAAATGTATAACCAGATGAACCGCTTTGGTTCATTTCGAGAACCGTTTTAGTCGTTGCATCCAGAAAGTTAGTAGAAGTAAAGGTTGGGCCTACCCGAACTCCGATTTTCAAGCCTTGTTGAGCCTGGAGCATACATACACAGGTAATAGCACCAATTAGAAGCGCGATTTTTTTCATTTCTAAGAAGGTTAATGTTGGTTTGATTGCTAAAGTAAGACTATGAACCCTAGTTTTGCAATCCTTCTTTCTTAAAGCCGTTGATATAGCGATGAAATACGGAAAATCTCTTATGAATATGCCTGCCAAGCCTGCGTTGAACCTTCTTTTTGGTGAAAAACGATTTTTTTGGATGATTTTGATATCGATAAGTCTGGTGCTGTCTACGCTCACAAGCTGTGGTTCCGGTAAGGATATGGGGCCAGATTTAACAAGTATTGCGTACGAGGCTCCCGTTGGACGTATTGATATTGGCCAGTTGGCTGCCAGCAAGCAGCTGGATGGAGCGAATGATGTGCCCAGCTTTTTGGCAGCATATAACCAACATTTGAAAACATTCAAGAAGCCATTGTATGCCATAAGCGGTGTCAACATGATCGACCTCACGCGCCAGCGTATGGGCGTGAGTTTGCTCTCTGAAGGGCAACGCGACAGTGCGATTGCATTTAAAATCGGCACGCTGGTTTCTGATAGCGCCTTTGCTTTACTCGCCGACTCTGTCGGCCTGCAATTTCCTGCAGAATATAATGTTCGCACTGAGCTAGAGCCTGTCGCAAAGCGCTATCATCATTATTTTCCTGACATTGAAGTGCCGGCCTTGTACACGCACGTCAATGGTTACGACCCTTCCGGACAGTCCAATACCATCGATCAGTTTTTTGCTGGCGAAGGCTATATTAGTATTGGGCTACATTATTTTATGGGCGAAAGGTTTTCCTATTATTCGCCCAACATTCCCCAGTATATTAAAAGACGCTTTGCTCCGGAATATCTTGATGTGATGCTTGCGCATGAGCTTGCAAAGGGAACCACTCCGCCACTTGATCCTGCTAATCAGACCAGCTTGCTGGATGCGATGGTTCAACAAGGAATTCAGTATTACATCGTCGAAAAACTGGTGCCAGCGGCGGAAGACTCTATGGTGATGCTGTACTCAGAAGAAGAAATGGCCTGGGCATCACAGTATGAACGATCGCTGTTTAAGGATGCCGCTTTGGTTATGTTTGAAAGTGATATGATGAAAAAACGGAAGTATCTGGGCGAAAATGCTTTCTCCAGTATGTACTCCGATCAGTCTGCACCACGGATTGGTGCCTTTCTTGGATGGCGTATTGTCCGTTCTTATATGAAGCGCAATTCCGACGTGTCACTTGCTGATCTTGTTCAAAGCAAAGATTTTGAAGCGATATTTCGAGCTTCGGGCTATAAGCCGTGATGTTAAGGTGAAGAGAAGAAGTTGAGGCAATATTTAGTAAAACGAAAAAAATAAAATGATGAAGATATTTTTCGAGTTTTACTAGGGAAAATAGCGATAGACTTCTTTTCGATGAAGAAAACGAACGATTCTGAAGAACTGTTCTTCCTCTGATATTTCAATACTAATTCCGATTCTATAATCTCCGACTCGTATGCGATAGAATTGATCAAAACCTTTTAGTTTTTCAAGGCCGGGCATTACGGGTACGCCACCGTCCACTGGCCAATTTTCAACAGCATATTCCACTTTTGTCAAAGTCGTACCTAATAGACGACTTGTTTTAGGGTCTTTCAGTTTCTTTATATCCTTCAAAAAAGCCCTTTCATAAACGACCTCCATTATTTATTAAGCACTTCAAATATTTCTGAGCGACTTACCAGATCGTTTTGTGCTCCTTCTTTAATGGCACTACCTAAAGCATGATCTTCGAGTGCTTCTACGATAATTTCTTGCATGAGCTCCCGCTTTTCAATCAATAACTCAAGAAAGGCGGCTTTAACAACCTCCTTAAGCGCGTCATTTTGTGTTTGTATGTCCATTTTAAATAAAAATTTCTGACTAAAATTACGAATTATTCTACTAGTGGTTCTTTGTCTTCATGTTTGGGCTAAAAAAACATCTCTGATTACTCCTCTTCAACTTCCAATCTGTAATCTGTCTCACGAACGCAGCTCAATCCTAGTATTAAAACACCAAGATCGAAGATCAAGCAGCGAATTTGAGAGCGTAAATCCGGTAAAAGCCAGAGGCCAGCAGCTAATAGCCAGCAGCCATTTGTCCGCCAGCATAATTAGCCCTAACTTCGCACGAATTTTTAAAATAACCCTAGGTAAAACTGACCATGAGCATTTCCGCTAAAGACGTGATGAAGCTCCGTAATATGACGGGAGCAGGTATGATGGATTGTAAAAAAGCCCTAACAGAAGCAGAAGGCGATTTTGACCAAGCCATTGAACTTCTTCGTAAAACAGGCCAAAAGATTGCCGGTAAGCGTGCCGATCGCGATGCCAATGAAGGTTCCATCTTTATTGCCTCTGACGATGCATCAACCGAAGCATTTATAATCGAATTAAACTGCGAAACTGATTTCGTAGCGAAGAATGATGACTTCCAGGCAATGGGCAAGAAGTTTGTTGACGCTGTATTTGCCAACAAGCCTGAAAACCTTGACGCGCTGAAAGCTATTCCATTAGACGGCGAGACCATTGGCGAA
Source organism: Bacteroidia bacterium (assembly GCA_045106685.1). Taxonomy (GTDB): domain Bacteria; phylum Bacteroidota; class Bacteroidia; order J057; family J057; genus JAUIGE01. Next base: position 16,706 of record JBGCFB010000279.1, on the reverse strand, counting down.
CTGCTTGTTGAAGCTATGGGTCGTATCGGTGAGAAGATCGATATCAGCAAGTATGAGATCGTTCGTGGTGACCAGGTTGTGACGTATGTTCACCCAGGAAGCCGTATCGGTGTTGCTGTAGCATTTAATGGCGCAAATGGCGATGTTGAAACTGTTGGCAAAGACATTGCGATGCAGATCACTGCGATGAACCCAGAAGCAATCGATGAGTCTGCTGTTTCGCAGGAGCTTATTGACCGCGAGCTACGTATCGGTCGTGAGCAGGCGATTGCAGAAGGAAAGCCAGAAGCTATCGTTGACAAAATTGCTCAGGGCAAGCTTAAGAAGTTCTACAAAGAGTCTACCTTGATGAATCAGGCTTTTGTAAAAGATGCTTCTAAGTCTGTTGCTCAGTATGTAAAAGAATCGCTTGGCGGAGACGCCAAGGTGACAGCCTTCAAGCGAGTTCAGCTTGGTGCTTAAATAATGTTGGCGCGTTCTACGGAACGCGCCTTTTTTTTGTGTTTATTTTTATCCTTCAAAATTTTCCCTTTCCCATATGTTACAATACAAGCGCATCCTTCTCAAGCTCAGTGGTGAAGCCCTTATGGGAGACACAGGGTATGGCATTGCTCCAGACACCCTTAACCGCTATGCTCGACAGATCGTCGAGATTAAAGAAAAGGGCTGTGAGGTAGCGATTGTGGTCGGAGGTGGAAATATCTTCCGAGGGATACAAGCCTCCCGGTCTGGAATGGATCGCCCTAATGGAGACTACATGGGCATGCTCGCCACAGTGATCAATGCACTGGCGCTTCAGGATGCGATTGAGCAAGCCGGAGCAAAGGTGCGCGTTCAGTCCGCGATCAATATGGCGCAAATATGCGAGCCTTACATTCGGCGCCGAGCTATTCGCCACCTTGAAAAGGGTAGGGTAGTGGTCTTTGCTGCCGGAACCGGGAACCCTTTCTTCACAACAGATACTGCCGCGAGCCTTCGCGCTATGGAGATAAACGCCGACGTGGTTTTGAAAGGAACCAAAGTCGATGGAGTCTATAGTGCAGACCCTGAGAAGCATGCCGACGCAGTGAAATTTGATAAGATTTCGTTCAAAGATGTGCTAGCAAACCGTTTAAATGTCATGGATATGACCGCATTTACGCTTTGTGAAGAAAATAAATTACCGATCATTATTTTCAATATTAACCAGCCCGAAAACCTTTCTCGTATTATTGAAGGAGAGGCTGTTGGTACCTTGGTTCACTGATTTTAAGGTATTTATTTGTAGCCTGTTATAGGCCTTTATTATTGCTTAAGGTCCGTTTTTTAGCCCTAAGGTGCATTATTTGCACCTTAGGGCTAAAATATATCAGCGCGCCGTTTATTACAGAAACATGGAAATAAAATAATTATAAATATTGATTATAATTAAATAATAATATGCAGATATGATAATATTTTTTATGAAATTATTTTTCAACTATATACATTTGGGATAATAAATTCTTCAATAATTTTTTTATCACCGTAATATTTAATGGCTTCATTGCAACCGCTTGGAGGTCTTCTTGGAGACCAACGAGCATCGCACTTGCTTCGTCGTTCCACATTTGGTTTTACCGCAGCGGATGTTGCTTCTTTTGCTCAGAAGACTCCTGGTCAAGCGGTTGATGACCTTCTGAATTTCCCAACTGTTCCTCCTCCGCCAAAAGACCCTGCTACAGGGGCTTCTTGGATACCTGGTGGTACTACTTCGAATAGTTCTTCGGGCGATACGCTCCGTAGCATTATTCTTACATGGTGGCTTGACGAGTCTTTTACCACGACTTCACTGGCGCAAAAAATGATGCTCTTTTTGCATCAGAATTTCGTCAATAACCTTTCTGTAAGGTCGACTGATTTATACTATCAGTTAAGTCTCTTTAGAAAGTACGCCAAGGGTAGTTATAAAACACTGGCCGAGAAGATGTGTATGGACAACAGTATGTTGGTCTACCTCAATTCGCAACAAAGCTCACGAACAAGTCCTAACGAAAACTTCCCTCGCGAACTTCTTGAGTTGTTTACTATTGGTAAGGGACCACAGGTCGCTCCAGGTAATTATACTACCTATACCGAAGATGATATCAAGGAGGCGTCACGCTTGTTTACGGGTTTCCGTATGGACCTAACTCGTAACACGTTGGACCCTGATACTGGCTTCCCTATGGGTGATACCAATACATGGAAGCATGATGCCACTAACAAAACGTTTTCTCCGGCATTTGGTAATACGGTTATTCAGGGACGAAGCACTGCTTCTGGAATGATCGATGAGCAGAAGGATTTCATTACCATGGTCTTCAACCAGAAGGCCACAGCATTGAACATTTGCCGTAAGCTGTATCGCTTTTTTGTTCACCATGATATAACTTCAGAGGTGGAATCGGATATTATTGATCCGCTCGCGACACTGTTGAAAACAAATAATTATAATCTGGATCCGGTATTGAAAAAGCTCTTTAAGAGCGAACATTTTTATGATAAAGATGATACCGTTGAGGGAGATGAGGTAATTGGAGGGTTGATCAAAAGCCCGCTGGACCTATTTCTTGGCACGATGCAATACTTCCAGATTCCCTTACCTGACAAGGTTACCGACCCCAATACCTACTATCGCTCCTTTTTCAAAAATGTATTCTTTGGATATCTATGCATCGAAGCAGGTATGGAGGTATACAACCCGATAGATGTTGCAGGATATCCGGCTTATTATCAGCAGCCTGCAATGGACGATCTTTGGGTAAGCGGTACAACGCTGTCCTTCCGGTATCTGTTTGCTGATATGCTGATTAGTGGGACAAAGGAATTGAGTACCAATAGCCTTATTATCCAGCTGGATGCGATGGCATTTGTGAATAATCCACAGAATATTCCGGCCTACTCAGGAGCAGATGCTTTTGGTAATCCTGGCCCTCATCCCGGGCCACAGGTCGCAGGTCACCTGGTCGATACGCTTGTCAAGGCCTTGTTCCCAAGGCCTATCGAGCAAGCACGTAGAGATTATTTCTTGAATGATCTCTTGCTGGGTAATCTGAGCGAAAGAAATTGGCATTTCGAGTGGCTAAACTATGTCGCTACAGGAAATGACGCTACAGTAAAGCCCCAGATTGAGAGCCTTATAAGAGGCATCATCCAGTCCCCGGAATATCAGTTAGGTTAAGTTTTCTACTTAGGAACGGATCAAAAATAACGAGTCCTTTTCATGCTGTTTTTCTGGCGATGTCAGAAAAAACTATTCACGACAAGACTAACAACTTATTATTTCTCCGTTTCTCAACGATTTTATTTTTATGCAAAGGAGAAAATTTCTCAAACAACTTGCTACGCTTGGGGCTGCGCCCATTTTATTAAACGGAATTCCTGTAAGTGCAATGGCGAATAGTCTTGCAGCGCAGGTAAGCTGTTCCGATGTGAACGACCGTGTTCTGGTGATTATCCAGCTTCATGGTGGTAATGACGGACTGAATACGTTGGTCCCTATGAACCACTATAGTACATATGCGAACCTTCGGCCTAATCTCAAGCTTCCAGATACAGGATACCGTAAACTGATCACCCTGGATTCAACATTGCCAAGCAATCAGCAACTGGGTCTTCACCCGGAACTTGGTTCATTTAAAAGCATGTATGATAATGGTGAAATGACCATTATTCAGAATGCCGGTTATTCTAATAACAACAAGTCTCACTTTCAGGCCAAAGACGATTGGTTGACGGCAAGCGATAGTATAACGCGTCGTAATCAGGGCTGGGTTGGTAATTTTTTAAAGCATCAATACCCCGGATACCCCGATGCTTACCCTAATGCCATGATGCCAGATCCTGTAGGACTTGAATTTGGTACGAGTTCCCCTTCACTGGCTTTTCACCGTAACGATGTCGGTGCCATGGGGCTTGCTATGAAAGGTGATCCTGCTGGCTTCTTCTCGCTTGTGTCTGGAGTAGGCGGCCCACTCCCTACAGCTGTTCCAAATACCCATTATGGAGATAAATTACAGCATATTATGAATCTGCAATCCAAGACTAGCAGCTATGCTCAACGGATTGATCAGGTATATCAGAATGGCTCAAATCATTCTTCGGTAACATATCCGACGACGTACCATTCTTTTGCAAATTATTTAGGAGACAATCATTTGGCACCACAGCTAAAAACGGTAGCCAGGCTTATAAGCGGAGGATCTAAAACGAAAATTTTCTGGGTGCGCCTGTTAGGCTTTGACAATCATACGAGTCAAGTGACTACTGGCGACGCAACAATGGGAGAGCACGCGGTGCTCATGTATAATATGGCAGAAGCTGTGAAAGCATTTCAGGATGACCTGGCTGCGCAAGGGCTCGCTGATCGCGTATTGACAACTACTTTCAGTGAGTTTGGACGAAGAGTTTCTGAGAATGGAAGTCACGGTACCGATCATGGAACCTATGCTCCTATGCTCCTGTTTGGGAAGCATGTTAATGCTGGTGTGGTGGGCAATAACTCAGACTTGAGTAACCTCACGAATAATGACTTGTCCACACTTGATCATGATTATAGAAGGGTGTTTTCAACCATCCTTCAGGATTGGTTGGGTGCTGATAATCAGGCTGTTACCAAGTCAAATATGGGTGGATTTTTGCCTCAAAAGCTTTCCCTTATTGACACAAATGAAGTTGCGCCAGCCAGTTGTTACCTGACTCCATTAGTAACACTGCCTGTCAGTTTGCTTGGGTTTGAGGCGCATGTTCAGTCTGGTGGATCGGTATTATGTGAATGGCGTACCGAGAATGAAGTCAACAATCAAGGCTTTGTTTTGGAGCGATCCAAAGATGGCGTCAGTTATGAGTCAATTGCAGAGGTTCCGGCCGCTGCCGCTGGCTCAGTCTATAATACCTATGACTGGGAAGACGGAAGTCCTTTTAGAGGTATTTCGTACTACAGGATAAAACAAATTGATATTGACGGTACAGAGATGATTCATCCTAAAGTCGCCGTTCATGTACTCCGGGATCACGACGCCTTGAGCTATCGTGCATATCCAAACCCGGCCATCGACCACTTCAATCTTGATTTGACAGTTGCGGAAGCTGTTCAGGGAGAATTACGAATTGCGAATTTGATGGGACAGCTAGTTCGAAGCGAAACGATATCAATCGAAAAAGGAAGCTCTTCACGCAGGATTAATTGCGCTGAAATGAAGACAGGCATGTATATCGTACAGGTACATACCGCACATGGAGAGCAATGCTCCTTCCAGTTGGTTAAGAAGTAGTGTAGTGTTGTTATCGCTCGTTGTAAAATTACTTCGGGCCCGCGTAGAGGCGTTGCATTGCAGCGCCTCTACTTTGTTTTTGGTAAATTTGGTAGAGGCTGTATGCTACTGTTTGCACGTATCTTTGCTTGTGAATCTCAAGATAATGGTCAGTAATATTATCGCATACCACAGCGGTGTGTCACACCGGAAAAATTTGAGGAAGCATGACGGATATTTTCTTCGCTCAGAGCTAGGTCGGATTTCGGGTAATCCGACCTATAGCCTCTCGGCCGATGGCCTGTGTGTTATGACTGCATGACTTAGACACACTAGCCAATGCACAGGCCGGAAATCCAAGTTAGCAGTGGAATCCAAGTTAGCAGTGGGGTAAAGAGTCCCGCTGAGCTTGGTAATCATTTTTATTGCTGGTCGGGATTTCTGGGTTGTGGCGATGGAATATGCGTAATCCCGGCCTTTAACCTAAAAGCCGAAGGCTAAAGAAAGCATGGGCACGGCCTACGGCCTACAGGATACTGTGCTGGATTACGCTTCTGGCCTACCCCACTACCACGAAATCCAGCACAGCCTTCTTATAGAAGTCCCGCTGAGCTAGGGGGAGTTTTTTCTATAGACTACTAAACAAGCCAATCCCGCCAAAGCATTATGCAAAAACAGTATACCCGATTGCTACAGCACCCACGATTATACAGTAAATAGCAAACCAACTAAGCTGCGCTTTACGAACCAGCGAGATCATCCAGGTACAGGCAGCGATTCCAGTAATGAATGCAGCGATAAAACCTATGCTCAATGGAAGTACTGGGATATTCTCAGCCTGAAAGGCTCCATCAAGGATGTCCTTGGCCATTTTTCCTAAAATAAGCGGAACAACCATCAGAAACGAAAAGCGGGCAGCTCTACTTCTGTCAATTCCTAAAAGGACCGAAGTAGAGATTGTGGCACCAGAGCGCGATATGCCTGGTAGGATGGCTATGGCCTGAGCGATACCAACGATAAATGCGTCACCAAATCCTACCGCTTTTTCAGTTGTCTTGGCGCGATCCGCGAGGAATAGTAATAGGCCTGTCACTATCAGGCAAATGCCCACAAGTAGGAGGTTACCCGAGAATAATTGTTCGATTTGCTTTTCGAAGACGAGGCCGACGATTGCGGCCGGGATCATTGAGAGGACGATTTTCAGGGAAAAGGCGGTTTGCTCGTTCCACTTAAACTGGAAGAGTCCACGGAAGATTTCGGCTACTTCTTTTCGGAAAACAACGATGGTTGCAAGTGCAGTCGCAGCATGCAGGACCACGGTCATGAGCAGGCTGGATTTGGCTTCATAATCCTGCCCTAGTATTACTTTTGCCAACTCGAGGTGGCCGCTACTACTTACCGGTAAAAATTCCGTCAGGCCTTGAATGATGCCAAGTAGAATGGCATTAAGGATGTCCATGTATTACGTTTTTGGCGAAAAAGAGCAAGCCTTATGCCGCTTTTTTCTCCCTGTACATAATCGCATAAATGATTTCAGCGAAACCACCTACAATAATGTATGGAGCAACATTGAGCGAAATGGAAAACTTCTCTGCATCTACAAAGCCGTCAAGCGAAAGTAGGAAAAAGCCAAAGGCAATGATCAGCACTCCGATGATGAGCAAAATGTAGTTTTTGCGTGTAAAGGTCATCGCAACATTTGGGCTCTGCTTAGGAAGGCTCTGAGCCTCAGTTTTAGCGTTTGTTTTTTTGGAAGCCATAGGTATTTTATTTCATCAAATCTGCAAGATCCTGGTCAAGAAAACGATTCACTGCCATTCCGCTACCAGCAAATCCTAAAAGGCTGCCAAGTAACACAATTCCACCAAGTATAGCAACGAGGCCAGGAAGAAGCGGCTCTACTGATTCAGGAAAAATATCAAGGAATATAAATCGAAGTAAGCTTAAAAAAGCGAGGAGTAATATGCCTGCCAAAACACCTGCAAAAAATCCCTGCATAAAGCCACGAAATACGAAGGGGCGACGAATAAATCCTTTCGTAGCGCCGATTAGCTGCATTGTTCGAATATTGAGGCGCTGAGCATAAATCGTCCCGCGTATTGCCCCAAAAATCAAGTACCCGACGATGAGGCAGGTAAGCAAGCACAGAAGACCAGCTCCCAGCAAAACCGCCGGTTGATTTTCTTTAGCTTCTGCGAGATCTTCTAACGAGTAACTTACATCCGTTACCATCGGGTAGTTCTGCAGCTCTTTTATAATCGGTTGTACTTTCTCAGGGCTTAGGTATTCGTCCTTAAGTTGTACTTCTATGGAAGCGGGCAAAGGATTTATACCCTCCGTAATAGCGAGTACATCTTCGCCAGTACGCTCCTGCATGCGCTTGAGCGCCATATCTTTGGTAACATGCTCGTGGCTAGCGTAAAAGGAGGCTTGTGATACCGCCTGTTGTAACTCCGTAAGTTTTGTGCTATCGATTCGATCCGATAGGAACATTTTTACGGGTTGGGCACGCATCAGCTCGCGACTACCTTCTGTGGCTAGCCATGCACTTGATACAAAAAGGCCTAGAAAGAAAAGCACCAAACCCATGCTGACAGTAGCACCAACCAAACTACGCCGCGAACGCTGTCGCAGGTAGGCATAATCGTCGAATTGATTGTGCTTTTTGGCCATGCCCGCAAGTTACAAAAGCCTTTTGGCTTTCAACAGGGTATTGACAAGACATTAACAATCTCTTTTTGGTGGTTGACTGCTGGCTACTGGTAGTGCATAATGTATGGAGAACAAAATTGCTAGAATTGTAGGGACCCGATTCATCGCGTCTCTCAGCGATTGGGTGCTATAACCTCAATAAGCAACAAACCAAGGGTTGAGCAAATCTTCCTTATTGTATATAAGTGGTTCCTGACTGTCATGACGAAGTACAGTTCCGCCAGCAGCAGCAAGCACCGCATGCGCTGCTCCAGTGTCCCATTCCATCGTCGGTCCTAGTCGGGGATAGACATCTGCTTCGCCGGTGGCGATCAGCATGATCTTTAGCGAGCTTCCCATATTGACGATAGTGGGCTCGTCCAAAGTATCCATGAATGCTTCCAACGCAGGAGAAGGGTGAGAGCGAGATGCAACGACACGCAGGTTTGCCTTTGTAGCATCATATGGTGTCGTCGAAAGACGAGTTTGGCTTCCGTCGGACTTTATTTCAAAAGCGCCTTTTCCAACTTCACCCACAAACATACGATCAAGGACAGGGGCATACACCACACCTGCAATAGGCTTCCCATCTTCAATCAAGGCGATATTGACAGTGAATTCGCCATTGCGCTTTATGAATTCTTTCGTGCCATCAAGCGGATCAACCAGCCAGAACTGCTTCCATTCTTTTCGTTGTTCATACGCGATAGCTTTTCCCTCTTCAGACAGAATCGGGATATGACTGAAGTGGCGTTCCAGCCCATCAACGATGACTTGGTTGGCGGCGCGGTCTGCCGCAGTTAGGGGAGAGTTATCTGTTTTGGATGATACCTTAAAGGCCTCGTCAGGCTGCTCGTAAATCGCCATAATTGCGGCGCCGGCATCTCTCGCAATCGAAGCGAGGATATGTGTATCGATAGATTGTGTCTGCATAATTGGAAGCAAGAAAAGCAATATTTATACCGTCGTGAAAATCTGCTGGAATGTCAGGCATCTCAAGGGTGAATTTTTTAGTAAAGAAGAGAAAATAAACAAATCCAGCACGCAGTTATTTTTCGATAAATCAAGGAAACAAACTGGAAGATAGCGTGCTATCTGAAGATTTTTTGACGATGATTCAGTGAAAAAGAGCAAGTGATGGAGCAGATTCTTTACTTATCGGTAATGCGGCTTTGAAAAACCACTCCCCCAAAAATGGAAGTGTGCCGTACAGCCATGGGCTGTCGGCACACTTTACCTCACTCACTACCTAATCCTTATAGTTCTTTTCGCTGGCTTAAAGCGAATTGTTTTTCGTTTGTTTTCACCTTTAAGATGGTAGTAGTTGCTGTAGGTCACATTGAGATGAAAAAAACTTCTCACGAAGATTGCAACCTCCTTAAAATGGAAGTGTGCCGTACAACCATGGGCTGTCGGCACACTTTACCTCACTCACTACCTAATCCTTAAAGTTCTTTTCGCTGGCTTAAAGCGAATTGTTTTCGTTTGCTTTCGGTATTATGATGGTAGTAATATAATTAGGTCACAGGATGGGCAAAGTTTTTTTGAAAAAGATAAAAAAAGGCTGATAAGGAGCTTATTTCGATCTTTTTACGAAAAAATTGCAACAAGAAGAAAAGTTAATATACATGATCCGATGATGCCAGCAGGTAGTAAAAGGAGCCTGAAATATTTTAGTGATAGCCTATGACGTGTGTAGTGAAGTAATAATAATTCTAGTCCCCAACCAACACTATATGCTAGGTTTGCAAACAGGCCATACATAACGATACTAACCATTGTTAATCTATCTAAGTAGGGACTGGATCCAAATACGGTTACAGCTACAAATCCAGTAGCTCCTACCGCCACATTGAACACCCAACGACGACGCTCCCACCATTTTACAATGCTCTCGAAAGGCTCCTTGTTAGCATTTGGCCTGAATTCTTCAAATGGCGACTCTTTTTCCATAACCATTATAATTGAAAACGCTGACCAATCTGAGCAACCTTAAAGCCTGCATCGATGATGCGCTGATATTGGGGGCTTGTGGTATTCAGGGCAGGGTTGGTGTGATTGAGGTGGATAAAGTAAATCTTGGACTTCTCTTTTTCTGGTAAAGAGGCAAACAGTTCCATACTTTCTATAATAAATGGATGTGGAATCTGGGCGATGTCGCGGTAGTTGATTTCTTCTCCGTCAAAAAAAGTGGCATCAAGAAAAGCAAAATCCACCTTGGCTATTTCGTCGATGATGTTCTTTTTCCACTTACTCCATTTATCAATATCAGGGATAAAAAGTGCTCGCTTATCTGGACCGGAAATCGCATATCCCACTGTTTCAGAATACTCGTCGCGATGCGGCACTAAAAAGGGCTGGACCGCGAGATCTCTTGATAGATCACAGAGTGAGTCGGCTTTCAGGCTTTGTAAGTCAATATTGTCCAGGGCCACAAGCTGGTCCCAGGGGCCATTGCTTTCGAGAAAGTGGCGCATGCGCGGCATCGCGTAAACAGGAACCTGATCAGAACCCAGCGCCTCTCTTCCCAGATACATCAAGCCTGCATAATGCCCTATATGTGCATGCGTAAGGAAAATGCCATCGGGTGTTTCTTTATCGGCAAAACCCGCGAGTCGCTTCAGCTTTTTGCACTGCGTTACGATATCGGGAGTAGCCTCAAATAGCCAGGTCTTCTCATCATTATGATCCAATATCCCCAATGAAACGACCTTGCGGGTTGTATCAGGATTTCCAAAGAGGTCTTTGCAGCAAAGCTTACGGCAGCCCATGTGGGGCGAACCTGCATCCTGCACTGTTCCCAGTACGACCAGCTCAATTCCATGATCGATATAGTGTATGTGTTGCTCTTCATGCGCTGAAGCACCTTGCTCCTTTTCGCAAGCCATCATCAACAAAGCCACCATTAAACTTCCCAATAGTATTCTCATAATCACATCATCAAATTGGCTAATCAGCTCATCATCAAATCAGCTAATCAAACCTACTGCGTAAAGCGCAACTTGAGCAATGTCCAGCTTGAGTCTGGGGTCACTTCAAGATCGGTCCAGCGGCTTATTTCCCATTCATTAAAGGCGTTTACTTTCATATTGAACTGTATTTGCCCTAAAAAAAGCGTAGGTAAAGTGGTGTCAGTATGTGTAATCCGCAAGCGATAATTGCCCACATAGCGGAGCGAGTCCGCAGTCACATCCTGAAGATCGATCTCGGTAAGCTGAAGGCTATTGGACGTGATGTCCAACACTGCCTGCATATTTTCAAACCAAATGCGCTCATCCTGTCTTGCCCAATTTCGCCATATACTTTCATTATCTGCAAAAAGGGAGGCTACGGGTTCAAACAAATAACTGTCTTCACTGAGACACCGAAGCAGGTTCTGAGTATTGCGCTCTGCCAGCGAGCGCTGGAAGTTGTCCAGCAGGATTTGATAATCAGTAGGGCTTACCCAGTCGGAACTGCCGCCTCCTGGCGGTTCGACGGGGCGTGTACGCAGGCAGCTGGCCATGACGCATACGAGACTGATATATACAGCTAAGCGAAGAATAGGGACGAATTTCACGATTTTTTATTCAAAACGTATACACGCATTGAAAAGTGGCGGTCACGCTTAGCCGAATTTTCACTACGAAGTGTAAAAACGGCTTTAACCACACCTCTATGCTGGCGTAAGTTTATACCATAGAAACACGGATACCACTTTAATACCAAAGCCATGAAAAGAACACTTTTACTTTCAATAATCGCTTTAGTCGCAGCCGGGTTGTTTGCCCAATATCCAGGAGGAGATGATCCGTATGGAGACGGCTACGGTACCCGGACCAATAACGGACATGATCATCACAACGACGATTATCATAGTGATGACCAAACGTACGGACAGAAGCGCGTGCAGATTGCATTGATCCTTGATGCTAGTGGCTCCATGAAAGGGCTTATCAATCAGGCAAAATCACAGTTTTGGTCTATTCTAAATGAGTTGAGCTATAGCTACGATGGCGCTTACCCAATGATTGAAGTCTCTGTTTTTGATTTTGGTTCCAAGTATGCCAGCCCTCAAAACGGTTATATTCGTCAACTTACACCACTGACATCTGATTTAGATTGGGCCGCAGACGAATTGTACAAAATCCGAGTAGGCGGACGCTACGAATACCCTGGATTAGCTATTCAGAAAGCGGTAGACGAGTTGCACTGGGATCGTAATTATGATGTCGACAAAATGATCTTCATCGCTGGAAACGAATCGATGGATAAGGGACGCACAGACTTCCGTCGGTCTATTCGCAACGCAAAGTCAATGGGAATAAACGTTCACGCGATATTCTGTGGAGACTACGACCAGGGGATCAATCACGGTTGGGCTGATGCTGCCTACTTTGGATCAGGAATGTACTCTGCTTTGAATCACAACGCATATGACTACCGTAGCGGTTACGCTCAGGATCGTGACTTGTGGAGATTGAACGCTGATTTGAACGGGACATATATTCCTTACGGAGCGAATGGTGCTGACTACTGTGAGCGTATGCGTCGTCAGGATAGGAACTCATACGGATACGGAATGAACTATGCTGCTCAGCGTGTGATTTACAAGTCGAGACGTAGCTACCGTTGCCCTCGCTGGGACTTAGTAGATGCTGTAAGAATGGGGCGTATAGACATTCGGGTATATCCAGCCGCCAATCTCCCTATAGAAATGCGTCGCATGAGTATCGCTCAAAGACAAGCATACATCAATAAGAAAGCTGCTAAGCGTGATGGGATCCGCCGTCAGATGCAGCAGCTTGCAACCGTACGCCAGGAGGCAGTAAAACGTGAAGAACGCAATGCCGGAAGGGCTGGAACTGCTGGAACAGCAACACGTGCTGGCGTTACGCAGGGACGTTCTGGAAGTACTACAAATCGTCCTGTAATGACGCAGTCATTGAGTCAGGCAGTACGTCAGAGTGTAGGTAAAAAGCTTTCGACAAAGCCTGTTCCTTCTCGTGCGAGTTCTTCGATCCGGCCTTCTTCTACGACGCCTAGTACGGGTAACCGCGGTACTGTAGGAGGAACACCTGCTCCAAGACGTCAGCCAAGTCCGGTTGTAACACGTAGTCCTCGTCAGGTAGTCACTCAGCAGCCTACTCAGACCCGTCGTACGACTACTACTCAGCGTGCTCCAAGTCGTACTCCAAGCACGACTCGTTCTACAACGGTACGTCGCAGCCCGGCACCTGTAAAGCGGACTACTACGACCACAAGGCGTGCGCCGTCGACCGTAACACGTCAGGCTACTCCTTCACGAAGCAGAAGCACGACAGTAACACGTCAGTCTACTCCAACCAGAAGCAGAACATCGACTGTAAGTCGTAACCCTTCAAGAAGCACTTCGCCAAGCAGAGTTAAAAAGGCTCCAAGCCCTAAACCAGCTCCAAAGCCAACTCCGGCGCGTAAGCCTTCAGTTGTGAAGAAGGCTCCAAGTAGTGCCAAGCCTGCACCTTCAAGAAGCAGTAAGTCTTCATCAAGAAGCTTGCTTATGAAGCGAAACTAATCTCACCTTCTCACTAACTCATACCTCAATTCCACCCATTGCCCTGGCCCATTCGGTCAGGGCTTTTTTTATGAGTTGAAAGATCATAGTAGAAAGCTTAAAGTGCAAAGTTTTCCACTTTAAGCTTTCTATTATGCACTTTCTACTCTACGGAGTTTCCAATCTTATCTAATTGCTCCTGCCAGGCATCATCGCTATCTCGCTTGCGATGAATGATCGCTTCGGCATAATGACCTACCGCAGCAATTATATGACTTATTCCCCAAGGTGCCAGGAGCATATTTCGGTAGAGGTCATCTTGTACAATAGGGCGAAGCACACGTGTTCTAAGGAAAGCTTCATCAATCAGGAAAATTCCAAAAACGATCCAGCCAAACAGCGCAAATTTTATCCCGATATCTTTAATCTGAGCTAATCCAGGCGCTTTTGTATAGATGGGTTTTCGGTGGCGTAAAAAATATAAAATAGTAGCGATAAGGGCTGCTAAAAGAAGAAAAGGTGTCCAAGTTTCTTCTTCCCGAGTAAAGCGTGTGATAAGGTCGGTTAGAAAGATTGGACAGATTAAAATACATATGATAATGGGAGTACGGTATCGTGTTTTATATGCTCGTGCAGGAAAAATAAGGGGTTGGATACAGCACCAAGCGATAGTCCATACATTGATTAAGGGCAAAATTATTCTTCTAAAAAAATAACTGGTATCCATGCTGGTGAATTCGATAATCAAATTTACCAGGAGAAATAGGGCTGCAACAATTACAGGCGCAAAAAGTCGAACATGCCAACGCATACCCTAAGTAACAACAAATTGGAATAACCTTCGCTCATAGCGCTTTCAAGCAATTTTACACTGGTATGTACACAAAGAGCCACCCCAAGGTATGGAGCAGCTCTTTGATCTAAATAAAATAGGAGTGTATATATCAGAAGGGTGAATTACTCACCCTGTCCTAATGAATAGGCACGCTTGCCGTCGATCATATAGAGGTTTTCTGTTTTGATAATATCATATCCGTTGTTGCTCACCTGTTGCATCAGGTTCATTATTTGCTCGTACTGAATTGTACTAGCATCTTTTGCGATAAAGCGGCAGCGCCAGTGGTCGGTATGATGAGTTTCAGGAAACCCGTTTGGATATACTTTTACACCACGATTGGTGATCATTTTGAGTTTCATATCCTGGGCTGCTGCTTCCAGGCCTTTACCCAGCACATCGGCATCACGGTTATCTTCATTCCAGTCGATAAACAAATCAACACCGGTAAGCTCTTTTGAAGCTCTGGCCTTTGGCTTTAGGACTACGCGTATAGGTTTAAGGTCATCCGAAAATGAAACGGGCTTAATCACAGCAGGTGTACGGTCGAGTCGCTCGATTACAGCATCCGCAAATTCCTGTGTTCCTACTTTCTTCTTAGTGAAGCTCTCGCTCCAGAGGTCTCCTGTATGGATTCCGTCTTCTAGTGTACTTAAAAGTGCATTGAGTATACGCCCTGCCATCTTACCTTCGCCAAGGTGCGAAAGCATCATGCACGCTGCATGAATAAGCCCTGAAGGGTTTGCCATGTCTTTGCCGGCAATATCAGGCGCAGAACCGTGAATCGCCTCAAACATGGCAAGATTGTCGCCCACATTCGATGAGCCACCCAAGCCAACAGAACCTGCAATTTGTGCAGTAATGTCGGATACGATATCACCATATAGATTCGTCGTGACGATCACATCAAATCGCTCAGGATTAGTAGCTATAAGCGCTGAACCAATGTCAATAATATGATGCTCAGCATCAATGTCAGGATATTCTGCCTTGACCTCATCAAATATGCGGTGGAACATACCATCGGTGAGCTTCATGATATTGTCCTTGCTCATACAAGTCACTTTCTTGCGATTATGCGAACGCGCATATTCGAATGCGTAGCGAATAATCCGCTCACAGCCTGTGCTTGAAACGAGCTTCAGGCACTGAACTACTTCAGGAGTTTGCTGGTGTTCGATGCCTGCATAAAGGTCTTCCTCGTTTTCGCGAATCACTACGAGATCCATCTCAGGAAAATGACTTTCGACGTACGGTGTATAGGCACGACATGGGCGCACATTTGCATAAAGGCCCATTGACTTACGAATAGTCACGTTGAGGCTTTTGTAACCGCCTCCTTGTGGTGTCGTAATCGGTCCTTTTAGAAGAATCGGATTTTTTCTCAAAACGTCCCACGATTCAGGACTAATTCCGGCACTATGACCTTGTAGAAATACCTGCTCACCAACCGTAATCTCGTCATAATCTAAAGCAGCTCCTGCGCTTTCAAGGATTTTTAAAGTAGCTTTCATGATCTCCGGCCCAATGCCGTCACCATGAGCGATTGTTATACGATGGCGCTTGTTTGTAGACTCGCCAATGTTGGAAGGAGAAGAGGATGTTGTAGAAATCATAGGTATTGAAAGTAATCAATTTGATATTGAAAGTATTGCTATCGAACGTGCGAGTTGTTATTTTGTTTACTTTCTAACTAAAAAAGAGGCCAAAGCAGCTCTCGCCACTTTGACCTTCACTATCCACCTATGAAAATTATGATCCTTAATCCCGTAGGATTGTTACCTTTTTTGTAAGCTTATTTTTGCCGTTGGAAATCGTAATGAGATACGTTCCCTCATACACTGTTTGCACATCAAAATATGCGATAGTAGTTCCAGCCTCAATGCGTGACGTAGCGATCTGCTTTCCACTCAAATCTGTAAGCGTAACCTCCATATTTTCTCGTACTAAATCGTTGATTTGAACTGCGATTAAGTCGGTTGAAGGGTTTGGAAATACGCTGATATTCAGTGCGTTAAAGTCTGATGCTGATATCGAAGTCGCACCTGTAAAGACGGTAGTAGTTTCGTCTACAGTCTCTACTTTTCGGTTTTCATAGTTGCCATAAAACGTAGGCCCAACCACGTATGGGTAAGCTGAATTCCAGTCTGCATCTACCGTTGCGAAATAGGCATATGTGCCATTCGGATATTCAGGTGTTTTGCAAAAACGACCGTTGTGTTCATCCAAAAATTCTTCCTCAGGATGATTAATAAATTCATAATCTTCTCGAAAATATCCTAAAAAATAGGTGGCATCAACCGGCGGTCCGTCGTTCACATTTGAGCCGTCAGCGTGGTGGGTTCGTTGGGTGATATTTCGCAATTGGTAGCCCGATTTGATACGAACAATGCCGCCTGTTCCGTCTGCATTTTTG
>JBGCFB010000278.1:0-22262 GCA_045106685.1 Bacteroidia bacterium | reverse complement strand
GTCTATGTACCGGATGAGCTTCGGGGCAGTACCCGCGCCAATGTCCCAACTGATAAGCGGCGCACGGTCAATCTCGCCTTCACGTACAGCCGTGTAATCAATCGACGGATGCAGGGCCTGCTTGCCTTTGAGCCTTCCTGGCAACAAGGCCTTTTGGCGACTCCTTTCCATCGGGTTTTTGTGCAAAATGATTCGCTTCCCTTTATCGAACGTCTTCCTGGAAACAGATTTAAACTACCCATCTCAGCAAGGCTGAATGCCTTTATCGGTGGCTCGCTGGTGCTGCGTGGGCAGCTTCGCTATTACTGGGATAGTTTTGGGATTCAGGCACAGACGGCTAGTCTTAAGGTTCCGGTCAAGCTTGGCAATTATGTCACGATTGCGCCTTCGTATCGCTGGCATCGCCAATCGGCGGCGCGGTATTTTCTACCTTATGGAGAGCATCTTAGTAGCAGCACATTCTTCACATCTGACTATGACCTTTCTGCGCTGAGTAGTCAGCGATTAGGAATTCAGGCGAGCATTCGGCCGCTTTATGGAATAGGTCGTTTTCGTTTTTTCTCACAAAAAAAACACAAGCTAAAATCACTCGATATTAGCTATAACCGCTTTTGGCGTTCAGACGGGCTTATTGCCTACTGGATAGGACTCGATTTAGGTTTTTCTTTTTCTCAATAGAAACAGGACATTTTTGAATCTTTGCTCAAACCAAATCCCTACATGTGTGTTAAGTGACTATTCTTGCAAAAATCTTTTAATACTTTTGCAGCCACATCTTTTCAATCTAATCCAACCTCTATAATGAAAAACATTTCAACATTACTTATTGCTGTTGCCCTGCTTTGCCTTGGCACACTGCAAGCCCAGATGGCACCTGCTCCTAGCCCTTCTTGCAAAACTGTACAGATGGCCGGTTTGACAGAAATTACGATCGACTACTCACGTCCAAGCATGAAAGGCCGTACCATTTTTGGTGAGCTTGTTCCTTTCGATAAAGTTTGGCGCACAGGAGCGAATGCTTCAACCAAAATCGAATTCTCTACTGATGTTACTATTGGTGGAAGTAAAGTAAAAAAGGGCAAGTACGCACTTTATACAAAGCCAGGAAAAGATAGCTGGACAGTCATGCTATACACTGACCTTAGTCACTGGGGAGTGCCTAACGAAATCAAGGAAGACGCGATTGCTGCTCAATTCAAAGTTACTCCTACCAAAACAAAGGACAGCTACGAAAGCCTTAGCATTCACCTCGACCACCTTCGCAAAGACAAGGCTCACTTGGTTATCCAGTGGGAAAACACAAAGGTTGCTATCGAAATGATGCTTCCTGCTGACGAAATGGTAGTTGCCAATATCGATAAGATGATGGCTGGACCTTCTAGTGGTCAGTACTATCAGGCAGCACGTTACTACCTCGAAACAAACCGTGACCTCAAGAAGGCTCAGGAGTGGATCGACAAAGCGATCGAACTACGTGAAGGTGCTTATTGGGCAATGACGATCAAAGCAAAAATTCACAAAGCGATGGGTGACAAGGCTGGCGCAAAAGCTACGGCAATGAAAGCTCTCGAAGCAGCAAAAGCCGACAAGAATGATGGCTACGTAAAGCAGAATGAAGAAATTCTGAAAAGCTTGTAAGCTGGCTACTGGCTACTGGCTACTGGCTACTGGCTACTGGCTACTGGCTACTGGCTACTGGCTTAATGATACTTAATCAGGTCTCAGGTGTTTTACATCTGGGACTTTTTTTATAAAACTCTTCTCAAAAAGCCAGAAGCTAGAGGCCAAAAGCTAGCAGCCTGAAAAAACTCTTCTCAAAAAGCCAGAAGCTGGAGGCCAGAAGCTAGCAGCCTAAAATTAAATCCTTAACTTCGCCCCCTCAATCAAAAACTGCTTAAGACTTTAATAATAATATGGCAACAAATTACGACCTTATCGTCATTGGAAGTGGCCCTGGAGGCTATGTAGCTGCGATTCGTGCAAGTCAGCTTGGTATGAAAACCGCAGTGGTTGAGCGCGAAGCGCTCGGAGGTATTTGCCTAAACTGGGGCTGTATTCCTACCAAGGCGCTTTTGAAAAGTGCCGAGGTAATGGACTACATCAATCACTCCGAAGATTACGGAATCAAGGTAGAATCCGCATCGCATGATTTTGGTGCGGTAGTTCAACGCTCTCGCGGCGTTGCCGCCGGAATGAGCAAAGGGATTGGTTTCCTTTTCCGCAAAAACAAGATTGACGAAATCAAAGGAACTGGCAAAGTGGTTCCTGGTAAGCGCGTAGAGGTTACCGCAGAAGACGGAACCAAAACTGTGTACCAGGCCAAGAACGTTATTCTTGCTACAGGAGCACGCTCACGCAGCATGCCTGCATTTCCAATCGATGGTGATAAAATCATCGGGTATCGCGAAGCGATGACCCTCAAGAAGCAGCCTTCCAGCATGATCATTGTTGGCTCAGGTGCTATCGGGATGGAGTTTGCCTATTTCTATAAAAATATGGGAACAGAGGTAACCATTGTTGAATTTATGCCAGCTATCCTTCCTCGCGAGGACGCAGAAGTGTCTAAGCAGATGGAGCGCATTTATAAGAAGAAAGGCGTCAAGATCAAGACCAATTCTGAGGTTACTGCGGTTGACACTTCTGGCAAAGGAGTAGTCGCTACTGTAAAAACCAAAAAAGGTGAAGAGAAGCTTGAAGCTGATATCCTTCTTTCTGCTGTGGGTATCGTGGGCAACCTTGAGAGCCTTGGCCTGGAAGAAACCGGTGTTAAGACTGAGCGTGGCAAAGTTGTCGTTGATGAGTTTTACAAAACTTCAGTTGACGGCGTATACGCGATTGGTGACATTACCGATGGCCCTGCGCTTGCACACGTGGCTTCGCATGAAGGTATTATTTGTGTTGAAAAAATGTCCGGAATGGATATTGAAGCGCTTGACTATGGCAACATCCCTGGATGTACCTATACACAGCCGGAAGTTGCATCAGTCGGCATGACCGAAGGTCAGGCAAAGGAAGCTGGGTACGAACTCAAAGTGGGCAAATTCCCATTCTCTGCTTCAGGTAAAGCAAGTGCTTCTGGCAAAAAAGACGGATTCGTTAAGCTTATTTTTGATGCTAAATATGGCGAACTCCTTGGCGCGCACATGCTGGGCGCAGGCGTTACTGACATGATCGCTGAGATCGTGATGGCGCGCAAGCTTGAGACCACCGGTCACGAAATTATCAAAGCGGTACACCCTCACCCGACCATGTCGGAAGCTGTGATGGAAGCTGCTGCCGCTGCATATGACGAGGTTATACACCTTTAATGCCGAAGGCATTAATTCTTGAATCTGCAATCGTTAATCTGCAATTTACAATCTTTATAGTCCATGCATCATCGCATGTTTTTGTTTGATGGATTTACGATTGCAGATTAGCGATTAACAATTGCAGAATTTACAACTCTTGTTTGTGTTGATTAGCTGATGTATGATTCTCCATCATCAAATCAGCTAATCACTAAATAAGCTAATCAAAACAATGGATTTAAAATCTACCCGCGAGGCGTATATCAGCAAGCTCAAGGACCAACTCGATGAATTGAATGAGACGATGGATACGCTCCAGGCTAAAGGCGAAAACACGACAGGTGCCGCAAAGGAGCGCTTTGATGAAAAGATGGGCGAGCTGGGTTTACTAAAGGAAGACCTAAGCGCTAATCTTGACGCTTTGCGTATCACAACAGAAGACTCCTGGCACGAACTAAAAGATACCCTTGATGGCACAATGGATCGTGTATCGGATATCGCCCGCGATAGCCTGAGAAAGATGATCGATTTTTTTAAATAAAAAATGCTATCCCCAGCCATAATATCCTCCATCGAAAAAAGCGTACTCTGCTGGCTGGCAACTTCTTCCCAAGAAGGCATACCCAATGTATCTCCAAAAGAGATATTCACCCATTTTGAAGGCGATAGCATCATCATTGCCAATATAGCCTCCCCCCAAACCGTCAAAAATATTCGCCAAAATCCGCAGGTCTGTATAAGCTTTGTTGATATTTTGGTACAAAAGGGTTTTCAATTAAAAGGAACGGCTTCCATTATTAGAAAAGCTGATAAGGAATTCACTGCGCTATCAGCGCCACTCTTAGCCATGACAGGAGGGAAATTCCCTTTCACCTCTCTCACACACATCAAGATTAGCCAAGCTAAGCCCATTCTGGCTCCTCGCTATATTCTTTTTCCAGAAACGACTGAGGAAGAGCAGATTCGGAGCTCGATTGAGCAGTATGGGTTATCTTAGGGTGCTTGGCCTTAAAAGGCTAGGCAATAATGATAGTTTTTGGACGCTAAAGCTGCAAGGAATGATTTCACGGGTTATATAGTAGCAATTCCTGAAACTCCTCAATAAAAGCCGCTATGTGAATGCCATCCACCAAGGCATGGTGGACATGCACTGAAACAGGCATCATCATACGTCCATCTTCCTCGGAAGCTATTTTCCCAAAATAAATTTTAGGCACGCTATCTGGAATGGATAAGTTTCGCGCATGAGACATGGATGTAAAATGCAGCCAAGGTATCGCGGAATAATGAATAACGTCTGGTCCTGATAATGTTGGATTAAGACCTTTTTCTGCTCGCACACGTGCTACTTCAGCCTCTGCAAGCACCAGCCATTCAGCAAAATCCTCGACATAAGGAATGTGTGAAAAACCAAAGGTACCATCGGGTCGATTGATCGTGGCTGCGGCCTGAATGGTGTCAAAAATCCTGACGGATTCTCCGTGGATACGGTAGCGGAGATTTTCAACAGAATTCGCAGCTTTTAATGATGTGTGCAAATAGTAGAGGAAAAATGACCACCCATGATCTTTCGATCTTTGGTACGCCTTACTCACATCTACATTGACGGTTATTCCATAAAAGGGCTCGTCAAATGCTTTGTAAAAGTAAAAGTGGTCCCGGCGCGACCACTTTTCTATATCTAATAAGGTGTACGTCGGTATCATACCAATTTCTCAGCTACATACTTCGCGGTGTAGCTCTTTTTTTCTTTGATCAAATCTTCAGGCGTTCCCTGAAAAACAAGCTCCCCCCCTTCGTCACCACCTTCAGGGCCAAGGTCAATAATCCAATCAGCACATTTGATCACATCAGTATTATGCTCGATGACTAAGACCGAGCTACCTCGCTCTACCAGTTCATTCATCGCTGCAAGCAGCTTTTTAATATCATCGAAGTGCAAACCAGTTGTAGGCTCATCGAAGATATAGAAAGTGCCGCTAGAAGGACTATCGGCAGTATTTGCAAGGAATGAGGCCAGCTTCATTCGTTGAGCTTCACCACCAGAAAGCGTGCTGGTGCTCTGTCCCATTCTCAAATAGCCAAGCCCTACTCTATTCAAAATCTCAAGTTTATGAGCAATTTTTTTCTCCTCTTTAAAAAACTCAAGGCCTTCATGTAGGGTGAGATTCAAGACGTCGTTGATGTTCTTTCCTTTATACTGAACTTCCAGGACGTTTTTCTTAAAACGCTTTCCGCCACACACTTCACACACCAATTCGACATCAGGCAAAAATTGCATTTCGACAACGACCTTGCCGTCGCCTTTGCAGTTATCACACCTTCCGCCATCAATGTTAAAAGAGAATGCGCCTGGCTTGAGTCCTTTTATTTGGGATAGCTGTTGTTTGGAGAAAAGGTCACGGATAACATCGTAAGCCTTTATATAGGTGACCGGATTGGAGCGCGCGCTACGTCCGATCGGGCGCTGGTCGACCATTTCCACTGCTTTAATCAACTGCGTGTCGCCATCGAGCACGCCGTTTGTGCTACTGCTATTGCCCATACTTCCCAGCTGACGCTGGAGCGCAGGATACAACACCTCAGTGACAAGCGTTGTTTTGCCTGAGCCACTCACTCCTGTTACCACCGTAAGGCCCTGGAGCGGAATATCTACCTGGATGCCTTTTAGGTTATGAGTGTGTGCGTTTTGAATCTGAATTTTATTTCCACTCTTGCGGCGAATGGCAGGCACTGGAATTTCTTCTTTCCCTGAGAGGTATTTTCCGGTTAAGGTATCTTCTTTAAAAATAGATTTAAACTTACCGTTGAATACGACTTCGCCGCCAAGTTCGCCAGCACCTGGCCCCATATCGATTAGACGATCGGATTTTTTCATGATGCCTTCATCATGTTCCACTACGATTACAGTGTTCCCCTGGTCGCGGAGGTTTTCCAAAATTTCAATGAGACGATCAGTATCGCGCGGGTGTAATCCGATACTGGGTTCATCAAGAATATACATGGAGCCGACAAGCCCACTTCCCAGCGAGGTCGCCAATCGAATACGTTGCATTTCGCCGCCAGAAAGGGAGTTCACCTTTCTGTTAAGGGAAAGGTATCCTAGCCCTACCTTTAATAAGTATGATAAGCGTGTTTTAATTTCGGTCAAAAGTCGCTTCCCGACTGCCGCCTGATGCTCATCGACATCGAGCTTGCTGATCGTATCATGCAACTCATTTAACTGCATGAATAGAAAATCGCTAATGCTATATCCGCCAACCTTGACATAGTTGGCATCTTTACGCAACCGGCTTCCCTTGCACTCAGGACATGTCGTGTACCCACGATAGCGCGCGAGCATGACACGGTATTGAATCTTATGAGTTTTTGAGGCGATGTATTTAAAAAAGTCGCCGATTCCTTCTGCGCCAGGAATGCCATCCCAGAGCAGCTCACGCTCTTGGCGCGTCAATCTATAATAAGGGCGATGAACCGGAAAGTCTATTTGTTCGGCTGCTCTTACAAAGGCGTCCTTATACTCACTCATCACTTCGCCGCGCCAAGGCGCAATGGCGCCCTCAAACACAGACTTACTGTGATCAGGTACTACGAGTTTTTCATCAATCCCCAATACGCGCCCAAAACCTTCACAATCCGAGCAGGCTCCATAAGGGTTGTTAAACGAAAACAGATTTACAGAAGGCAGTTCAAAGCTTAAGCCGTCCATTTCGAAGCGCTCCGAAAACTTAACCGGCTCATGATCATCTACCTTAATACGGCAGGTACCTTGCCCTTCCTGATATGCAGTCTGCACACTATCGCCTAAACGGCCTCTCAAATTCTGAAGATCGTCTTTACGAATTGCAATACGATCGATGATCAGTGTAATATGTTCAAGCTTAGGCAGCTTCTTTTCCTCTAATAAGTCTTCAATAAACCGAGGCTCTCCTTTAAAGAGGACTCTGGGAAAACCTTTTTGAAGTGTAAGCTCCAGTTCAGCCTTGGTTCCTTTTGAGCGAACCTTGATGTCTGCATACAACTGAACCTTGCTCCCTTCCGGCAGGTCAATTAGAAAATCTACGACATCGGTGACTGTGTCTCGTTTTACAAGTTCGTTTGAAATAGGCGAGTAGGTACGACCTGCTCGCGCAAACAGTAATTTCAGGAAGTCATAAATCTCCGTAGTGGTTCCTACAGTAGATCGTGGATTGGTGGTAGACACCTGCTGCTTGATCGCCATGGCAGGCGAAATGCCCTGGATGTAGTCGACATCCGGCTTTTCCATACGGGCAAGAAACTGACGAGCATAACTCGAAAGCGATTCTACGTAACGTCTTTGACCTTCAGCATATAGCGTATCAAAGGCCAGGGAGGACTTTCCGGAACCACTTACGCCAGTGATTACCACTAGCTTATTACGCGGAATATCGACTGTTACGTTCTTCAGGTTATTCACCCGGGCGTTTTTTATGAGTATGTCAGGCATGAAATATTCTCGTTCGGATTTGATTTTTACCGTTCAGGGATAAAGGACAACCGTTAGGCTTGGAGGAAAAGCGGTTCGCGCCTATATTTGTTCTATATCATTCTGTTCCGACAAACAGAATTCCAAATTACAAACACGAGAAAGATCCACCACTGCATTTTTAATCTGCCAACGGTCCCATATGAAGCAAGACTACTTGACGATCAACTAAACATTCAACAACAGTCATGGACAAGGCGCTATCCAAGCAGGAAGACAGAGATCTTATTAAGGCATTCATTAACGGAAATGAACGCTGTTTCGCTATCCTGCTAACTCGTTACAAAACTAAAGTATTTACTACGATTTACCTCATTGTGAAGGATAGATCGGTTGCGGAAGATCTCTTTCAGGAGGTCATGATTAAAGTCGTTCGCATGATTCGCTCTGGAAAGTACAATGAAGAAGGTAAATTTCTTCCATGGGTGACCCGTATTGCCCGAAATCTCGCTATTGACCACTTCCGCAAAGTACAGCGGAACCCGTTACAGCGTGAGTCAGAAGACTATGATATTTTTGCAACTATTCCTCAAACTGAAGGGAGTGCAGAAGATCAGATAATAAGGACGGAAAACCAGCGTTACATAAAAGCACTCATTCAGCAACTGCCCGACAAGCAACGCGAGGTGCTCATTATGAGAACGTACGCTGATCTCTCTTTCAAAGAGATTGCCGACATCACTGACGTGAGTATCAATACCGCACTGGGCCGCATGCGTTATGCATTGCTGAATTTGAAAAAAATTGCCCACGAAACAGGTACTCTGGCTCATTATGAAAACCGTATTCAGCGATAACGACCTACTCTTATTCTTGTATGACGAGATGCCATTTGACGAAGCTGATGCTTTGGTCAAAGCACTCTCGACCGATGAGGAACTTCTCTCCCGTTACGAATTCTTTCAACAGACTTCTTCTCAAATAGGATCTGTGGTATTTGAACCCTCAGATGCTATTATTGAAGCTATTGAAGAAGCTGCGAAACAGGAAATGAAAGTGCCTCCTCCTAAAAAATCAGTTTGGAAGATGGCCTTCCTTACGACAGTCTGTTTGATTGCATTTGGGGTTTCCGCCTTTTTAGGAACTCCCACCACTAGCAATAATAATCAATCTGCTGCTGCAGTATCGGTTATAGTGCCAGTAAGCTCCGAGAGTGAGGCCGTCTGGGATGACGATTCTTTCTCTAATCAAATAGAAAATCTTGAAAATAGAACAAAGGCATTGCAGGATCCTATCCTGTAGAAGAGTAGACAGCTAATTGTTGTTATTGTTTGTTGTGAAAACCCGCGCCATTTGGTGTGGGTTTTGTTTTTACAGTCCTCGCTGTTCGATTCTTGATGTTTGATCCTCGATTCTTTAAGGTTTGAGAATCGAGGATCAAACATCGAACGCCGAGGGCCAATTATTTATCCCTCCAAGGCCAAAGGGCTCGACACGCGTAACTTCTGTAAGGTCTCCAGGGTTCTGCTATTTCAGTAAGTGCACGCTCCAGTGCTTTTCCTTTCCCATAAACTCCATATAACTCCTTCATTGCCAGTTGGATACCTAAATCGCCGGGAGCAAAAACATCTTCACGGCCAAGCGTAAACATCAGGACCATTTGAGCAGTCCACTCCCCTACTCCACGAATGCTAACCAATAATTTCACCGCCTCATCGTCACTCAAATTATCCCAGTCATGAGACTGTTCTTCAAAAAATGTAGCAATGCTTTTTACATAACTAATTTTTTGACGTGAAAGCCCAACAGCTCTCAGTTCTTCTTCCGTTGCGTCCAGAATCTTAGCAGGAGCCGGCCTCTCTCTTCCCATCAGATCGATAAGCCTTTCGTAAATTTTCGCGGCAGCCTTTGTGGATATTTGTTGCCCTACAATTGCTCGCACAGTCGCTTCAAATACTGTCCTTTGTTCAAGAGCTAATTCATACGGCCTCACCACATCAAGCACAGAACTCATTTTAGGATCTTTTCTTAAATGAGCTTCAACTAATTCATTCATATTCCTGCTTTGTTTGACTGCAAACTACTCAATACGAATTGTTAATCATACCTTTGCAGCATGGATCGATTACACGATAATTTTCCCAATCAACTAGACACACTTTTCGTTGCTTTTCCAAGCCAGGCTAGTAAGGATCGCATAGGTCAAATTGCCTCCGAGTTGGAGATACCAGCATCAGGATTAGCTGAGGACTTTTCCGGCAAGGCAGGTGAAATAATCACGCTATATCCACAAAGGGCTACACCTGCAAAGCGAATCGTGCTTTTAGGCCTGGGAGATGATCCAAAGCCTCACCAATTGGAGATGGCTATTCGTGAATGGGTGCATACACGAGGCAACCGCAAAACCGGCCTTGCAGCCATTGATCTTCTTCGCTGGTCTCCGCTTGCGCAGCACGTAAACATTCCTCAGTGGGCTGCTGCTGCGCTCTATGGCTGGAAACTAGGCAGTTACGACAATGCCCTTCTCAAATCAGAAAAGGGAGATCGTAAAGAAGTTGGCAAGCTGCAAATCATCACTAATGCTGTACATAATACACAAGTACATGGCGCAACTCATGATGCGGAACGCATTGTTGAAGTACAGGCGCGCATCATGGACTTAGTCAATAAACCAGGCAGCCATGTGCATGCACAATATCTTGCAGAATGGGCAGTAGCAAGTGGAAAAGAGAATGGGTTTGAGGTTGATATTTTTGATAAAAAAAGACTCGAAAAAGAAGGCTTTGGCGCATTACTGGGGGTCAATCAGGGAAGTGAACGCCCACCTGTATTCATTCTGATGCAATACAAGCATGCTGCGGCAAAACAGACCATAGGACTTGTAGGTAAGGGAGTCACCTTCGATACCGGAGGTATTTCTATAAAAGGCTCACGCAATATGCACCTGATGAAGAGTGATATGGGCGGAGCTGCAGCAGTGCTCGGCACGATCGAGGCAGCAGCCAAGCTAAAACTTCCTGTAAACATTGTCGCTGCTGTTCCGGCTACTGATAATATGCCTGACGGCAATGCCATCAATCCAGGTGATGTCCTTACCTCATATAGTGGTAAAACGATCGAGGTCATCGATACGGATGCAGAAGGAAGACTCATTCTTGCCGATGGCTTGAGCTATGTAGAGAAAAATTTCAAACCTGATGTTTTGATTGATTTTGCGACGCTTACGGGTGCAGCTGTTATTTCACTAGGCTACCACGCTGGCGCACTCTTTACACCAAATGATGCACTTGCTTCTGCCCTCTATGATGCTGGGCAACGCAGCAGGGAACGCGTATGGCGCATGCCTATCTGGGAAGAGTATGCAAGTATGATGGATACTGATATCGCCGACATCAAAAACTACGGCGGACCGCCGGCAGGTGCGATTACAGCAGCAACTTTTCTCCAAACCTTCACTAATAAGCATAGTGCCTGGGCGCACATGGACATTGCCGGAATGGCGCTACAACAAGGTGCATTTGGGAAAGACCGCATGGCCACAGGCTTCGGTTTAAGACTGATGATCAACTATTTACAGAATCTTTCTTAATTTTATACCAATGAGCAAGAAGTTACATCCCTTAAAGTTTGGTCTACTACTAGTAGCCATTGGGATTTGCTTTTTGATCAAACCATGCCCACATGGCGGAGAAGCCGGGCATAGCTGCTGGGTACACCCTGGAAGCAATCAAGCAAAACCTATGGGTAGTAAATTTTTAACCCATCCTGTTTCTCCAAAAGACTCAACCATATCACAGATACAAACTGATGACTAATTCAAACATTTTTTTTATCGCAATACTCGGGCTTCTTTTAACCACAATCGCTTGTGAAAAAGAGCCTGATCCGAAGTTGCAGGAAGCATTCAAAGTGCACCTAAACTCCATTGAAGTTCAGGGGCAAGTAAAAGAAATGCTCAATGAATCAGATCTGATTCTAGCAAGACTTACCGAAGCATTTAAAGCACTTGACTTAAAAGTAAATGCAGAGCGTGGAAACATGATTTCTATGGCTGCTACTTCGCTTCAAAGCTTTCGTCCTAGCTATGCAAAGTGGGAAGAGGCGCTTGTAGAAGTTCCAGGAATCGAACATGCTCACGACCATGCTGACGGTGAGCACCACCATCATGCGGCAGTTCCTGATCACATCAAAAACATGAGCCCAGATCAGGTACTACAACTTCAAAAAGACCTTTTGGTCAAGATAGAAGGCCTTCGTGGCGCTTTGGAAATGGCGATTTCTGACGCGAAGCAGGTATTAGAGGCGGCTTAACATCGAACGTATGCGGCGCTTTGCCCAACTATTTCGCGAAATTGATCAAACTACTGAAACCAATGTCATTCATATGGCATTGGTTTCATATTTTAAGGAGGCAGATGAATGCGACCATCTAGCAGCACTTGCTTTACTTTGGGATAAACGTCCAAAGCGAAGTGTCGCTAGCGCCCAATTGCGCAGCTGGGCGATAGAGGAGACAGGGTTGCCTGTCTGGCTTTTTGAAGAAAGCTATCAAATGGTAAATGACCTTGCCGAAACCATCGCCCATTTTGTCCCAAATCCAGATCAACAAGATGAACGTGGGCTCCGAGTTATTGTGGAAGAAATTTCGCTTTTGGTACAAAAATCAAATGACGAAAAGCAAGCATGGGTACAACAGATGTGGAAAGGTATGCAAGCTTATGAGCGCTTTATCATCCACAAGCTTGTAACAGGTTCTGCTCCATTCAAAGTTCCCAAAAAGCTTTTGGTAGATGCACTTGCAGAAGTCTCTCAGGAAGAAAGTAGTGTTGTATTTCATGCGCTTTCTGGAGAATGGGGATTAGAAACCGAAAGTCTTCAGCATGTGCTAGAAACTGCCAGTGCATCAAGTAATTCAGCTAAACCATATCCTTTTCGCACTATCGACGAGGTTGAGGAGAATATTTCTACACTGGGAAAGCCTGTAAACTGGATAGCTGAATGGCAACTTGACGGCATACGTTGTCAGATAATAAAGCGAGACGGCGTGTTTTTTATTTGGGACAAAAACGAAGAACTCATCACAGAAAAATTCCCTGAATTACAGAGCCTTTCTGATGTTCTTCCAGAAGGGATATCAATTGAAGGTATAATCGTTGCTTGGAAAGCAGGGAAGATTTTGCCCGATGCGAAACTCAAAAGCAGATTCAAACGAAAGAATGTATCCAAAAAACTATTGACTGAAATTCCTGTTCATGTCATCGCTTATGATCAGCTTGAGGAAAAGGGCCAGGACATTCGAAAAGAGTCTTTGTTAGAGCGTAAAAAAATCCTTTCCTCCAATCTTGAAACGCTCAATAGTCCAGCACTTATTTCGAGCACTGAGCTTATTACATTTGATAATTGGGATAGCTTAGCGGAGCTGCACCAATATGCTCGTGATCATCAAGCTACCGGATTAGTGCTAAAGGAGGCGAAAAAAGGATATTCCAAAGGGAATTGGTTTAGTTGGCCTGCTTCACTTCTCCAAATTAATGCGGTGCTCTTGTATGCACATCGCAATCAGGGTCGTGGAGGAACAGCCTATGCTGAATATACCTTTGCGGTGTGGAAGGAAGATCAACTCGTGCCATTTACAAAGGCCTCAGAGGGATTGGGCAAAGATGATTTAGACGACATTGCAGCATTTGTAAAAGGCAATACGCTTGAGCGGTTTGGACCCGTACGTTCTGTCAGACCAGAATTGGTGTTTACGATTGCTTTTGAAAATATTCAATACTCCAGCCGGCATAAATCAGGGCTAACGATTCAGGGGCCTGTTATTTTGGAACGAAAAATAAACATCAATCCCGAAGACGCCGGCAAGCTCTCAGATTTAGAAGCTTTCCTCAAACAATATCAACATTAACGACTATGCATAACCCATCCGAAATACTGACACATTATGGTGAAGATCGCCAGGGATCAGTAGCTCCTGTGCTTAATCAAAGCAGCAATTTTTGTTTTCGCACGGTTGCAGAAATGCGTGAGGCACTAGCAAATGAGAGCAGTCAGGCCTTTTATTCACGTGGCGTAAACCCAACCGTAGCAACCTTGCGAACAAAGCTGGCTGCGCTAGAAGGCTCTGAGGAATGCCTGGTTTTCAGCTCGGGTTCTGCCGCGATTGCGGCTGCTGTAATCGCAAATGTAAAGGCTGGCGATCATATCGTATGCGTACAGAAGCCTTATAGCTGGACCACCAAACTACTTGATAATCTGCTAGGGCGGTTTGGAGTTGAAGTTGATTATGTTGATGGGAAAGCTATTGAAAATTGGGAAGCTGCGATCAAATCCAATACGCGAATTTTCATGCTTGAATCGCCCAATTCAGGGACCTTCGAGCAGCAGGATATTGAAGGTGTGGCAGCTTTAGCAAAGCGCCATAGTATCACCACGATTATCGATAACAGTTATGCAACTCCGCTTAACCAAAAGCCGCTTGAGATGGGCATTGACATCTCAATTCATTCTGCAAGCAAGTACCTAAACGGCCATGGCGACATCGTAGCAGGGGTTTTGTGTTGTTCCAAAGCAATGTATGAGGATATTTTCAAAGGTGAATTTATGACTCTTGGAGGCATTATTTCACCACATGATGCCTGGCTTATGCTAAGAGGTTTGAGAACCCTTCATCTCAGGATGGATCGAGTAGCTCAGAGTACTCCAAAGATTGTGGCATTTCTCAAAAACCACCCAAAAGTAGCTCGTGTCTATTATCCATTTGACGAGGACGACGCTCAATTTGAATTAGCCAAAAAGCAGATGAAACAAGCTGCCGGGCAATTTTCGATTGAACTGAATATGGAAAGCCCGGAGGAGGTTGAAGCATTTTGTAATAAACTCCAGTACTTCCTCAAAGCTTGCTCCTGGGGAGGTTATGAATCACTGATTTTCCCGGCACTTGCCAGAATGAATTCTCAAAATTATCATAGTTCCGATATTCCTTTTTCCTTTATTCGTTTCTATGTAGGTTTCGAAGATGTAGAACTATTGATCCAGGACCTCGAAAACGCACTTTCATAATCGGACGCTATGTTTAATGCATTTGGTAATATATTTAGAATAACCACTTTTGGGGAATCGCATGGGGAAGGCATGGGTGTGGTTATTGATGGATGTCCTGCCGGACTTGCGATGGATTTAAGCCAAATTCAAGACGAGCTCAACAAACGACGTCCAGGGCAAAACCGCATCAGTACGCAACGTAAAGAACCAGATAGCTTCCAGCTGTTGTCTGGTCACCTGGAACATGTCACTACTGGAAGTCCGCTGACTTTTTGGGTACCCAATACATCCCAGCGCAGTCGCGACTACGATCATATCAAAGATACCTTTCGCCCTTCTCACGCCGACTATACCTATACAGCAAAATACGGCCTTCGAGACTATCGAGGCGGCGGCCGCTCGTCTGCAAGAGAAACGCTAGCCCGTGTGATAGGCGGCAGCGTAGCCAGGCAACTTTTGGAACAGATTTCCGACATCAAAATAGAAGGATGGGTACACAGTATTCATGACCTGAGTCTGGAGGGCTGGCCTACTACGATCTCGTTCGATTCTGATATTCAACAGCAGTTGCGCTGCCCTGATCCAGTCCTTGCACAGGCCATGTATGACAAAATTGATGCGATACGCAAGGCTGGCAATAGTCTGGGAGGCACCATTGGATGTCGCGTTAGCAATATGCCCACAGGGCTTGGAGAGCCTATTTATATGAAGCTTGAATCATTATTGGCAAGTGCAATGCTGAGTATCAATGCTACCAAGGGTTTTGAGATAGGTTCCGGATTTGATGGCACCAAACTTACTGGAGCAGAACACAATGATGTGTTCTATCAGGATGGAGACACTGTGCGCACAAAAACCAATCATAGTGGTGGCGTACAGGGTGGAATTTCAAATGGAGAGGATGTCTTGTTCAAAGTAGCCTTTAAGCCTACAGCAACTATTATGCAAAATCAGAATACCGTAGATAAGGATGGAAATGCTATAACTCTTAAAGGTCGAGGCCGACATGATCCCTGTGTTGTACCGCGCGCAGTTCCTATCGTAGAGGCCATGGCTGCACTTGTTCTTGCAGACTTGGTCTTGATGGATCGCAGCAGGAGAGTTTAAATAATTCGAATAAAGTAGATGTTAATCTACATCCCATTATCTATCCCATTTGCTATAAGTCTGGAAACCATTTTGACGATTTTCTTCTTCTTAGCGGGCAAGGAAAGGTAGCCGTCCGAAACAGTGAATACTGGGTGCGGCCCATCAGAAACAGAACGCGTCGTCAGGCACATAATTTGAGGAGGACGGTCAGCAAGTTTTTTCTTCACCTCCTTTGTTATCGCTATAAATTTATCGTCAGTGCTACAATCTCCCATCACAATGACAGAGGGAGCAATTGCAAGTGCTCTCTCCACAATTTCATCCTCATTATGCACGCTCGCTACAGCATAGCCTTCTTTAATAAGGTTATAGGCAAGGAGTTCTTCATGGTCCTCCTCGGGAGTCCACAATAGAACAGTGATAGGTAGTGTATCCAATGTTAAGAAAATGTTAACTATACGAAAGTAAGCGTTTTTTTTCATTTTGAAAGATGCTTTGATGAATTTGTAGGCCAATTCATGATCGAGAAGAAATAATGAAAAAACTCACCGAGGAAGCCCGCGAGCAACTGTATATCAAAATAGTAAAGAACCTTGTTGAAGCCTATGGTGAAACAGATAATATCACCCTAAGTGACGATGACTATGTTTTACTAATAGATGGCTTAGACCGCCTGAATGCTTCCAGAGTAAATCATCTTATTTCTGCATCTGACTATATATATGATGCGGCCCGAGCCATCATGGTTCAGGAAGGCATGCTTAAGCCAGATGAGTCAACCGAGCAAGCAGCAGTTCCAGCAACCCACAGCAGAGGACTTCAGGAAGTGCTTGATGAACATGAACAAATCGGCAGCACATTGCATACAGAAGCAGCTTCTCCTGACACCAACTCAGATAAAGACGTAGGATTGACCCTCGAGACGGGATTTCTGGGCAGGCCATATGAAGCAACGTTGGATCCTACCGCAGATGATGTAGCGGTGTACAATGCTATTCTGGAAGGGCTTGGAGCTGCACCGGGATTGAGCTTTAGCGCTGGTACTCTAACGATCACAGGAGAACCGGAAACCACAGGAGATTTCATCTTTCAACTCAGTTATCTCCCAACCGGGGAGCTTCATCGATTGCACAGTAAAGTGAGCCTGAGAATTCTTCCAGACACTGAAGCAGTGCCCGATCATATCCAGCTGGGCGTAGCTACAGCGCATGAGCCTTATGAATACAAAATTGATTTAGAAAGTAGAGATAAGTTTAGCTTTGAGATAAAAGGCCTGGAGACATACGGTTTGGATTTTGATGCCCAAAATCTCATAATACGCGGCACACCTACCGAGGCCGCAAAACTTGACATGGCACTTTCATTCAAATGGAAGCATCCTGACGGTGCAGAACCTGGCAGTATCCCGATGTCGCTGAATATCAAAGCTGACGATCGCAGATTCTGGAAAGATATTGCTCCTGAACCAAATCAACCCTACCCAAAAACTGCGGTAGAAGAACATGTAAAAGAATTGCCTCATGGGCATGTATTGCTCGGGGGCAGTCGCCGTGGACCTGAAAACGCCCATCGTGGCCTTCATCGCAATGATGACCTCCGAATGCGCTTTGATGAAGAATCAGGCTGGATGGTACTCGCGATTGCTGATGGGCTTGGCGATGCTCCGTACAGTAGAAAAGGTGCAGA
Organism: Bacteroidia bacterium; assembly: GCA_045106685.1. GTDB lineage: Bacteria > Bacteroidota > Bacteroidia > J057 > J057 > JAUIGE01. The sequence continues at coordinate 4,709 of JBGCFB010000278.1, read as the reverse complement.
ACTAGCCTGTAAAGTCGCGGAAAAAGTCTTGCTCAAAAGACTAACTGAACCTGAAGCTAATGAATCTGCCGCAATAGAAGCCGCGGTGGCAGGTGGCGGAGAAGCGCTTGAAGCCTACCTCCAATACACTTTGGTGACGGCTACCTATAATGCCTTTCGGTATATCATTCGTTTTGGAGATAGCGAAGGGCATCCGCCGGAGGCTTTTGGAACAACACTGCGCTTATTGATTGCAAAGCGGCTTCCAGATAAATCTTACTTCGTGGCAGGCATGGGGCTGGGTGATGGCCTTACGGCGCTTTACCGTGAAGAGCAGAAGGAAGTAGTTTTGTTAGGAAATCATCATGCAAAAAGCGAGGATGGAAACAGAGTATCGCTTTTACACACCGACATCAGTGGCGATAGCAAAGCGGTTAGAGACCGGATAGATTGGCATGTTGCTACAAGTTGCTCAGGCATTGTCATGGCAAGCAATGGGTTTAGCCGGCTTTGGTTTGAGGAAAATACTGCACTTGATGATCCTGCTTCCTGGCAAAAACTGTGGTCGAGTTTATCCAAAATTCGCCCTCAGACCAAAAGTCAACAAGAAAAATCACTCACTGAACTTTTGAGCCTTGGCTGGGATAGCGAACCTGATGACAGGACTGTGGCGATTTGGTTGTAGGGGTTAAGTCCAGTATATGCTACCATCATAAAGGCCATCATCACCTCCCTTGCTTACTTCCGGAACAGGCAGGCAGTACTTCTCAAATTGGGTAAGGTATTTATCCAGTCTTCTAAAAAGCGATTTATCTGGCGGATAAAAGTCTAGCCCTTGCCAGTTGTACATACTTTCCAGATTAGATGTTGAGGTGCTTTTCTGACTGTTCCAAAGCCTGACCAAATTAGGTAATTGCTCAAAACCTACCTTAGGAGATAATAAAACAAGTGGCCCCAGGTTTTGGACTAGATCAAAATAGTCCGGCCTCTCTTCCTTTTCCTTAAATTCTTTATCAAAACCCTTGAGGGCTAATTTTAATTCGTTCCTAATTGCTTTGGCTTCACTTGTCAATACGTTTCTGCCTATTTTTTTTACCACAAAATCTTTATCCATCAAATAGTCCAATAAAAACTCTTGCTTATATCGTTTAGGATCTTTGTGGAAAATAATTTTATTCCCAAACTCGTAAAATGAATGAGGGCCCTCTTTTTCAAGACAATATATAAACGGTGCCTGATGAGGACGAGGATCAAATGCAGCAAAATTCACCCCTCTGCCGATGTGCGGGATAGCAACTTTAACGGGATCATTAGGATGCGCTTTAACCTGAATTGATGCTAAGGCCAAAACTCTGGTATACAGTAGTTCTGCCAATGTATAAGCAAGTACATCTTCCCCGGAACATGTTTTTTTAAGCAAAAACAATCCTTCCGCTACGGAAATCGAAGCAGTGCCACTGTTATTCATAAAAAAGGTTTTTTATTCTGGCAAAGCCGTATTCATCAAAATAGAGAATGACTGCGCCAGCCTATTCTTCAATTCTGAACGGTGCACGATATAATCAAGGAAACCATGTTCAAGCACAAACTCAGAACGCTGGAAGCCTTCTGGTAGATCGCGTCCGATCGTTTCTTTGATAACACGAGGTCCCGCAAAACCAATAAGCGCCTTAGGTTCGGCAATGTTAAGATCGCCCAGCATGGCGAAACTTGCGGTCACACCGCCAGTAGTCGGATCCGTAAGGAGGGCAATATATGGGATGCCGGCCTTTCCTAGCTGATTGAGTTTAGCGCTGATCTTAGCCATTTGCATAAGGCTAAGTGCCCCTTCCATCATACGAGCGCCTCCACTACGTGAGATTACCAAAACGGGCAGGCCATTTTTGTATCCGTGATCGATCGCTCTGCAAATTTTTTCCCCAACAACACTTCCCATACTACCACCAATAAAGCGGAAGTCCATCGCAGCGATGACCGTATTTTGGCCTTTGATTTCGCCGACGCCAGTTCGGAGCGCATCTACAAGGCCAGACTTTTTAATCGACGCTTGAATGCGGGCTGGATATTCTTTTGTGTCAGTAAATTCTAAAGGATCTGCGGAGACTAATTCACGATCCAGCTCTTCAAACTGATTATCGTCGAAAAGCAACTCGAAATACTCAGTACTACCAATGCGAAAATGATAATCGCAACTTGTACAGACGTAGTTATTTTTCTTAAGCGCTTTAGCCTGAAGGGTTTTTCTGCAACTGTCGCACTTTACCCAAAGGCCATCAGGAGTTTCGTTCTTGTCCTCCGTTCTGGTAAGAATATTATCTTTTACTCGCTTAAACCAACTCATATAGTAGCTCTTTCTAAGTGTAGATTGTGGGGCCAAAGGTAAGCAAGGCTAGTAAATAGCCAAAGACCTTATGTTAAAGATACATTCTTCGATATTGTTCATCAAAAAACATCTTCTCTAAAGGCTAATATAAGGGCGTAAAAGCTCCGCTAGGCTATCAGAGTTATGGAACTGCTTGATAGGCTGGCAGACCCAGCCTTTATCTTCGCGGACAAGCTCAGCAAAGGTCAATGCGCAACTATCAGCAGGGCCATCCGAAATGCTCATTCGAGAGATGACTTTCTTTCTGCCATCGCGCATGACGATATCGGCTCCTTCAATATGTCCAAAATCCAGGCCTTTTGACTTAGCATCAAATAGCAAGGCCATAAATACTATTTTATTAAATCTTGCTGAGAGCCTGTCTGGAAATACTGTGATAACCTCATCGTCAACTTTTTGCTCCCCAGTCTGATTGTCTCCACTGTGAATGACACTTTCGTCGGCCATGCTCAGATTATGGAAATAGATAACATCACTATTGACCAGCGGGACAGGCCGGCTACCCTTTTCTATCGTGTGGCCCAGGTTCACGATATGGCCTTCCTTGTTTAACAAGCAGGCTATGAGGTCAAGGTCATGGTCCTCATGGTTATCTCCCAATATCTTCTTGAGAGAAGAAACCAGAGAGGATTTTGATTTCTTTGACCAGGTCAAACCTACCTGAAAGCTGGACAGATTCCAGCCGTAAGTGCTAAGTTTGACAGGTTTCAAATTGTTTTTACCCTTCATCGTTGCCCTAAAACTACAAAAGGAAAGATAATTTTCATCTCAACCTACCAAATTGCCCGTTAGCTACGTTATTTGGAAAGTCAAAAAGGAAAAACTGACACTTGGCACATCAGAGGCTAAAGAAAAAGCCAGAAGTGTGTAAGTTTAACCCAAATTGACTCTACTTGAATCGAGAAACAATCACGCTTTTTGCATTTACATTATGAGAAGAACGTTTACCCTTTTAAAGCTTTCTAGCTGGCTTGTTGGATATTGCTTGATAGGTTTATTGCCTACTGCTACCATACAAGCTCAAGATTATGGGGACACCATCCCGTGCATGTCAACTATTACCACATTCCCTTATGTCGAAGACTTCGAGTCAGGCAAAGGAAGCTGGTTTCATGGCCCCATGTCTGCCAACACTTCACGGTGTACCGGTGCGAATTTCACCGTTAATGACACCTGGGCATTTGGAACTCCAAATAAAAACATCGCTGGATTTAACCGATTAAATACTGCTCACTCAGGTGATAGTGCCTGGGTATTGGGAGGATTAAGCGGTAGCTATAGCCCTAACGAGCGATCCTTTGTTGCGAGTCCATGTTTTAACTTTAGTACCCTTATCAATCCTGCTATGTCTATGTGGGTTTGGTGGGAAACGGAATACGATCCTACCGCTATTCCTACGTTATTTACAGACGGAGTGAATATCCAATATTCCACTGATAACGGGCAAACATGGTCTGTGCTTGACAGACAAAACTATGGAACTCCCGCAAGGCCCAGTTTTACCTTTAACTGGTATGTGGCTAATGATATCGATTCTAAGCCAGGCTACCTTTGTATTCCAGCCACGCCTACACCTGGTTGGTCTGGCAATAATGGCGGCGGATCGGGTTCTTGGGTGCGTGTACAGCATCAGCTCGCATTTTTGGCTGGTACAGCGAATGTACGCTTCAGGGTTTCCTTTGCGAATAAGCTCTCAGGAACAGCTCCAGGCTTCGCCTTTGACGATGTTTCTATCGGAGAAATGCCTGAGGTAGACCTCGGACCTGATGTCACCTTGTGTGCAGGAGAAAGCGCCATGCTAGATGCAGGCTGCGATCCTGTAACTTTCGGCAACAGACCAGGATGGACTTACCTTTGGGAAACAGGCCCTGTGCCTTTTCAGGGTGACTCATGTCGCTGGGAAATCTTCACGGCCAATACTGTTGTGGTTCAGGTGACCAATGCCGCAGGTCTGATTGACCGAGATACGATTGAAATTGCATTCTCTCCGACAGCTGATCCGGGCTTAACGCCTATCATTTTTTGCCCAGAAGACACTTTTACGATAAGCTCACGAAATAACAATCCTAATATCTTCTCGCTATGGAAACGATACAATGACACAACCATGACCTGGGATACCATTGGTATAATGCCTGCAATTCAGGACTATCGAGAAGGGCGATATGCTGTATGTATTACTGATATTTGGGGATGTGAAGTCTTTGATACTGTTACCACTACCCAGGATACGGTTCCTCAGGTTATTCTGCCCGTGGACGATACGGTGTGTATTGGAACTCCTTACACCTTGATTATGCAAGACCATGTTCCAGGCACGAATTATACCTGGGAGCAAGATCGATCC
>JBGCFB010000277.1:0-3239 GCA_045106685.1 Bacteroidia bacterium | reverse complement strand
TTGAACTATCCGGATTTGTCTGATCCTGACAATCCGAAATTGCTATCGTTTACAGATTCTGCTGACCATCTGGGTGCAGCGATTCTTGATACGTCGCTGGAGAATCTGGCGGAATGTGACGAGGATTTTCTCGCGCATTATCTGGAAGGAGAGACATCTGATTTAAGCCACATTTTAGCAAAAGGAAAACAGCATATACAAACGGGTTCGCTTTATGGTGCGCTCTTCGGCAGTGCCAAATTAGGCCTGGGAATAGAGGAATTATTAAACAGCATTTCAACGCTAATCCCTCAACCCAAAAGCTACTTTTCAACTGCCGCTGCAAAGGTTTTCAACGTAACATTCCATGAAAAAAAGGGAAGGTTAGCGTACATCAAATTGTATGGAGGCACGCTGAAAAGCAAAGATGTTATTCGATCTCAACAGCTAGATAAAGACATTAAAATCAATCAGATATTTAAACCGCATCTTGGAGACTTGGTACAGGTTTCTGAATTACATCATGGAGAGATCGGCGTGATTACCACGTCCGATATTATACTCTCTGGAGATATCTTAGGCTCCGAAAATCTTGATGATCAATATTCGAAAATCAGCAAGGCTATACTGGGTGTGGAAGTGATCGCCAAGGATGAAAAAGATTACCAAAAACTGGGAGAAGCATTAGCGATCCTCGATGTTGAAGATCCGATATTGGATTTCAAATGGTTTAAGGAAGAAAAGGAGTTTCATTTGAAGATTTTGGGACCCATTCAAACAGAGGTTCTGAAAGAAAACCTACTCCAGCGATGGGCGATAGAGGTAGAGTTCGAGAAACCCAAGGTGATTTATAAAGAAACGCCTTCCAAGTCAGCCGAAGGCTACGTGCGCTATTGGATGCCAAAGCCATGCTGGGCCATTATGACATTCCTGATAGAGCCGGCGCCGCTCGGTAGCGGGGTGACATTTACGCCAAACGTGAGGACGAGCGACATCAGCAATAAGTATATCAATGAGGTCAAGCGGGCCATTCCCTGGTCGCTGCGGCAAGGCATTCACGGCTATGAAGTCACTGATGTGTCCATCACGCTGATAGAAGGTTCGGAACATACGGTTCATTCGAATCCCGGCGACTTTTTATTGGCTACGCCCATGGGTGTGCTTCGCGGATTACAAAACGCCGGGACGGACCTTTTGGAACCGATGTATGCTTTTGAAATAAAAGCTAAGCAGGATTTGCTAGGGCCTATTTCGAGTGACCTAAACCAGATGAATGCCAAGATAAACTCGACTGCTTTCGATAATGATTTTGTCATTATAAAAGGCCGCGTTTCGGTAGCTGCCGCCATGGATTATTCCATCCAATTTAATGCTACAACTTCCGGTAAAGGCCGCCTTAAACTCACCCTGGATGGCTATGAAAAAACCGCCGTCACGGATGATAAAATCAGGAGCTTCAAAGGCGTTTCGCCGCTCGATGAATCGCTATGGATATTGCATATGCGCGGGGCCTTTAAGGCTGATGAGCGGTGATGGGTTAGGAAACGAATAGGAGTACTAAATACCCAAATTACATTTTTGATAATAATTTTATTTTTTTATCAAAAAACACGTAAATTGAACAGACCCATATACAACCAATGGATATACAAATAACAGAAGTGTCTTCTGAGCAAAGAATTAATGCAACTATTCAAGTAGCATTACTAACTGATCTTCCTTCAAATAAAGATGGGTGGCAATTTGCGTGGAAATCCCTTTACAGAACCGAGGGCTCAGAGTTTTACAAATTGTCATTGGTTGATAATTCCCAGCAATCACAAGGCGTATTGATGCTATCGGTAATGTATGAAGAAATGCTTTATATGAATAATATAGAAGTTGCTCCACACAATCTTGGATCAAAAGGAAAATATGACAACGTTGCTGGAGCGTTAATTTCATTTGCTTGTAAAAAAAGCTTTGAACTAGGCAAGAATACTTACAGAGGATACCTCACCTTTGAGAGCAAAACGAAACTGATTCCGTTGTATCAAGAAAAGTATGGAGCAACACTAGCGGCAGGGAAAAGAATGTTCATCGATCCCCAAGCTGGACTTGAATTAATTGAAAAATATCTAACGTGATACGATATGACTAAGCGAACAAAAGAAGTTAACCCAGGAGGCGTAAATGGTACTGGAAAAGGAGTTGTAAATACGAATAGCAAAGATTTCAAAGGGCTTCGCGATGCCGTTCAAAATCATGCTCAAAAACAAACCCTTCATGAGAAGATATACTATGAACTTATCTCATTGAGGTTTCAAATGGAAAGCTATGTTACTCAGGAAGAACCACCTATAATAATCGAAGTTGGTGAATTCCTAAAAAGACATATGAAGGCAATCAGAATAAAAAATAAAGATTTTGCGAAATATATTGATTTAGAAGATTCCAACTTAAGTTCAACCATCCGAGGAAGACGGAAAGTAAGCATCGATCTTGCCTTTAAACTAGGGCAACTGTTTGATGTCGATCCCAACATCTGGCTGTTAATACAGAGTAAAAATGAATTACTTAGTATTGATAAAAAGAGGAGACGAGATTATCAAAAGTATCGCCTCGAAGATTTGCTAAAAAAAGCCGGATAAAAACCTTTTTCAAACACTCCCCCCTCCCAACAAAAACACCAAACCCACATGAGCCTATTCGATTTTTTCAAGAAGAAAAATAAACCAACCGACAGCGAGCAAGCAGAAGACACTCAAGCCAAAATGGATGCGTCTATCGAGCTTGTGGCTACTGAGCAAGGCTCGCATGGGGATAATTGGGGAGGGCTTATTGGTTTTGGCTTTTTGCAATCGACTGAAGGCCAGTTGATCAATGAATACATGACGCTTAGTTCCATGATGGAACCGGTACTTTCCAAAGGTAATGTGGACATTCATCAGGCTATTTTTGAAAAGGAAATGGGCAATAAAGATGTCGGAATACGAACGCTCAAATCCGGCAAAAGCCTCCTTTCAGCTTACCCTTATCTGAGGACGAGCTACACCGTGCCATTTGAAATAAAACAAATCATAGAATGGGCACACATGGGAAACCTGGAGGCAGAAATAAAAGGCGGTGGTAGAGACACGTTCGGCTTTGGCTTTTTCGCTACTGATTATGCCGTAAACAGCGATTTATACAAATCGACCCCCAGACTGAATATTAAGGTTTCGGCAATCGGCTTCGTGCTAGATAAAAGCGACTTGACGGAAATAGATGGCAAAAAAGTA
>JBGCFB010000276.1:0-23062 GCA_045106685.1 Bacteroidia bacterium | reverse complement strand
CAACTCTCCACGCTCTACCAACCAATATGCGTCCTCCTGAGCCCGTACAGGAACGTCAGGATTTGCAGCAACTGGAATATTTTCCATGTCTGCATTGAGGTGGACTGCTTTGGTATTGTCGGCGAGCTGCAAGCGAAGAATATGAAGAACCTCGTTTTTCAATGAGGCATCCATAATAGGAAATGCCGTTTCTACTCTTCGACTTAGGTTACGTGTCATCCAGTCGGCTGAAGCTAGGTAAAGATTGCCGGAAACTGGCAAGTTCTCTATGTCGGCTTCGGCTCCATTGGCAAAATAAAATACACGAGCATGCTCAAGAAAGCGATCCACCAAACGTGTGATGCGGATATTCTCACTCATGCCCGGCACACCAGCCCTTAGGCAGCAAATGCCACGAACAATAAGCTCGATCTGCACGCCAGCCTGACTTGCTTCGTATAACTTTTCGATCATATCCTGATCTTCCAGGCCATTGAGCTTCACAAGCATAAAACCCTTTCTGCCTGCTTTTACGTGCGCTATTTCACGATCTATATAGTTGACAAATTGTTCTCTCAGATTGAATTGTGCAACCAAAAGCTTTTGGAATGTATAATCCCTTACCGTCGTATCCTTCAGGAAGGAAAACATGTTTTTAAGGTCTGAGATGATTTCCTTGTTGCAGGTGAATAGGCCATGATCCGCATATACCTGGGCCGTTTTTTCATTAAAATTGCCAGTACTTAAAAATGCATACCCTCGTTCTTCGCCTTCTTCCTGGCGCAGCAAAAGTGCAACTTTGGAGTGAACCTTCAATCCAGGTAGACTATATATGATTCTGACGCCAGCTTCTTCCATCGCTTTGGCGGTGCGGAGATTTCGCTCCTCATCAAATCGCGCTTTAATTTCCACAAAAACCGTTACGTCCTTTCCATTTTGAGCTGCACGTATCAACGCACCCACGATGGCCGACTCAGACGCGACTCGGTATTGTGTAGTCATGATTTTAGTCACATCGACATCGGAAGCTGCCCGACTCAGGAAGCGCAAAAATCCGTCATAAGAGTGATAAGGGAAGTGTAGAAGATGATCCCTTTCGCGAATGGCAGAAAGCAGGTCCATCAAACCTTCAAATGGCTTATAAGGAATAGGCGGACGAGGCTCTGTTTCCAGTTTTGGGGAAAATGGGTTAGGGAAACCAAAGAAGTCACTCATGCTGTGATAGCGTCCTCCGGGAATGAGTTCACGCTTACTGATGCCAAAGTTGTCGCGCAAATAGCGAAGCATATGCTTGGGCATAGAGTCGTCGTAGAGTAAACGTGTAGGCGGTCCAATCTGCCTTTTAGCAAGATTTGCTGCAATCTTTTCTACCAAATCGCCATTAAACTCATCTTCAACCATCAAGTCGGCATTACGCGTGATCTTGATCGAGTGGCAGCACACGACCTCATAGCCTGGCATAAGTTTGTGCATACAATAACGCATTACATCGTCAATGAACATGATGTTATGCAAGCCGTTGGAGGACATCGGTAGGCTGAGGAAACGATCGAAATAATGTGTTGGAACCTGGATGACAGCATAGTCGGTAATCTCTGACGGATAGTAATAATCCTGATCTACCTCCCAGGCAATAGAACCACTCTGGGTTTTGTTGTGTAGCCCTAATGCCAAATAGATGCTGTTTTCACGTAAAAAATGATCGATTTGGCCTTTTTGTAATAACACTGGCTGAAGGTAGGGGCGCATTTTTGTATCAAAAAAGTCCTCCATATACGCGACCTGCTCAGGCTCTTCCGGCTTTCTTCTTAGCAGCCGCACACCTTCCTCACGAAGCTTTGGTACTATGTCGTCATTGAAGATTTTGCCTAGCTCGTTTTGCTGGCGGTCTACTTCTGTGTGAATGCGCTCCAGCAAGGCTGAAGGATCAAGTCCCCACTTCTGACGCTTTTTGCGCTTCAACATGCGAATCGACTGGATCGCGGCGACACGTACCTGGAAAAATTCGTCCAGGTTAGAAGAATAGATTGCCAGAAACTTGAGGCGTTCATATAGCGGCAAAGATTGATTCTTTGCTTCTAGCAGAACCCGATAATTAAACGAAAGCCAGCTTAGATCGCGGGGATAATATCTGGCACCGGTTAAGTCAGATTCAGGATGTAGTGAAATGAGTTCCATGTGGTCTTAGCTACTGATTTTTTTTCTTCTTTTTGCCAAAAGGGAGGAGCTTCTTCAGGTCATTAAGCTTTTCTGCATTTTCCTTGCCAAGCTGGTCTTCCAGCTCTTTTTTGATTTTGGCATCTGCCTTGGCTTTTTCGCGGGCGATGACTGCATCCACGCTGTCTTTGGCGCGCTGCTTGGCGGCAGCGGCCACCGCTGTAAGCGAATCGCGAACCTGCTGCTCCGCAGCTTTGGCTGCCTCTTTTACTGAGTTATCACCCAGGTCAAGTCCTGTCTTTTCTTTGACTGCCGCTTTTACTTTGTCCTCTGCCACTTCGACGATTGCATCCTTTACCGTATTTCCTATTGTAGAAGTGCGTGGTTTGAGAATAGGATTTATGGCGGTGCCACTTACATCGAAGCCGAGTTGCACACGGTCACTTGTTTGTACTGCTCCACCAGTGAGCGATGAAAGCTTGCTGGTAGCAGCTTGTCCAAGCGAGCCTGAAGGAGCATCCACATTCAAGTCAAGTGCAAGCGCTCCGGTAATGGATTGTGACCCAGAGAGGTTTAGTTTCACATTTCCGGCCTGTAAGTCCATTGGCTCTATAAAAATCTTTCCATCTTCGATCGTAAACCAGCCCTTTGCTCCGCTTAAATCAAGGTGGTCAAGCGCTCCAATTCCAGTTAGTTTTGACGCTTTTTGTAAAAATGCTGGCCCCTTACTTTCCCCTTCTACTACTTCGAAAAAGCCCTCACTGGAGATGGTTTCCATGAGTGGATACAGGTCACGGCCGAGCTTTCCGCTTAATGCGAATTTGAGATTGGCTATTCCCTGAATAAGTTTTGCAATAGGAGCAAACGATCGTACTGTACTGAACGCTTCGTACGCCTTGGAAGGCGCAAGGCCATCCATGTTTGCGATCAACGTGTAAATAGGCTCTGCCGTTCCATCAGGAGTCGAATAGCTGCCAGAGAGGCTTGTTCGTGCGCCCAATACTTCAAATGTGCCGTCATTTAGCTTTGCAGCTTCATCTTTAATGGTCAGCATTCCTTTTACCTTTTTCAAATTAAGATCCAGGTACTTAAGCTTTTGAATACTTGCGTCAATATTAATATCCACACCAGGCGGAATAGGGTAGGCCTCAAATGCTTCTTCGGCAGGGGCTCCCGTTGTAACTGTGCCTTCCTCTTCTGCCAGCCAAGGGTTTACATCGAAAAAGGAACTTGAAGCAGTGAAGTTCCCTTTTAGGCTTTGATTATCCATCAAGGCATATGCGAGATAGTTATTCAAATTTCCACTTGCGGCAAAGTCGCTTTCACCTAGCTTTCCATTAGCATTCGTTATGGTAAGATTTTGAGGGCCAAATGAAAACTTAGCTTCTTCCACCAGAAGCGGCTCAGCCATGTATGAACTATTGTAGCGTAGGCGTTCAAGACGACCTGAACCAGAAGTCGGTAGAGCAGTATATCGTTCTGCTTCAATATCAGAATAACGACCTTTTGTTACCAAAGAATTCACTACAACTCTTCCACCTACATCCATATCTTCCTGTGGGAAAACCTGCATGAGCTTGTCCAGGTCCAGAGTGCCGTTAGCAGTGAGTTCGTATGCTGGATCGTCAAAGTCTCTTACTCGTAACGTGCCATCAATCGCTTCTTCATCCAGTAGGAAATGAAACGATGGTACATCCAGTAGTGCCTTTTTCAAATCATTATTTCCTGCAATTCGCGCCTGAACATTGATGTCCTTAAGCTCTGCCGGGTAATCCTTATGATGAATATATCCATTGAGGAAATTCAAGCTAGCATCAGCCAAGGGGAAGGTGCCTTTCGCTTCGTCGTATCGACCTTTGGCTGTGGCATCAATGTCGAGCAAGCCTTTTAGCTCAGTATCGCCCAACGGAATCACATTACCTAAGCTGCCCAGGTCCAATTTGGTCTTCAGCCGTCCTTCCAAATCGATCGGTCCAGTGCCGGTTGAAGCAAGTGCGCCATCGATAGGTGTAGGACCCATTTCAGCGTGGAAGGTCGGTATGTTGATTTTTGTTCGTGTAAATGAGCCATCCGGTTCTTCCATTTCAAAGTCGATATTGATATTTGAGATGGATTGTGGAAGATCAGGATACTTGAGAAAGCCGTTTTTGATATTCGCAGTAAGACCGATTCCTGGAAGGTGCTTATCGTCATATCGACCCTGAACATATCCTTTCAGTGCGGCATCTCCTTCCAGCTTCATTGCGGAAAAGTCCTGCTTATATACTGCCGGAACCATCGACATGAGTTTCTTGAAAGTTGCGTCCGGGGCATTCCATTTCAGGTCCATCATATAGCCTTCAGGCTGCAAGTCTATGGTGCCATCTGCATGGAGCGCTAGTTCATTAAGGACGAGGCGGTTTTCTTTGAGATTGATAAAATAGCCGTCAGGTTCTTTTTCAACGGCAAGTTTTGCATCCAATGTAGCAGTCGAGTTTTTGAGGTATGCAATCCCGTCATAGACCATTTTCAAATCATCTATGCTTGTTTTTGTATCAAATAAAAAATTCTCTGCACTCAAGTCCCCACTTCCTTCATGATTGAGACCCTTGATGGCTAAATCGAGATTCTGAGTTTCATCCTGATATCGAATGTCTGTGTCGCTGATGCTGTATTTTTGAATACTCACGCTCCAATTGGTTGATAAGGTAGAATCAACCGGCACTGCCTCTGGGGATGATTCGTAAATATCGTAATTAGCTTCCCCTTTTTTGTTCACCTGAATATTGACAAGTCCCTCTTTCAGGCTAATACTGGATACCTTAAAATCCTCTTTGAAAAGACTCATGAATTCTACTGCAAGCTCAAGACTTTTGGCTGCAACAAGCGTATCACCCTCAAAAGGAGCCCGATTGATAATTGAAAACCCTTCAATACCGATAGAAGCTTGGGGGAATGACTTGAACAGGTTGATGCCTACGTCTTTAAAATCAACGTCAGCCTGAACGATGTTGGAAAGCTCCTGTCTGGTAGCCTCTTTAATCTTGTCCTTGAACACAAAGGGAATTGCGATCAGGAGTGCGAGTAATAGAAAAATAATAATACCGAGTATAGCGAAGAATCTTTTCATGCAGGGCTTTGGCTTTTCTGCAAGTAAGCGGATTTCAACGAATAGGGGAAATTTTAATGGGATTTCCTTAAAAAGTCCTCGCTGTTTGATCCTTGATCTTTGATCCTCGTTTTTAAGAACTAAATCTGTATCACCAAGCCGTCATGGCCCAGGGCCATACCTTCCGGAAGATCAGCATTGATATCCTCATGCTTACCCATAAGATGGCTGATGTGCGTAAACCAGGTTCGCGATGCTCCTATATTTTGGGCGACTGCAATCGCTTCCGCAAGGGTGAAATGAGAATGATGAGGCTTATGCCTCAAGGCATCAAGAACGAGCGTATCGACTCCCTCAAGAAGCTTCCAGGAATGCTCAGGTATATGATTTACGTCTGTGAGATAAGCAAAATCCCCAATCCTGAATCCGAAGACAGGCATGCGCCCGTGCATAAGCGGGATGGGCTGAATCTGAATATTTTCTATTTCAATCGCTTTTTCATCCAAACGAATAATATTAAACCCTGGAGCACCTGGGTATTTTTTGTCTTCTGAAACAAAAGCATAAGCATATTCACAGCGGAGCTGTTCCTCCACGGCTTCAGAAGCATAGATGTCGATAGGAATTCTTTGGCGAAAAAAGAATGGTCTTGTATCGTCGAGTCCAGCGGTATGGTCTTTATGAGGATGTGTAAATAGTACTGCATCGAGTCGCTTCGTTTTGGCACGAAGCATTTGCTGCCTAAAGTCTGGTCCGGCATCAACTGCGATCGTGACATCGTCACTTGAAATGATACAGGCAGTCCTAAGGCGCTGATCCTTAGGGTTTTGGGATAAACAAACGTCGCAATTACAACCAATTACCGGAACACCTTGTGAGGTGCCGGTGCCAGTAAGCGTAACAGTAAGGCCAAGACTCATGCGATCTTCTCCTTCTTCAGCTTTTTGACAATCTTGGCTTGGTCGTCAGTAATAAGGTCGGGATTGATATCAATATTGCGGATCACCTCTGCAAGCGTATTGATTTTACTTTCGAGAGGGAAGAATTTATTGAGAATAATCATGCGTTGGTCCATGACCACACAATGGCCACCCTGGAAATTCCCTTTTTCATATCGAATGGTGAATCCTTGCAGGCGCAGAATATCTGTGAGCTTATCCTGCGTATTTTTTGTAAAACGCATGCTCAAATATACAGGAATAAAGTAAAAGGCTTCGTTGCTCGTTTTTTATAAAAATTTAGGTTCGAGGCTTTAGGCACAAGGTTTCAGGTATTTACATAGTACCTCGAACTTTGGACCTAGAACCTGAAAAGTCTTCGGTGGTTGAGTTTTGAAAATTTAGGTTCGAGGCTTTAGGCATGAGGTTCTAGGTGTTTACATAGGACCTCGAACTTTGAACCTTGAACCTAAAAAGTCTTCGCTGGTCGTTTTTTTATAAAAATTTAGGTTCGAGGCTTTAGGCACAAGGTTTCAGGTATTTACATAGGACCTCGTACCTAGAACCTTGAACCTAAAAAGTCTTCGCTGGTCGTTTTTTTAGAATCAAGTAGCGAGGATTAAAAAAAGCCCCGGCATACAGTTACGTATACCGAGGCTAATTTGGGTGTTAGGTGAAGGGCTTTTATAGTATCTATCGTGGTCTTTTCTTAGACAAAACCTTGCGAGCTGAAGGTGGGATATTCGATGTCGAAGAAGTACGGCGAGGCCTAGGAGGCGTAGTCGATGCACTGCGGCTTGTTGACTGGCGAGGCTGTACTACCCGACGCGGGCTTGGTGTATTAGTACGAGTAGTGCGAGCCTGAGTCCTGCGACGATTAGGAGTTACAACTACTACTGGTCGGCGATAATTCGGCGGACATACTACAGGTGTGCGTCTGCGCACGGTTCTGTAAGGAAAGCGTGCATAAGGATTGACGTATGGTGTATATACAAATCCGGGGTTGCGAGCATGTATCAACAAGTCCTGGTGGTATGAGAGTTCGCGCTTAAGCATCCTTCGTTCGTGCTTCAAGGTGCGTTTCTCAGTTTTTGTTATAGTCTTGTCTTTCAATTTGAAGCGGACTTCCTCAAGATTCATTGAAAGGCGGTGAACCTTTCCTTTTAAGAATTCGACTGAAGTCGGTTCACGGTCGAGCGAAGGGCTAGCGTAGGCTACAGAACCGAAAGCCATTATGGCTATGATGGCAAAGGAGCTTATGGTGGTTAAGAACGTTTTCATGGCTTTTTTGATTAGGTTGAAATGTTTGTTGTTGGTATGGTAAACGGAGAGTAATAGAGGCGGTTTGGTACTAAATGACAGAGGTGTGGTCAAAACCTGCACCCGTGTAGGTGTGATTTGCAAGCGTGATGTGTATGTTTGTCAAAAAATAGATAACATGGGACGCATACTCGCTTTTGCAGTACTAATAATCGTTGGATATATACTGGCCGGCTGTGAGCCTGTAGCCAATACCGACCAGAACCAGGAGCCGCAAACTGGCACCAGGAGCCTTTCAAACGAAAACTCTTCTTCACTGCCGACAGACAAAGACCTCAATGTGGCTTTCTATAATGTCGAAAACCTTTTTGACGCTATCGATGACCCAAAAACAAATGATAACGACTTTACACCTGATGGAGAACTTCATTGGACTGATGCAAACTACCGCGTCAAACTGAAAAACCTCGCAAAAGTAATCGCATCACTCGATGCTGATGTGCTCGGGATGGCTGAAGTTGAAAACCGCGAGGTGCTAGAAGACCTTATTGCTGAGCCTGCACTCGCTTCTGCCGGGTACGCTATTGTACATGAGCATTCTAGCGATGGACGTGGTATTGATGTGGCGATGCTCTATCGTCCTGCATCATTTCAATATGTCAAACACAGCAGCCACCGACCTAAGTTTAGTGAAGAAGCGGGTTACCGCTCACGTGATGTGCTTCAGGTGCAAGGCAAAACTGCCGACGGGTCGAATCTGTACCTCTTTGTAAATCACTGGCCTTCGCGCCGTGGAGGTCAGGCAGAGTCGGAAGTACGCCGCTTAGTATTGGCACGACTCGTTCGTGGAGAGCTTAACAAGATTCGCAAGAATGAGCCTAATGCACGCTTTCTGCTTATGGGCGATTTTAATGACGATCCTCATAATAAAGGCATCATGGAAGTGCTAGACTCAAAAGCTGACCCGGCCCTGGTTCCTGACGATGGTCTATTCAATCCAATGCGTACGCTCCACGATCCAGAGTCTTACGGTTCGCTTACATATAAAGGTAAATGGAATCTGTTCGATCAGTTTTTGATTAGCGAAGATTTGGTGAAAGCTTCAAAGGGCCTTCATTATGTGTCCGGAAGCGCCAAGGTATATAGCCCCGATTGGATGCGTGTAGGGTATGGCCGCAGTGCCGAAGCACCTCGTCGTGCGATCTTTCGTGGAGAGTTTCGTCCTGATGGTTTCAGTGATCACTTCCCTATTCAGTTAAAACTGGTAATTGACTAAATGATTAGCTGATTTGATAATTAGCTAATTTGATGATTATCTTGAGCATGTAAATTAGCTAATCAGCATATAATCAAATTAGCTAATCAAGTATCAGCTAATCAATATAATGGGAAAGTTTTCAGAAATGTGTTCGGCCTTCAATGGAGCACGCGACGAGTTTGACGCATTTAAAAAAGCAACAGTAGAAGCTTCAGAATATCTTTGGAAGAATATGATGGAGTACTTCGAAGCTCCACAAGAGCGCGTGACGCTCTATCGTATCGGTCCACAAGGTGGGTTTGAAGTTGCTAATCCTCCAGTAGAGGAAGTGCTCGTGTTAAGCCAGGACGGATTTTGGAACTTCGGTTTAGGGATTACGCTATACTGCCATCCCAGTACCTTTCCACGCGATACTGTATTGTTGCATCTTCGCATTCGTCGTGCCTTAGATAAAATGATTCAGGTTCAACTGGCTGGAACTCAGCAGATGTTTACCATCAATCCAGAAAATGATGCTGATTATCACCTGTTCTACGAACACGTCTATACGACCATTATAGAATCATACCGTACGGGTCTGGAGCGTCTTGTAAAAGAAGATACTGTCAATCGCATCGGCTTTGACTTGTCAGAGATTGCTACGGCTCCTCAGGCGAGGTAGAGGCAATGTAGCATGTATGATGAATAATGTATAATGGAAGATTTTTTCTGTTTTGGGACGGAAATAGCTGCCAAGTGAACGCTTAGTGGTCAGACGACTTAAGTGGTCAGACCACTTGTGCGCGGGCGCACGCGCGCGTTTATATTACGTTAGACGGAGAAAGCTGATGTTGATCAACAACTGCTAGTAAGGAAATGCGAAAAATCGCCATTATCGGGCCTGAAAGTACGGGTAAGTCGACGCTGGCTGCGGCACTTGCCGAAAGGCTAGATACCCTTTGGGTGCCGGAATATGCTCGCTTTTACCTGGATGAAAATGTTTCAGGCCCTAAATACGATGAAGATGATTTGCTCAAAATCGCTCAGGGCCAACTTGCGCTGGAAGCGCTGGCGAGCAAAAAAGCGCATGATTATTTGATATGTGATACCAATCTCGCTGTGATATTGATTTGGGCAAAAGACAAGTTTGGGAGCGTGCCCAAAGCGTTGGAAGCTCTATGGAAACCCGGTGATTACAGTTTGCATCTTTTACTCAAACCCGATGTCCCCTGGCAGCCCGACCCTTTGCGTGAAGATCCCCACCGGCGTGATGAATTATTTGAAGTGTACCGCACTTTTTTGGAACAAAAAAATATTCCTTACGCTATCGTCGATGGAGTAGGAGAGGAGCGGGTTAAGAGAGCGCTTCGCGCAGTGAAGTAAAATCGCAAAGCGATTTTGTGTACATTCGCAACATCTTTTCAAACAGGGGTGCCATATGGCTGAGATCATACCCTTAGAACCTGATTCCGTTAGCACGGGCGAAGGGAGTTTTAGCACGTATGTGCGGCTACGTCTATGTACGCCTGTTTGATTTTTTATACTAAAAAAAACAGGCATACAAATGAAAAGAATTTTACTTCTTACCGTTTTGATAATCAGTATGTTAGCTGGTTATGGTCAATTCAAAATTGAAGGCGTTATCGTCGATAATGCGCAGGAGCCGGTTCCCTTTGTTGAAGGAAAGATCAGCAAACATGACATTGGTTTTGTTTCCGGTGAAGCTGGAAATTTTATGGTGAAAGTTCCGGAAATTGGAACCTATTATATCAATCTGAAACGTTTAGGTTTTCAGTCAGCGATGGTCATGGTCGATGTGAAAAGCGATGTTTATTTGACCGTCACCCTTTTGCCATCAGCCATCGTAACTGAAAAGGTGCTGATCTCCTCTACCCGCGCCAACACTCAGACGGGAACGACCTTTAAAACACTGACGAAGGCTGAGATTGAAAAGCAAAATTTCGGACAAGACATTCCTTTTTTACTCGATCAAACTCCCGGCGTTGTTGTCAATTCTGATGCAGGTGCAGGAGTTGGTTATACGGGCTTGCGCATTCGCGGAAGCGACCCTACACGTATCAACGTTACCCTCAACGGTATTCCGTACAATGATCCCGAATCACACGGTGTCTTTTGGGTGAATCTGCCGGATATGGCTAGCTCGACCAACAGCATACAGATTCAGCGTGGAGTAGGGGCCAGTACCAATGGCGCAGGCGCCTTCGGCGCGACTATCAATCTGGAAACCAATGGCTTACGCAAAAACGCGTATGCTGATCTCAACAACAGCTTTGGCTCATTCAATACCCGCAAGCATAGTCTTCAGGTCGGAACGGGCTTGCTAAAAGATCGCTGGGCTTTTGATTTTCGCGTTTCCAAAATCGCCTCTGATGGCTGGGTGAATCGCGCTACCAGTGATTTGCAAAGCTACTTCCTCACCGGAGGCTATTATGGCAAAAACACCATTTTGAAACTCAATATATTCGGAGGAAAAGAAACCACCTATCAGAGCTGGAATGGTACGCCTGAAGCCGTGGCCAAGGAAGACGAAGCTGGCATCAATGCTTATGCCGATCGCAACTTCATCTTTGGTCCTGAGCGCGACCGCTTATTCGACGAGGGACGTCAATACAATTTTTACACCTACGATAATGAGGTTGATAACTATCAGCAAGATCATTATCAGCTTCACCTCGCACAGAAAATTACTGATAAACTTAACCTGACGAGTGCTTTACATTACACATATGGACGCGGTTACTTTGAGCAGTTTAAGGACGGAGAGGATTTTGAAGATTATCCGACTATTTTTGACCAAAATGCTATTACGGTAGGCGGTGAAGAAGTGACTAGCACCGACCTTATTCGCCGTCGCTGGCTCGATAATGACTTTTACGGCCTTACATTTAGTTTAAATTATCGCCCTTCCAGAAAAGCCAACTTCACTCTTGGAGGCGCTGTGAATCGCTATGATGGTGATCATTTTGGCGAAGTGACCTGGGCACGATTTGGTCCCAATAGTAACATCCGCGATCGCTATTATGACAATCGTGGCGTGAAGGATGATATGAATGTTTTCTTAAAAGGAAATCTGCGTTTTGGAAGCAACTTGACCGTCTATGGCGATGTGCAATTCCGCCGTGTCGATTATCGCTGGGGAGATAGCAGTCTGACTAATTCCGGTATCGACGCTGATCAGCGTTTTATTCAAGGCGAGCGCGTAAACAACTTCTTTAATCCCAAGGCCGGTTTTAGTTATCAGCTTAATGAAAAATCCGACATCTACGGTTCTTTTGCTGTGGGAAATCGCGAGCCTGTTCGTAGTGATATTATCGACGCACCAGAGGGCACGGAACCAGAGCCAGAGACGCTTTATAATACAGAATTGGGTTATCGTTTTCGTGGGAAAGGGCTTGTTCTTCAGGCCAATGGATATTGGATGCACTATCGTAACCAGTTGGTACCGACGGGCGAACTGAATGATGTGGGCGCCACCATTCGTCAGAATGTACGGAGTAGTTATCGCGCAGGTGTAGAACTCGACGCCCGCGTGACGCTTGCGCCCAAGCTATTCCTTTCGGCCAATGCAGCCTTGAGTAACAATCGCATTGCCGAGTTTGATGAAATCGTATATCGCTATGATGCCAATTTTGATTTGATTGAAGTGGCAAATAATAGTTTTTCTAACACTGTTATTGCGTTTTCTCCATCGGTCGTTGGCGGCGCAACGCTCGCCTGGCAACCCCTCAAAGGCAGCGAACTTGCCTTGGTAAACAAGTATGTCGGACGTCAGTATCTCGACAACACCACCAACATCAATCGCAGCCTTGATCCCTTCTACACCGCCCAAGTCCGAGCCACCTACAGCTGGAAACCCACCTGGGCAAAAAAGGTCACGATCGGCCTCCAAATCAACAACCTCTTCAACGCCCGCTACAGCCCCAATGGATACACCTATAATTACGAATATGACGGTAGCCTTATCGTCGAAAACTTCCTGTATCCACAAGCTGGCACGAATGTGATGGGTAGTATAGGAATTGGTTTCTAATATTTTTGGCTAAAAAGCTTGTTTAAAGCGCCATTTGGATGATTTTGTGTCCAGGTGGCGCTTTTTGCATTGTATGTGATACATGTGTGTTATTGTGAATTTGGTGCGTGATGTTATTTTTCATTGTGATTGTTATTTGCTAAATTGTAATCATATCCCATTTTCTTTCACGCTTTAATGCTTTTTACCATGAAGTATATCAGGTTTTGTTCGCATTTGATAATAGTATCCATATTATCATTATTCTTTAATGAAGTGATATCTCAAAACTATTCGTACGGTGAATATTTAAGAGATTCTACTCGCTCATTTCACCCTCTTTCCGATTCAGGAGCTTCTCTTACGTTTCAGGATCGTTTTGGAAATCGTTATCAC
Organism: Bacteroidia bacterium; assembly: GCA_045106685.1. Lineage (GTDB taxonomy): Bacteria > Bacteroidota > Bacteroidia > J057 > J057 > JAUIGE01. The sequence continues at coordinate 9,977 of JBGCFB010000276.1, read as the reverse complement.
TCTGAAGAAATTCTTATTCCAATAAGCCCTTCTGGTGGCGGTCCTCAGCCTTTAAGTGCAGGACACTCCAATTTTTGTACTTCGGGAAAAGGGTATTTTAGAATCTTTTTTGAGGATGTAATGACAAATAATACACAAGGCTTTGATGAGTTGGGAGCTGGTATAACAGGCGGTACGCTTGGCCAAGAGCGGCAAGATGTTATATGTCAGGTATTTAATGATTTGGAGGCTTTGTTAGATCAAAGTACCACACGAACAAGTAACGATCCTGTAAATATTCACATAGCTACTTCCGGTAATTATCAAAATATGCCAAACACTATTGCAGCAGGAGATGTGTACATGGCTAATTTGGGTGGAAATGGCATTATTGACGACCCTGTTTGGGTTACACTTCACAGTGGGGTTGACTATTATGATAACTTCCCTTCTGTTTTTCTAAACAATGTCCCAGGTGTCAATTCACAGTATTACCATGGTTATATTAAAGTAAACTTTGACCCTATCATTCCATGGAATAATATTTACTCAGGCTTTAATAGTACTCCTGTAAACGAATTGGATTTGTACTCTGCTACCTTACACCAAGCCCTTCATATTTTAGGTATAAGGTCTGCTCTTTTTATGTATAACCAAAATAGCTCTAACCAATATATTGGGTCACGATATGCGAATGGAGGGTACCACAGGTATGATAGGTACCTAACGGACATTAATGGTAATAGCCTCGTTGATCAGATTGGATGCTATTCTATGCAAGTAAACCAAAGCCCAGGGAGCTTCACGCCAGGGTGTACGAACGCTGTTTTATTTGATGGGGCATATAACACAAATCAGCAGGTTTATTCCCCTAGCTCTTTTTACAACGGTATTTCACTTAGTCACTTTTTATGTGAGACTCCAGGACAATCTTGTTCGAATAATTACTCTGTTCCCTTTACTGATCATGTAATGACGGTTTGTACTGGCCTTGGGCCAGACTGGGATAAGCGTTCACCAAACCAACAAGAAGTTAATACACTCTGTGATTTAGGATACATCACAAGTGGCGTATATGGAGTAAGTCCTTCCAATGTGACCATATTCCGAACGTATAATTTGAGTTGTAATCCTTGCGTGCCTATTGGAGTACATGATTTTGATAATAATGCAAATTCCCCGCATTACACTGACTGGAATACACCAACCTTGATTCCCAATGTACTGGCAAACGATTTGCCTCAAAATGCAGGGCTTCAACTAACATGTGTTGAAGTGTTGGGAACTAGCGGAGGGACCGCAAGTGCAATGAACAACGGCGGAATTTATTATACACCTGCATCTGGGTATATTGGTTGGGTTATAATTCGATACAGGCCAGAAATCCAAAACTGTGAAATGGGAAACTGGACTTATGTGTTTATACACGTTGGTACTCCAACCGGATCGTCAACAATGCCATCATGTGCGCCTTGTGTTGATTGTAGTGTTCAGAATATTGTTTGTGGAGGAGATCTTGAGCATATAACTAATTTCTTTTCCGTTCCACATAACAGGGCATTTATCGAAAATAGATTAGGAGCTTTTCCATCTTCTGGCCCATACTTTCCATTTGTTGGTCCAGAATTATACCCGAGTTTTTTTGGTAATTATGGAAGCCCATTAGCTGGAGGTGCAAATACAACAATGTTCTGCAATAATCCTCAAACAACAGGCGTGCCCCTTGTTCCCTGCCCAACAAACGCTCCCTGCAACCCTGGAGTTAATTCTGGCCAGTTTGTAGGACTTTTTGCTACGGAAAACGGAATTAGACCTTTGAATTTCGAGTTATGTAAGCCATTAGTCTCAGGGGAAGATTATATCATTAGTTATCGTACATACAATGGCTGTAATGGTAATATGAACTTTGTTTTTAGTGAATCTGAACCATGCCAGACATCGCGTATATCTACAGTAGATTACCAGCCTATCTCCCCATACCCATTTATAGGAATGTCTCCTGTAGCAACCCCATGTGCTGGCGGAGGTGCTTACCAACCCAGGGAATTAGCTCGTAATGCATTTCCTGCAACATTAAATTCATCAGGTACTGCTCTTGAATGGCAACAGCATTCATTCTTATATACAGCGACGTCTTCTGTTTCTGGAATAAAACATCTAATTGTGCACCCTGATCCAATAATATTTAATAATGGTAGTGCTACACCTTATATTTTGATTGATGATATATCTGTACAGCCCGCCAATAATTACCCATTCCTAATAACTGCGACACCACCTGTAACATCGACTTGCCCCAATCAAAATATTAACCTCAGTTATCAAATTGATTATTTGGGAGGAGGTTTTCCTGCAAATGGACTCGACGTAGAAATACCTGTCCCTGCTGGGTTTACAGTAGTTAGTCCTGGCATCATGAATGGGCCAGTAAATGGTAGCCTAATAGCAAATGTCCCTTTCAGTCAATTCGTTGGAAATCAGCTAACAATCAATATCACTGTTAGTGCTACTCCTGTTGTAAGCGCTGGGAGCTATGGCTTTCGTCTTGATTTCCCAAAAGGCGGATGCCAGGTTGCTGGTTCTCAAGCAGAGTCCATCGTTGAAATAGACCCCTTTGTTACATTCACAAGAACGATGATCCCGGCAAGCCCAATTCCAGGGCAGGTTGTAACTGTATCATTTGAAGTTTGTAGCAGAAGCAATGCCACCCTGAACGGTCTATTCATTGAAGAGGTGCATCCAACCCAGTTTCAATTTATGTCCTCTGCAAGCTTTAGTATCGTTGGAACTGCTGGTACTAATCTTAAAAGCAGCTTTTTCAACCTTCCTGCTGCATCAACTGCTAGTCCAGTATGTACCACATTGACTTATAATGCGTTTTATGGCTTTGGTGAAAATCATTGTGACCCGGTTAGTTTTTGCGCAGAGTTGCAAGCCCTTCCGTGCCCTTTACCGACTAATTGTGTTTCGGTAGACCCACGTGGGGTTACGCGTGATATAGGAACCCCAGGAACAACGACACTCAGCAGTAGCATTAATCCACCTATTCAACCAGGGGAGGTAGTTGCTCTGGTCGGCGACCTTGAAATCGATCAGAATATGGTTATCTGGCAGGGAGTTACCATGTTTATTGATCCTAATATTTCTATTCTGGTTCCTAACAGTCCGGCAGTCTTGCACCTTACTCAAGGTACAGAGTTATTAGCCTGTAACCATATGTGGAATGGAATTACTGTTGATGGGGCTGGAAAGTTATTTGTAGATGGAAATAGCATTATTTCAGATGCCTATGTAGGTATTACAAGTAAACAAGGAGGTGCTACGATATTGGATCAAGCAATTATGGATATGAATGAAAAGCATATGGTTTTTTGGCCTTATGCGAATCCACATCCTGCAAGCATTACCGGGTCACAATTTCTATGTAATTCATCTCTGAAAAAGCCCCTTGCTGGTAGAAGGACCAGCAATGCAATAGAAGTAAATCAGGTTGAGAATTTGAATATTGGTAATCAAGGAACCTCCAACCAAATAAATACTTCATACTACGGTATTGTGTTGAATCAATCTTCAGCTGAAATAAGAAATACTGTCATTTCTCATGTCTATTTCAATTGTGTTAGAGCTAATGGAGCAAATTCTCCAAGCCCAGTAAATAATGATATACTGATTTCCAATTGTGAGTTTTTTGAATGGGGACTGCCTTTTAGCGGACAGTTTGCCGTTTGGATAGAAGCAGCTTATAATGTTCAAATCATGGGTCAGAATTTTATCCATGATAACATTACTCCATCATGGGGAGGAGGCATTCGTGTTAGAAGTAACCCGTCGATAAACCCTCAGACGGTTTCCATTATTGACAATACGATTGAAAATGCTGGAGCTGATGGTATCCACCTGCAAGGTGTGAGAGAAACTCAGATTCATGTTACAAATAACAAGGTCAATTCCCTTAGTACGCCCAAAGGGTACTGGTATGGAATTCTGGCCTATGATAATGGCCCTACTCCTCCACCTAACCCTCGACCAATAGGAAACCCTGTTATGCAGAAGGTGTTTAGCCAAAATACGGTAAAAAGAGCTCAGAATGGCATGTACCTTGCCCGCATGAGAAGGCTGGAAGCTAACCGCAACACAATAGAGACTCAACAAATCCAAAATAGTAGAGGAATTGTTTTAGAAAGCAATTTTAATAATACCAATGTTTCTTATAATGAGGTAACCAATAATGTGCAAAATCCGACTCAGCAGGGTGTATTTATGCGAAATAACAGAGACCTTCGGCTGCATTGTAACATCGTCGATGACGCTGGCCAGGCCTATGTTTTTGATCAAAATAATGCGGCAGTAACCACTTTCTGGGGAGGGACACGCCAGCGAAACGCCTTATTAGTACAAAATCAAAGCAATAATTCCGTTGACGGATGGGTAATTCAGCAGAATTCCTTAATCGGACATCAAGGAAACCCTAATGGGATAATACATGGGAACACTTGGTTTAATGTTCAGCAATGGGAGATTAATAACATTATTCCAAATAATGTTATTAATCTATATATAGGAAACCCACCTTTAATTAATACAAACCCTAGTCAAATAAATGGAAATGTTAATATAACCTCCAACTCGCCATTTACGATGCTAAATTGCCCTGATATTGAAAACCTTCCAGAGTCCACTATGCCTGTCTTTCCTGCGTCCTGGGAGCTTGATAGTATTTCTACAGATGTGTTTGCGATCATCAATGGAGACATATGTACTGATGATAACTTGCTATATGTATATAGAAGGTATTTGTTTGAAACCATGAGGGCAGATACTTTACTTGATCAATTGTTGGCGCTTGATCCTGGCTTGGCAAGCTTTTACAATAGTTGGAGCAATTCACCTTCAGGAGGATTGGTAGATGTAGCCGACCAAGTACTTGTAGGTAATGTGCATGCAGCCTGGTATCAAAATAGCACACTCTCTAGTACAATTCCCTATGAAATGTATGAGCAATCCATCAATGATATTTATCTTGGAACCATGCTTGGGTTCTATAGCCTTGATTCTATTGGTGTGCGTGCTGTGCTGGAGCCGATTGCCCAAATGTGTCCTTATGATGCAGGCCCTTCTCAAGGAAGGGCGCGCACAATGCTCCAAACCTGGCAACGCCTTCAGGCGCCTTTAGGAACTCCGGAATATATATTTCCAGAGAAATGTGAGCAAGGGCAGGCCTACCGTTTTCAGGAAATATCCGATCCTAATTTGCCAGACTGGCTACAAACAGAAGAAAAAGATTGGGGACTTTCATTAAGTCCTAACCCTGCCAATGATCGACTGCTCATTCAATATGATGCACAAGGGGAAACAAACTTGTATTTTGCATTGATGGATATTTCGGGTAGAATCGTTATTGATCAAAAACTATCACCCGAAGTTCAAGGCATAAGCATGTCAATCGAAGCTCTCCCTCCTGGCCTATACTATGCTACTTGGCGCCTTCACGGTAAACTCCTCAAAGGGCAAAGACAACTGATCGTTCGATGAATATCAAATTAATATATTTTTCAAAAGGCTTTCCTGAGATGCTCAGGAAGGCCTTTTGCTGTATGATTTTGATAATCTCAGTAATGCAGATGCACGCCCAGGTAAAAGAAGGTTTGTATGATAATAATTGGGTTATCGGAGATTCAGTCAGGATGCGATTCTTGCACCCTCAGAGCAAAGGAATTATTCCAGAATATAAATCTAATGGTGTAACATTCGGGGAGAATGGTGCTAACGTATCTGATAGCCTTGGAAACCTTTTATTCTATATTGGGGCCGATGACTTATACTGTTATTCCAGAATCATGGATAAAAACGGAGTACTTATCCCTGGAGGGGACTCGCTTAAAGTATATAATTCCTCAACTGATGGAATGGTTATTATTAATGACCCAGGAGGTGCGGACAAATATTATGTGCTAACTCCTTCCATTTTCTCCCTTTCTTGTAGCACGGGTGTCTCCTCTTGCTTGCGTTATTCCCATGTTGATATGGGTATGCGAAAGGTGGTTGCTAAGAACATACCTCTCCTATGCTATGAACTTAATGCTAGAGGATATTTTTATTTATCGGAAAAAATAGATGCTGTTAAACATGGAAATGGCAGAGACTGGTGGGTCTATTGTCGGCGAGATAGTGCCAATGAATTTATTCGATTCTTGGTAGATGATCGTGGAATTCATGGACCTTTCAGACAGTTTGTTGGAAATAGATTGGAACCACCGATTACATTGTCATTAGCCGGACAGATGACGATTTCAAAAGATGGAGAAAAGCTTCTGCTTGCTTCAATGACGGGTAATATTCACCTGTTGAAAATAGACCGTTGCACTGGCGAGTTGTATGACTTTAAGAATTTTAGCACGCCCAGCACTGAAATTCATCGGGTATATGGAAATTCGATTTCACCCGATGGAACGAAAGCGTATTATTCATATACTAGTAACGCAGATACTACAGAATTGTGGCAATTAGATCTTTCAAATAATAATACAAAGACACGCATAGCACGCTACCCACAGTCAAGACATTCAACTACATTTTTAGGCCAGCATAGCCTCGGTCCCAATGGTGTGATTTATATATCGGAGCCGAATGTAAATGGCGAACCCACTACTTTGGCAACTATCCAACGTCCTGACTCTACAGGTTTGGCATGCAGCTTCTTTCCTCATAGCATCGAATTTACCAAAGGACTATATTCAGCCCATCTCCCCAAACTCCCCAACTTCAACCTCGGTCCTTTACCATTCCCTTCAGCGTCCGCCGGACGCGACACCGCGCTCGGTTGTCGAGGAAGCACGATTTTAGGTACAGCCAGTCAGCCGGATATACTCTACGACTGGCAGCCTGCTACGGGACTTTCTGATCCCAACGCAGCTCAACCAGCCGTAGATATAAACAGCTTCTCTCCCGGCGAATCACGTCAGTATATCGTTACTGTGGTCGATACGAGTCGCTCCTGCCGCAATACAAACCAAGACACCGTCATCATCACGCGCCTGCCTGAGCGCGGCCCTCCGGCCGTGGATGCCGGACCCGATACGAGCATATGCGAGGCAGCGGGTTTGTTTTTGGGGAAAGCGGCAGTGCCGGGCTTTGGCTACCGCTGGGAAGGGCTGGGCCTTTCGGCGGCAGATGTGGCGCAGCCTTGGGCGAGGCCTTTTGTGCCAGGTATGTATGTGCTGACTGTCAGTGACTTAGGCGATCTTTGTCGGCCTGTGGGGCGTGATACGGTGGAGGTGAACTTTCGTGACCCAGTACAGCGCGCCGATGCCGGGCCTGATATCAGGCTTTGCGATAACCTTCCTTTTGAGGATGTTATTGGTACAGAACAAACAGCCGAATATGTATATCGCTGGTCGCCTGTTGATCAGGTTTCTGATCCGCACGTCGCTCAGCCTCAACCTCAAGTGGCAGGCCGTTATCTACTCGAAGTCGTCGAAGACAGCTTTTGTCTGAGTTATGATAGCGTGGAGGTTTTGCCTACTATACCTTTCGCTGATGCTGGTTCTGATATCGCACTCTGCGACAATCAGCCTTTCAGTGATCTGCTGGGCAGTGAAGAAATTCAAGGTTTGTACTACCGCTGGCAGCCCGAGGCCGGCCTCTCCGATGCGAGCCTCGCCCGACCTGAAGTTTCACTTCCCGGCCGCTATGTGCTGACCGTCAGTCGCGACAGTATATGCACCAGTCAGGACAGCGTCATTGTCAGCCTCACCACCTGCACCGACATCATCCTCCCCAACGCAATCTCACCCAATGGCGACGGCATCAACGAGGCGTTTTATATTACTAATCTCCCTCCAGGCTCCAGTCTCACTATCTGGCATCGATGGGGCAAAATCGCCTGGCAATCAGCGACTTACCAGCAAAATTTCCGCGCAGACGGCTTGCCTGAAGGCGTTTACGCCGCAGTGCTTACACTGCCGGATGGGGAAGTTGTTACGGGTACTGTGATGGTGTTGCGATAAGCAAAAAAGCCTTGCTGTTAGCTGTTTGAACCTCGGCCTATGTTGGCCTGCTGCTATAGGCCGGATTACACACTTTCCAACTCCGCAGTCCGAAATCCGTCCTAGCCTAGGGCATTATTGGGAACAAATCGAGCAGCAAGTAAACCGTATTTGGATTGTTCAGCATTTCAGAAGTGATATATCGTTGACTCAATCAGAAATTGCCGAACTGGAAGCCATCGCAAACCTTTGTCCACGCAATGGCGGCCCATCGGTTGGAAGGGCAAAAGATATGTTGATGCTATGGCAAGCTGAACACTATAACGAGGGTGATCCCATCTACATGTATGACTATATTTGTAACGAACCTGCAGAACGACTTGCCTTTGAGGATGCCAGTTCCAGGCCGCAAGCCCCAGGCGAAGCGGAGATTGATTACCAGTTGACGATATATCCTAATCCTGCGGATAAGCTTTTGGCAGTTCGCTATGAGGTGGAGACTGGGGTTGATATTCACTTCCAACTCTGGAACACCGCAGGCAAAGTAGTCCGCGACCTTACCCTTGACGCTAATGCAAGTGGGCAGGCTTTTTCGATTGAATACCTCAGTTCAGGGATATACTTTGGAGTTTGGAAAATAAATGGAGCATGGCACAGTGGAGAACGTATAATCATTCATTAAGGATTAGATTGGTATTAGCATATACAGCAAAAAGTTTATCTTTTTGCTGTATATGCTTTTTGCTGCTTTTTGCTGGAATACTCAAAGGACAATACAATAATAATTGGTGTATTGGGGACTCGTTAAATTTAAACTTTAACACCTCCCCACCCACTGTATCCCAAAATTTGAATACTAGGTTTTATGTCCCAGGCATGAGCATCTCAGACAGTTCTGGGGCTCTTTTGTTTTACGTAACAGATGTTGGAATATATACTGCTTTAGGAAAGGAGTTAGTTGGAGCACCTTTCACTTCCTCCAACTGGGATGATCTTATAGTAGTTACTGAGAGACCGAGACACGAAGGGCAGTATTATGTATTCACTACAAAGCCATGTTTCTTCCCTGGTGCACAACAAGGGCATGATTGTCTAAACTCTGTTGTTATTGATGTTCAGGACACAGGCCGAGTTATAAAGCCATATAGCCTGGAGGACTCTATATACGCCCCTGGAAGATGGCAGCCTTACTTTGCTTCTCCAAATGGCTCTGTCCAGCATGCAAATGGTGAAGACTGGTGGCTTATAATCCCTTTGAATCATTCTGATTCTATTTTTACGTATAAGGTTACGAGTCAAGGTATTGAAGGGCCAATTATCAATGAGACCAATCATTTTGTAAATGAGAATAGGGGGAATGTTCTTTTCAAAAAGGATGGGAGTGGTTTCTTTTTATCTTCTATGTTTGGTCGTTTTGGACAAACGAATGTGACCAGCGCAGTTTCTGAATATTTGTTAGACCGTTGCACAGGGAAGGTGTCATTCCGTAAAGACTGGGCAACGCCTGCAAATAAGTCTGGAGCATTGTTGAGTTATAGTCTTGCACTATCATCCGATGAAAGTAAATTGTATAGCTGTAATGGAAAGACGGATGATCGATTTCAAACAGGGATTTCCAAATTAATTCAATTCGACTTAGTTCAAAAAACATTTTTTGAGGTGTGGGAGAATACTGATGACCGGGAGCATAGCTTAATGAATGCCAAGTTGGGCCCAGACGGGAAAATTTATGTGGCATTAGGTCATGACTATCTTACTCCTCAACTCCGCCATCCCTACAACGAATACCTCTCCGTCATCCACCAGCCCGACTCAGCAGGCATTGCCTGCGATTTTCGGCTGGACGATCTGAGCCTTGCTCCGGGGTTTACGCATATCCATCTGCCAAATATTCCGAATTTCGACCTTGGGCCGCTGGAACTTCCCACCGCCCAAGCCGGCCCCGATATCGCCTTCGGCCCATGCGAAAGTGATATGGTTAGTCTGGGCACAGAGGCGCAAGCAAACCTTGTC
>JBGCFB010000275.1:0-31184 GCA_045106685.1 Bacteroidia bacterium | reverse complement strand
CACAGAGAAAGCAATACCTTGTACGTGAGTCTTTCGACGTTTACCTCACCGGGCAAAATTTATAAGGTCAATCCTGAGACCTTTGAGTGGGAGCTTTTTTACCAACAAGACAACCCCCTCAACACAGAAGATATCGAGTCTCAAATTACTTTCTATAAGTCGAAGGACGGTGCCAGAGTTCCGCTTTTTATCATGCATAAAAAAGGGCTCAAACTGGATGGCTCCAACCCTACTTTGCTCTATGGTTATGGCGGTTTCAATATCGGCATGTCGCCGGGCTATATCGGCTCGATGGCGTCGTTTGTAAATCGTGGAGGCGTATACGCGATTGCAGGAATCAGAGGCGGCGATGAGTTTGGTGAAAGCTGGCACGAAGACGGCATGCTCGAGAATAAGCAAAACTGCTTTGACGACTTTATCGCCGCAGGCGAATACCTGATCGCGCAAGGCTACACCAATACCGAAAAGCTGGCAGCAAAAGGTGGCTCAAACGGAGGCCTGCTTACAGGCGCGATGATCACCCAGCGACCAGACTTGTTCAAGGCGGTTGTCTGCGCGGTGCCGCTCCTCGATATGATTCGCTATCACAAGTTCCTCATAGCCCGCTATTGGATACCTGAGTACGGCGACCCGGAGAACGCAGACGACTTCCGCAATATCCTGCAGTATTCTCCTTATCACAATATCCGAGCAGGCTTGGATCACCCTATGACGATGGTGATTGCAGGCGAAAACGACACGCGTGTAGATCCTTTGCATGCAAAGAAATTTGTCGCTGCTATCCAGAATAATCCTGGGCAGGAAAATCCTTTTATGCTCTATATGGATTACGATAGCGGCCACGGCTCCGGCAAGTCAACCGACCAGCAGATTACAGACCTTGAATACCAAATGCGCTTTTTGATGCACGCCTTGGGAATGAAGTAGGAGATGAAAGCCACAACAGAACGCTACGCAATCATCGATGTGGAAACTACGGGCGGACGGCCCGGTAGGGACCGCATTACTGAGATCGCCATTGCGTTGGTGGAGGATGGCGAAATTGTCGATGAGTTTACTTCGCTGGTCAATCCTGAGCGGGCGATTCCGTACGAGATTACGCGGCTTACGGGGATTGATAATGATATGGTCAAAAGCGCACCTCGCTTCTTTGAGGTGGCGAAGCGCATCGTAGAGATCACCGAAGGGGCAGTTTTTGTGGCGCACAATGTCCGTTTTGACTTTGGCTTTGTCGCCCACGAGTTTCGTCGTTTGGGTTATACCTTTACGCGAAAGCAACTTTGTACCGTACGGCTCACCCGCAAGATATTTCCAGGCCTGAAGTCTTATAGCTTGGGTAATCTGTGCAAGCATTTTGGCCTCACGCATACTGCCGCCCACCGGGCCTGGAGCGATGTAGAAGTTACCGTTCAGCTTTTTCAAAAACTGCTTGCCGGAAAGACGGAAGACGCCCCGCTAAGGCTGCAATCTGAGATCGCGACCTCCAAGCTTCCGCGTAAACTCGATCCTCTAAAAGTCGACGAACTTCCCGATACGCCTGGGGTATATTATTTTCTTGACGAAGACGGTAAGCCGCTGTATGTGGGCAAGAGTACGCAAATCCGCAAGCGCGTTTTGTCACACTTCTCCGCTGCGCATAAGACAAAGCGCGGCCTCCAGATGATGGAGCGCATCGCCGATATCGACACCGTGGAAACGGGCAGCGAATTGATCGCGCTTTTACACGAAAATTCCGAAATCAAAAAATATCAGCCGACCTTCAATCGGGCGCAGCTGAAGCGTTATTTTAAGGTGGGCGTTTTTTCACATACGGATACAAATGGCTTTATACGCCTCAAGATTCAGAAGCTGGAACTCGTTGAGGATGAGCCGATTGCTGCCTTTCCTGAGCAAGGGGTAGCCGAAGGCGCGCTGCGCCGCAAGGCCGAAGAATTCGGCCTTTGCCTGCATCGCTGTGGCCTCGTCACCTGCCGTGGCAGTAGCGCCTGTCTGTACGAGCAGTTGCAGTTGTGCCAGGGCGTAAATGAGGAAATCGAAAGCTATAATCGCCGCGTAGAAGATGCGCTTACTGGCCTGCTTTTCGGTGAGGCGAGTTTTGTTGTCGTAGGAAAAGGGCGCAATGAAGAAGAGCACTCACTCGTCGCTGTAGTGAATAACCAGTATGTTGGTTTCGGCTATATCGATCGCGACCTCGTCAATTATAAAGACCGCGCCTCGATGTTGGATCATATCCAATCCTACCCAGAGCAGCCCGGCGTGCGACGCATTATTCAGCAATATGTAAAGACGCACCCGAAAGAGGTTTTCGGCTTGTAGCGCCTTGAGTTGTTTTTTTACCTCACAATCAAATCAGGGAAAGCAAGACATATACTCAGTACAATAAGCTGAATAATCACAAATGGGATAATACCACGATAGAGGTGGCCGGTGGTAATACTTGGAGGAGCGACACCTTTTAGATAAAACAGCGAAAAGCCAAATGGAGGAGAAAGGAAGCTGGTTTGAAGATTGAGGGCAAAAAGAATTCCAACCCAGACGAGGTCTACATCCAGCGCGACAAATATCGGCGCTGCCACTGGCACAATGATGAAGATGATTTCGATGAAATCTATAAAGAAGCCAGCGACGAATACGACAGCCATCACCATCATCAGGAATACCATTGGCGAAAGCTGTGCCTCTTGAATGAGGTTTACCAGATAGAGGTCTCCTTCCAGCTCGCGAAAGACAAGTGAAAATGCATTTGCCCCTACCAAAATAAAGAAGACCATCGCCGTGAGATGTGTGGTTTCCTGACTCACGTCGCGTAAGACTTGCCAGCTAAATTTGCCTTCCAGCATCGTCAATAATATCGCTCCAAACGCGCCAATCGCCGCGGCCTCAGTAGGTGATGCGATCCCCATGAAGATGGATCCCAACACCGCAACAATCAGCAGCATCGGCAATAAAAATGCCTTGATGATGCGCATGAGCATTCCTTTTTGACGGAACTCGGCGACTTCCTCGGCGGGCATCGCAGGAGCGGAGCCAGGTTTCAGCAAGGCATGCCCGATGATGTACAGTAAGTACATCCCAACCAGCAGTCCACTCGGAAGCAGGGCCGCCTGAAAAAGCTCGCCGACGGTAGCTCCTTTGCCCGAGGCAGCATTACTCAGCTGGCTGCTCAGTAGCACCAGCACGATCGAGGGAGGAATAATCTGGCCAAGTGTACCTGATGAGGCGATCACGCCTGTGGCGAGCTCGGGTTTGTAGCCGCGCTTGAGCATGGTCGGCAGGCTGATAAGCCCCATGGTAACGACCGTAGCACCGACGATGCCGGTACTCGCAGCCAAGAGCGCACCTACGACCACAACACTCAATGCAAGTCCTCCTGGAAAGCGCCCGAAAAGCAAGGCCATCGTCTCCAGCATTCGTTCTGCTAAGCCGGATTTTTCCAACATCATTCCCATATAAATAAAGAGCGGAACGGCAATCAGGATCTCATTGTCCATGATGCCGAATACGCGCAAAGGGAACAGCTCAAAAAAGCTTGGATCATCGACAAGGGCAAAGCCTGCTAACAGCGCTACGCCTCCGAGTGTAAAGGCTACAGGGAAGCCCGCCAATATGAGTATGAAGACCAATAAGAAAAGAAGAAGTGCTTCCATATGGTCTTATATGCTTTTGGTATTTAATCTTTTCTGAATAATCCGGAGCACTTCCACGACTGCCTGGATCAGCAATAATGCGAAAGCCACTACAATCACAAACTTGATGATGTAGCGTGCAGGAAGTCCGCTCGCCTCATTGGAATGCTCATTTCGAGTGAGCGACCGCATCGCATAAGGCCATGCTGTAATCATCCCCATGAGGCAAAACGGAATCAGAAAAAAGATGTAGCCGATGAGGTCAACAATGCCTTTGGTCGTTGAAGACCAGCGGCTGTAGAATACATCGACGCGAACATGACGATTATGCTTGAGTGCATAGGCTCCACCCAATAAAAACATCGCGGCGTACACGTGCCAGCTCAACTCTGACAGCCATATTTGACCACTGTTGAAGCAATATCGAAGCATAACATTCGCTACGACGATGATGACAAGCACCGTTGCCAGCCAGGCACTGAGCCTGCCGACATGTTCATTGATGGAGTCAAGTCGCTTTAGCATAGATTCGCTTTTGGCACTTAGGGGTTAAAGTAATCTGAACTTCCGGCCAAAAGCTAAAAGCTAGTAGCCAGCAGCCTCTTACTCAACAACCACTTTACGCGATATCCAACCTTCATTCGTGAGTACACGGAGCAGGTACAAACCGCTTCCAAGGCCGTCAAGGCTGAGGCTACTTTCAGGCGAAGCACCTTCCAGCGATTGTTGAATTACACATTTTCCTTCAAGGCTAAACAATTTTGCTGAGGTGGCCTGAATGCCTTCCCATCGTAGGTTAAGCGTCGTTTGAGCAGGGTTTGGGAAAATGAGCAGTTTTTGTGAAATCGTTTCCTTATCAATTGAAACAGCAGCGCCTCCCAAGGCATACATCATAGCCAATCCACGATTCCCTTCCTGGTTTTTTCTCCCCAAAATGTATAAGTCACGGTTTACACTATGGAGACCAAAACGGCCAGCAATCTGACCGCTGTTTCCCGTGAGTGAGACAACCGACCATTGTCCGGCACTTTTTCTATACAAACGCATATCTAAAGCTCCGGCATTATAACCTACGAGCAAAAAGGGAGTGCCGCTTTCAGCGATTTCCAAATCAAAAGGGCCACTGAGTTCGCTGCCTAGTGTTTGCACAACTGTTTCTATTTGCCATGTAGCACCGTTGGGGCTCAGAAAATAACCACTGGTATTGATTGCATCTAGATATACAATATGTGGAGTTCCCGTCCCTGGATCAAGCTCCAGGTCAAGTGCTACAATCGTTTGAGATATCGTGTCAGCTGTGACATCGACTTTGGTCCAAAGTCCAGAGGCATCGCGGAGCGCATAGCGTACTACTTCACGCGTTTGGTCGCGATAAGCAATATGTATTCTGGAGCCAGCTCCTACTTTCATAACAGGATTGACGCCTGTTCTTGTCGTGTCGAGATCGACCAATACATCTGTCCAATTATTACTGCCGACTTTGGCAGAGACAAGGCGTAAACTGCCCGCGAGTAGATCATTATAGGCAACCCAAACTGAATCTCCATTACTCACGATCGAGGGTGTGCCCGCGCGACCAGTCGTGGTGATATCATCAGTGCTCCAGCCTGCGGCTGTGCGCATGGCAATTCGAAGATAGCCAGATTCCGGATCGATGAATGCTGCTATAGCGGTGTCACCGCCAAGTGCCATCATGGAGACTTCCGAAGCGAACTCGCCCTCTGGAGTTGCCTCTTCCATCTGCCAGGTTCCGTTGCTTCCTACTGCAACCTGCAGCAGATTGGCGCATGGTTCAGGAGTTGCGATATAGCGAGTTTCGTTTGGTGAAATAGCTGTCGCTAGAAAGCGACCTCGACGTTCAGTGACAGTGAGCGTCTCGCGATGCCATTGATTTCCGCCTGTCGCTCGTGCTGCAAAAAGTAGCTTTTGTGCTTCGGCATCATAGGCCAATAAGTATACACTATCGGTATATGCATTGATGCTCAGGTCGACACCGGTTGACAAGTTCCGCATGACGGTGTCTGGTGCCCAGTTTGTTCCTCCATCGCTTGTGCTAGCGACAATGGCAGTTTTGCTTGTCGCATCATAATAAGCTGAGAAAGCATTGTTTCCGTCGAGTACAGTAAAACCGGTGTATGCTCTGAAGTGGTCATCACGAGGAGGAAGTGTAAAAGTATAGCGTTCTATTCCTGGAAGGCTCGGGTCACCCAGGCTTGCGATGGGAACCTTTAGATAAAAAAGCTGGCGAATATTTCCCCGGCCACTCGTTGTAGTAAGCCTCTTTCCATATGCTTGTGTGAAATTATAAATTACATGCAGCATGGTGTCGTCGGTGATACTTGCATCGATATATCCAAAGACGTCTTCAGGAGTTTTACGAAGAGGTGAAATATGGCTAAGTGCAGTATCGAGTATCGTCGATTCCCAACGCTGAATACTATCAGTTTCGGCAGAAAAGACAATAAGTTCTCCGTTGTAAAAGGAATTTGTAACCAGTAGTAGTCTTGATCTGCTTTGGTACGAAAGCAATGTCCCAAACTCTCCAAAGCGATCATCAGCTGCTGATAACGGCGCACAGTCTGTGATGTCAGCAGGATTTTTCATCCGGTAGTCGAGGTTGTTCACTTGCCAGGTTCCGGCACGTGAACGACGTGCAACATTGGCATCAAAGTCATAACCAATGGGCAACTTAGGATAGTAATATGGATTTGAAGAACTGCCAGGATTTGGTATTTCGCAGACGTTGAAGCCTGTAAAACTTCCGTCAAAATAAGAAACCACTGGTTCGCCGTCAGGAGCTAGCTGAATATCCACGCTATGTTGGATGTTGCTTTCGACTGAAAGGTCAACTCCATAGTCTCCGAGTGCCTGTCGCGGGCTAGGGTTTTCAATGATAGCCCAGACTCCAGCGGAACGTCGTGCGTAGCGCAAATAGGAACGCCCATTTCGTTCCGCAAGAAAGGCCACGTGTACATTGTTGCCGGCATCAAGTATGATTGCAGATTGCAAGCCTCCGGCAGAGTCTTCGACCATTTCGGTATTCCATGACCCTGTGGCGCGATCACGTATGCCGTAGTACAATCGGTTTTCTTCCGAATTCCAAAAGCAAACGTGAAGGTTCCCACTGGCATCCAGCGCTGAGGACGGAGAAGTTCCCAATTCCCTTCGGTCGGTTACGATATCTTCATATTGCCAGTTTAGAAACTGACTGAAAGCAGGACTGACCAGGATAAGGCTTAGTACAAGCCACAAATATTTCTTCATCATAAGGCGGGGCGTATGTCTTTCAATTGTAAGTTGATGGAAACGTTTTCTTTCCAAATATTAAAAACGGGTTGGAAGGCAATATCAATTCGCAGTGCGTTCACTTCTTCCCAACGGCGGTACAAGTTAAAGCCAATTGCAGAAAAAACCTGCCCGCCTTGTCGAAGTGTCAGCCGCACATGCGATTCCTTGAGGCGACGCATGTCTATAACTTCCACATCGCTAGCGATAAAAACGGGTCGGCGGTTGCCCGGCCCAAAAGGTTCCATCCGTTCGATGAGTCGAATAAAGCGTGCATCAATATCGCCAAATTGCAGGACACCATCGATATGCAAGCTTGGTACCAAGTGTTCTGGCTGAATGCGTTTTTTCACTTCGCGCTCAAATGCGGCTGCAAAGTCAGGAAACTTGGCTTCTTCAAGGCTGATTCCTGCAGCATAGGCATGACCTCCAAATTGGAGAACATGCTCTTCGCAAGCTTCCAGCGCATCGTATAAATTGAATTTAGAGACCGAGCGGGCAGAGCCGACGAGCTTGTTTTCGCTTTTTGTAAATAAAACTGTGGGACGATAATGGTTTTCGATCAGGCGTGAAGCGACGATTCCTATTACGCCTTTGTGCCAGTCTTCCTGATACAGGACGGTGGTGTTGCGTTGGTCAAAATCGGTGTCCTGGCCTATGAGGTCAAGGGCCTCGTTGGTAATGCGTTTGTCGATTTCCTTGCGGTCGGTGTTGGCCTTTCCCAAAGCTTCCACCATTTTCGTCAAATTTTTATCCTTCCCTCGCATCACGTCCACCGCAGCCATCGCATGATGTAAGCGCCCGGCGGCATTGACATGCGGCCCTACAAAAAAGACAAGATCGGAGATGCTCCAGCTTCGTTCGCCCTGCGCGAGGTCCATGATTGCACGGATACCCGGCAAGGGATTGTTCCTCACTTTTTGCAAACCAAAAAACGCAATCAATCTATTTTCTCCTGTAATAGGCACAATATCCGAGGCGATGCTCAGGGTGATAAGATCGGCATACGCATCGAAAGGGTCAGGAATTGCATTTCCTTCTTCTTTCCAAACTTCATGCAAGGCCTGACATAATTTGAATCCGACGCCACAACCAGTCAATACCTGTTCGGGATACTCGCAGTCTGGTCGCTGTGGATCAAGAATGGCCAGGGCCTCCGGCATGGTTTCTCCCGGTTTATGGTGATCACAGATGATCACATCGATGCCTTTCTGGTTGGCGTGACGGACCTGAGTATGTGCTTTGATACCGCAATCAAGACAGAGCAGAATCGTTGCTTGCTGCTCAGCGGCATATTCGACACCTTTATACGAAAGCCCGTAGCCCTCTGTATAGCGATCAGGAATGTAATAGGCGATATCTACTCCAAACGACTCCAGAAAAAGCGTCATCAAGGTAACGGCTGTTGTTCCATCTACGTCATAATCACCGTAGACCAGGATTTTTTCGCCTTTTTCTTTTGCTAACGTTAAGCGCTTGACAGCCTTATCCATGTCTTTGAGGAGCATGGGGTCGAGGAGCTGTTCTTTTTTTGGTGAGAAAAAAGTGCGGGTTTGTTCAAAATCGGAAAATCCTCTTCGCACAAGGATATCCGCAAGGGCAAGCGGGAAAGAGTGGCTTGTGCGTAGGCTGTCGGCAAGCGCTTGCGCTTGCGCTCCTGCCTCAGGTGGCATCAGCCAATTCATAGTATTTTTTCCCAAAAGAGATGTAGATTGAGTATGCATATCAACCCGTTAGACGGTCCTAAGCTGATTTGATCAACAAATTGGGTTGAAATAGTCCTCAAATTTGCCTAAATCGAATCGCATTCAAAAAAATATCTTTGCATCATGCGTATTGTCCCTGCACTATTCATTAAAGAAGGAAAAGCCGCTATTTACAAGGCCGGCAATTTTACTGATATCGAGTTCCTTGCTGACGACCCTTATGATATCATTGCGAAGCTTGATAAACTCGATATTGGGCATATGGGCTTAGTCGATGTGGACGCGTCCCTCGGCCAAAGCACAAACTCTGGTATTATCGGGTCGCTTGCCAATACAGCCATTGCAACATTGCACGTCGGCGGTGGCATCAACAACCTAGATTACCTTAAATCACTTCAATATGCCGGGGTGGATTATTTTATCATCGGCTCAGCAGCGCATGAAAAAACAAACCTTCTGAAAGAAATCGCTGCGGCTGACCATGTCAAAAATGAGCGTGTTTCAATCGCTATTGATATCAAGGATGGTAAAATGTACTTCCATGGTTGGAAAGATGAGACGAGCATTAGCATCAATCACTTTATCCTGAATTGTATTGAGCTTGGTTTTACCCGCTTTTTACTCACTGATGTTACATCCGATACAACCAGCCCACTTCCTGACATTGCTTTTTACAAAAGCCTCAAAGAGAGCTTTCCTACTTGCAACTTCGTAGCCGCAGGGCGCATTAACTCGTTTGCTGATATCGAAGCATTGGAAACCACTGGTGTAGACGCGGTTGTGGTCGGTAATCAAATTTATAAGAATGATGAGCTGATGAAGCAGGTCGCGGAGTATAATAAGCGGTGATTGATTTGATTCTGAGATAACTGGGACATTAGATCATAGGTCATTAGTACTCTTGTTAGGGCTATGACGTGCGTAAATAGTTGCTTGAGCAAAGGTGTCCAGCCGTTCTCTGAGCCTGCCGAAAGGCTCAGCCACCTTCAGTTATATATGAATAATGATCTAATGACTCAATGGTACAACTCCCGAATAGTCTGAAAACTTCGTTCATTATGCGTGGTGTAGAGACTACGAAGAATACTCTTTTTTTCTCGTTGAGTAAGGTGAAGACTGATCGTGGCGGGACGATCGCTGGTTTCTTGTGGATACTCAAAAGAGATGATTTCCAAGGGGCCGGTAAACCATTCTTTCATTGACTCGAGTAAGAGATCGTTACCCATGTCTTTGCTCTCGATAATAGCGCCATAGCCGCCATCAACAGGCGCAAGACTACGAGCGAGAAAGCCTCCTTCTCCCAAATCCAAAATCGGATCGTGGCGACTATTGTCCCGGATTTGAATGAAGATCACACCGTCGGTATTTTCAGCAAACCAAGACCTGAAGTTGAACAAATAACTCACGGCTGTCTGTACGCCATAATTGTCGATGGCGCCTGCGTCCATGACCATCATGGTAGGCTCACTTGGTAGCTCCACCACTGGAAGCACTAGCGGAAATGTTGCATTCATACGCAATGCGCTTGCAATCGAAAGACTGTCAGGTCGATGCTGTGCGAACATGCGGCGGAATTCGATGCCATGTGCTTTGCTGGGGAATCGCGGTGTAATTGCTTGTCGCTCAGCGAGATAGGCGATGGAATTAGATGATATGTATAGTTTCACTCCCTGATTAAGAATCGCAGGTGTGAGCACCATGGGGCCGATTATTCCGGCTTGTTCGGCTGCGGCATAGTGTCCCAATTTTCTGCCTGCAAGCTCTGGAAGATTGAGTTGTAGTTGGCGATCAAAAGCGAGGCCGCGTTCATAATCGTACCACATTCCATCTCGTTCTACGCGCCGGTTGGGGACGATGGCATCCGTAAATAATCGAAAGGCAATTCTGTTCAGGAGGTCGCGACTGATATTGCGTTGATAGTGCGCATCACTTAAGTCGAAGTCGAGACTCTGTATACTTCTGCG
This sequence comes from Bacteroidia bacterium, assembly GCA_045106685.1. Classification (GTDB taxonomy): domain Bacteria; phylum Bacteroidota; class Bacteroidia; order J057; family J057; genus JAUIGE01. Next base: position 20,603 of record JBGCFB010000275.1, on the reverse strand, counting down.
CATCGCGAGTTCGCGAAAATAGGCTGCGCCTATCATGCCACCCGACGCACCAGTATAGAGTCGTATACCTGCGGTAAGACGTTGGTCTGACATGCTATCCAGGCCTTGGAGAACGAGCGTCGTCCAAAAGGCAGAGCGTAAGCCTCCTCCCGATGTGCTGATGAAAACGGCCTTGGGGCGATGGCCGAATTCTGCCATGTAGCGAGCCTTCCAGGCTTCCAGCATGGCGATGCCAGCGAGGCTGTCGGCCTGCGCAAAGCTTTGAGACAGGCTATCAACATGAGTTTGATTATAGGGGCTAAGTGATTGGCTATAGTCTAGACCTACTGCCTGATGCTGTTCGTGTACTTGTGGCAGTCGATCAAATATGGCGATAAGTGCAATTACTGCAAGCAACACCACGACGCCTATCTTGCGAAACCAGAAGGTGATGGCCCCAGCCGCAGTCATCATGAGTGTAAGCATCAGCACGATGGTGGCGCCCGCGGGGAAGTTAAATGCCGGGGATGCCTCGAGCCAGGCTAGCACCAGAATAAATAAAAATACTCCTAGCTGGAGTAGTAGTAAGTTTCCATGATTGCGGTTGAGAATATGTATTACCTTCCGAAAAGGGGTAGTCCCCAAGGCTGGTTTTGCAATGGAAAACGGGCTTGTAAAATAGCTGTCTACCCGATGCACCCGGCGAAAACTTTGACGGGCTTTTTTGAGCAAAAGCTTTTTTCCTTCTCCTCCACGCGCACGCTCTATCTCCCGTTCAAGAACTGCCCCTGGCTTCCGCAAAAAACTTTTTCGCCCAATCGCAAAAAAGTAAATAGAGAATAATAAAAAGGTAAGCCCCATTCCTGAGAAAAGGCCCAAAACCTTATCTACGATTACATGACTTAGGGTTTGTTCAGTTTCAAGGTGAAACGCAACAAAAGTGTACATGTACACCGAGAGCAAGATCAGTGGTAAGACCAGATTATTGATCGAAAAAACAATAAACGGATGACGATGGCGAATAATGAATGGGAAGCGATAGCTCTCATTGATGTAGAGGGTCACCATATACGCAAAGATAAAAGCACCCAGGGTGCAGCCAATGATGAGTAGGCTTAGGAAGCCTTCTTCGCCCAGATACTCAGGCTCAAGAAATAAATATGGAAAACCCAGTCCTTCACCAATTTTGCCCGAAATAATGCCTAGCAAAACTCCCCAAAACAACAATAACAGTTTATACTTACGCAGCTGAATAACAAGTAAGCGCGAGGGTAAGGAGTATCGAATCGCGGTCCATATCGGGGTAATTTTGGACATGCAGGGTGAAGGGTATTCTTTGTTTGATTAAAATAATGGAAAGGGGCTATTTTAATAACGTAAACAAAAGGTAAAGGGGTGCAAGGTTTTTTACATACCAAAACCGCCAAACCATCCTCAAGGACGATTTGGCGGTTTTGTATGTCTTGCACTTGTCGTAATGACGATTGCAAATTGCAGATTTACAATTGCAGAGGCAGTGCCTTCGTGACTATGGCAATGTCGTATATGTCAGCCTTAACTTAGGTGCGCGACTTGGGTGGCTGGTGCCAGCAAAGATTGCACGGTTTAAGGTATATGACGAGTCTTCTGGAATAAGGATAAAACCATAATTCTCTCGTCGCTTGCTCACGACTTGCTGGACGTGACCTGCAAGGTCCATCTGGTAGACTCCATCTGTACTGTTATAAGTAAAGCGTCCAAAAAGTGTTGGTCGCCCTTCCTCATCACGAAGTTCATTACCATCAGAGCCAGCACGGTAAGCCAATAGGTTTCCTGGTGGAGTATAGCGATTGCCTCCTCCAAGAAACTCTGGTTCTACTTGTAGGGTAAGCACTGCCCGGTTGATTGCAGCTTGTGGAAGGGTATTAATGCCTGGTACATTCAGATAGGTCTTAATCAAAGCCCCGGCCTGAATAAACTCGTACATATTATCATCTTCAACTCCACTGAATCCTAATAGGCGTACGTTCTGGATTTCGCCACGTGAGACCGTGTGATAACCTCCGGCAGAGCCGTTGAGTCTGAAGTTGAAAGACTCTTCTACACGCTCATTAGCGGCAGTATTAAAGCGACTATAAGTCAATTCCAGGTATGTCTCCTGACTTTCAAAGTCGATATAATAAATAGCACCCGGTTCGCGTGTTTCTTGAAAGCCTACTGGATTCGTTGAGATTGCAATCCCTTTGATGAGTTCTTGAAAGGCTTCATCGTTCACAAGATCATCAGTAGAAGCAAAGAGAATCTCTTTACCCAGCGATGAGTCTAGTGGAATGACCAGATCACTGACTGAGCCAGTCTCAGCAAAATCGATCTCAAAATTTCCTGCGAGATTAAGAGGATCAACCGCAAGGGCTGATGATGTCGACTTCAAGTTCTGGGCACTGTCAGGAATGGCCTCTGTGAGTTTATGAATCGCGAGAGTCTGAGGAGAAAACAAGGATCCATAATAGGAGATTACCCGAAGGTTAAGCTCCAGTGAAACGAACTGTAGTTGTTCTCCAAACTCGAGATCCACACCAGTAAGGCGTAGTTCGTTGTAGCGTGTAGCACTGACGCGACCGAGTTCAGGGTCTACGTAGTTTCCGATAAGCGCCAAAGGCGCATCACCCGTGGTTACTTCGTCCAAAATTCGGGACTCGAGCAGAATAGAAAATGTATCTGTATTGACTATTCCGAGGGTGTCTTCAGGAGGTAGTACTTCTTCTCCAATTGAACCTGGGACGGTTTCTGTACATCCTATAGAAAAGAGCATGGCTGCAACCAGTGTTACTGGGTACAGCCATGCGATATTAAATATAGGATTCCTCGATGTGCGATTAGTTCGCAGTGATATCAGCGTAGAGTTGGTTATAACTTTCCACATAGGAATCTTGATCATCCGTAGAGTAATAAATGTTTTTGGAATGGGTTGACGTAATGTAGTCCTCCAACGTTGCATGCACTTCTGCCTGCCCCTTGGTAACGATGTCAGAAAGCGACACGCCTCCTTTTACAACGCCCAAATAGTCATTCCCTTGATATCCGGCCAAATTCTCATCAGAGATGCCATCTACTTTCACCTTTTCGAGGTAATTTTCAGATAGTTCGCTGTTGAAATCATTGTCATACACGGTATATACGATCTTGGTGTTCTTGAACATCGGATCGTTAGCGTGATGCGTGCGGATATATAGTGGAAGGAAAGAGGTCATCCAGTCATGACAGTGAATGATGTCTGGCGGCCAGCCCAGTTTCTTAACCGTTTCAATTATTCCCTTGCAAAAGAAAATGGCTCGCTCGTCATTATCTGCATGAAACTTGGACTGTTTGTCATGCAGGACAGACTTGCGTTTGAAGTAATCCTCGTTATCCAGAAAATAGACCTGTAATTTAGCATTCGGAATAGAAGCCACCTTAATGGTAAGGGGTTTCTCTTCTCCATTGACTCGGATATTAATGCCTGAAAGTCTCACGACTTCATGCAGACGATTACGGCGTTCGTTAATCACACCGAACTTGGGCATGAAGATGCGAATGTCGTGACCTTTTTCCTGAATCTTTTGGGGAAGAAGCCGAATAAACTCCGCGGCGGGAGAGGCTTTTAAGAACGGCGCAATTTCTGAAGTAGCATAAAGGATTCTCAACTTTTCGTTATCCATACGCGCTTTAAAAAGTTAACGTTGTAGCGAATAGTGTGTGACTTTTCGCTAAAAATCCCTACAAAAATACGGAAAAATAATTTGGAATGGCAAGATCAATGCGTAATCTTCCAGGCTAAATACCATTTTGAAAACTCCCGAAAATTTCTTATGATAATTTGTCAAGATGTTGCCAGTATCCGCGCAGAACGCGCCTCCCTGGGCCCTAAAGCCACAGTAGGCTTCGTTCCTACCATGGGCGCACTTCATGCAGGACATGCTAGCCTGGCGAGCCAATCTGTGGCAGAAAACGACCATACCATCGTGAGTATCTTCGTAAATCCGACCCAGTTTGGCCCAAATGAAGACCTCGCCCGTTATCCAAAGACCTTTGAAGCCGACAAAAATCTGCTTGAATCATTGGGAGTGGATATGATTTTTGCTCCAGGGCCTGACGACATTTACCCAAAAGGAAAAGATGGCGCTGCATTCACATTCAACATCCACGGATTGGCCGATCTCCTGTGCGGATCCAGTCGTCCAGGCCACATGCAGGGCGTCGTGCAGGTAGTCAATGCTTTGCTCAATATTGTGCAACCTACGAATGCCTACTTTGGACTAAAAGACTATCAACAATATCGCATATTGAAGACGATGGGAGAAGAGTTTCATCATACATCCAACATCATCGGCTGTCCCATCGTACGAGAAGAAGATGGCCTTGCGATGAGCTCAAGAAACCTATACCTTAGCGACGAAGAGCGACAGCAAGCGCTGGCTCTTTACCATGTTCTTACCGACGTCAAGTCACGCATTGAGGACTTCCAGACCGCGCAACACGTGGAAGCCTTTGTGGAGGAATCACTTGCCCGCTATCCCCTCGTTAGACTTGACTATTTCAACATACTAAACGAGACGAACTTGCAGGAATTAGAGACGATCTCTTCTTCCAGCTACCCCAGGGCCTTTATGGCCGCCTACTTAGGCAAAACCCGACTGATAGACAATATGTCGCTGTATAATCACAGTTCCTCCCAAGGATAGTCGTGCGGTACGTCAACCAAGAAGGGGTTTTTGAGGCTACTGGCTTCGAGCTTTCGGCTGCTGGCATTTGTTTTTATACAAAAACGCCAATAGCCAAGTACGGACCATTTAGATAGCCATGAAAAATGACTAATGAATCATCATTAAATGTGTTTGCGCAATGTTACTAACAATATTTAAATCTAAAATCCACCGAGTAAAAGTTACCCAGGCGGAGTTGAATTACGTCGGGTCTATCACGGTAGATTCCAACTTGCTGGAAGCAGCAAATATCCTTGAAGGAGAAAAGGTCCAGATCGTCAACATCAATAATGGCGAGCGTTTTGAGACTTACACGATCGCCGGAGCAAGAGGCAGTGGCACCATTTGCCTGAATGGCCCTGCAGCTCGCCGCGTACAGGTGGGTGATAAGGTCATCCTAATAGCGTATGCCCTGATGGATGCTGAAGAAGCAAAGAATCATAAACCTTCTATTATTTTCCCAGACGAGAATAACCAGATTTCATAATGAACTGTTAAAAATTTGCGAAAAACGGCTCGAAGCTTCAACTTCGGGCCGTTTTTTGTATTAAACCTCATTAGTTTAAAGTTTCAAGTTGGAAGTTGAACGTTCCCGACCCTCATTAACTTTGAGTTTAAAACTTTGTACTTGAAACTTTCAGCCTGAAACTAATTTCCCTCCCTCGTGAAAAAGTCCCTTCTTAATATCGGTAAGTTTCTCCTTTCCCTTTCACTGGGACTTGGAATACTTTGGTATGTATATCATAGCCAGAGCCAGTCTTATCAGCAGCAGCAATGCTATCTGAGTCAGTGTGAGCCTGCAGGCATCGCTGCTGAGGCCTGTACCTGTGATGAGGCTACGTTGGCGAGCTTTAGTCTGGTAGACAAGCTCCTCGCTGATTTTGGGACCGTGCACTTGTTCTGGATTTTTGTATCAATAGGTATATACTTGCTCAGCAATCTCAGTCGTGCTATACGCTGGCGCATGATGGTTGAGCCGCTGGGAACCCGTATGAATCTCCGTAATACCTTCATGGCAGTTATGGCGGGCTATTTAGCAAACACGCTACTTCCCAGGGCTGGCGAAGTGGCGCAATGTGGACTTTTGAGTCGCTATGAAGGTGTGGGTGTAGAAAAGCTGTTTGGCACCATCACCGTATCCCGCATCATTGATGTACTGAGCCTGGGCACTGTTACAGGCCTGATGTTTCTATTCGAGTTTGACAAGGTGAATGCCTTCTTTGCAGGCGACGGCCTCGGAACAAATGGCGGTGGCGGCAATGCCATGTATTATTTATTAGCACTGGGGGTGGCTGGACTTGCTGGACTTGGTGTCATGTTTTGGCAAAAAGAAAAGTTGATTCAGTACGGCATTTTCAAAAAGATATTCAGCATCATCGAAGGCTTTTGGGAAGGAATAAAAGCGGTAGGTAAAGTCCGCAGTGTAGGCTGGTTTGTATTCCACTCTGTCCTCATCTGGACTTGCTATTTCCTGATGCACTATGTAGCCTTCTTTGCCTTTGATCCGATCGCTGATTTACCTCCTGAAGCAGGGCTTACGATCTTTGTATTTGGCTCTTTGGGAATGGTCGTTCCCGTTCCTGGTGGCATGGGCGCATACCAGTGGCTCGTCAAAATAGCCTTTGTTACATTCTATGGTATCGCCGCAGCTGAAGCCTTTTCCGCAGCAAATATTCTTTTCTGGCCTATCTTCATCACCAATATTACCCTAGGTCTGGCTTCCTTCTTATTGTTGCCGGTATTGAATAGTAAAAAAATTGCCGATTGATATGGGTCTTTAAAAATGGTCAAAAACACCCATCATACAATCGAACTGAGGCATTGTAGGTAAGCCGTTGTTATATGACTTCCAGACGAGGTAATTGCTATTTGATTTTTTGACAAACTGGAAGCGGGAGCCTATTTCGCTTTTTGGTGTAAAAAAGAAAAGCTTCAATGTGGGTATATGATTCGCTTGCCTAAGCAGTGAATCTAACTTTGATCTGTCGCCTTCGAGGCCTCCCACAAGCCAATACGGCACAATCGCGCCCCATTTTTTCATGCGTTTCGTCCGCCCCCACAGACGGTTACCATCTTCATCTTCGATAATATCTATCACGCCTTTACCCAGGCGACGTTGCTGCCAATGTAAGAGGTCGGCCTCATATGGCTGAAGGCTTCCCTGAGGCCGCTCCGTGGCCTTATGGGCCTTTAGTCCCTTGCTTCCCATAACCGTCCCCACTGGTAAATACCCGCCATCCTCAAAGCCCAAAGGGCCGGTAAAAACAGGCCCGGATCTTGGGTTGGGAGAGGCAAACATTCCGCCAGCGCCTTGAGCAGCTAATATCTCACTTGCCTCTGATATAAGGCTTCGGAATATCCCTTTCCCGCGCCAATTGGGATCCGTTGCGGCCCAGGCTGGTTGGTACAAAAGTGTCAGCGCTCCATCATAACTAAAACGGTGGGGCGTGCATGCCAAAAAGCCAACAATGCTACCTTGGTGGAATGCTCCCAAGTATAAAGGCTCAACGCCTGCTTCGGGCATTTGAACCAAATTAAGCAGCTGTTCCACGTTTATAGAAGCGGCAAAGGCCGTAGTTGTCAATGCAACTACGGCCTTTGCCATATTCTTATCATCCAGACTCAAGGTCCGAATAGCATAACTCATCGTAGGAGCGTCACATTACCGGTGTAGGACTTTTCGCCGACACGTACTGTGTAGAAGTACACGCCCTCAGACGCATCATTCCCATTCGTTGTAGTTCCCTGCCAGTAATTATTTGGATTATTGGTCTCAAAGTACTGCTTACCCCAGCGGTCAAATACAGTAACCTGGAAGTTTTCGCCTCCTTCATATTGTACCACAAAGCGATCATTGCGACCGTCACTATTTGGGGTAAAGACATTAGGGATCAATAAGCCTGGAATACGTACATCAAATGTGCCGAGTGAATCGGTTGAGGTACAGCCTTTATTATCGCTTGCTGTGAGAATTACATCATAGGTGCCGACTTCCTGATAAGCATATACAGGGCTTTCTTCACGAGAATAGTTCCCATCTCCAAAGTCCCAGAGATATTCAGTTGCATTATCTGATTGATTCAGGAACTGAACTTCTGCATTCGGTAGATAGAGAATATTATTCATGCCAGGATCAGGCTCAGCTGTAAAGCTAGCTACAGGGCCTCCTGAGATTTCTATCGTATTCTTCGTGATACTATCTGAACATCCCCCTAGCCCTACTACAGTAAGCTTTACAGGAAATGTTCCCGGGGTGTCGAATGTGTAAATAGGATTGGCTTCATTGATAACCGGAGAGCCATCACCGAAGGTCCAAATGTATGCTACATCGTTAGTTGCATTTTCAAGGAATGATACTTCCAGTCCAGCACATCCTTCTGTTTCAGATGCAAAGTAATCGGCTTCTGGAGTAGGATTTACTGTCACAGTTGCAAAAGCATTTGCACTACAAGCACCTTCCGTCAAGTTAACACGATAGGTCAGTGTTGATGGAGGCGTTGCACTTGTTGTTTGAGCATTTGGGTTATCTACGACTATAGACGGACTCCAGGTATATTGTGAATTGCCCAATCCGCCGATGGCTTCAAGCGTAATGGTTTCGCCACTACATATCACTGTATCAGAGGCCAGTACTTTTACTTCTACATCAGGAGAAACGGTTACCAGAACCTGGGCCTCAGATGAGCAAGCTCCTTCGGTGGTCGTCAAGGTATAAAGTGTTGTCTCGGTAGGCTTTCCGCTTGCAACAGGCAAACGATTGGACCCGTCTATCTGGTTTCCAGGTGACCATTCATAGATCACATTAGGCGCTCCTGGAGGTGTTCCGCCCCAAGTGTGCTGCCCGTTCAAAACTACAGTAGATCCGGCACAAATAACGGTGTCACGCGTTGTCACATCTGCAACAGGCACAGGCTGAACAGTAACTGTAACATCATCTTCATCGGAGCCACAACCAAAGTCAGATTCCACGCGAAGGCGATAAGTTTGTGTTATGCCTGGTTTTGCAAAAGGTCGAGAAATGTCAGTATCACTGAGGCCAAGACTTGGTGTCCAGGTAAAGGTGTAGCCAGTTCCATCTTGTGGTGCCCCGGATGCAGAGCCATCGAGTATGACTGAGTCTCCGAAACAGATGACTTTGTCGTCTCCCGCCTCCACTGTTGGTCTTGTGTGAACGGTAACATTTACATCATCTGAATTTGACGTACATCCAGATGCGGTAACAACGAGTGTATATGTAGTGCTCTGGAATGGACTGATTTCTGTCTCAGCGAGTGTTGGGTCTTGCATATATCCTACTAGTGGATTATTGGGAGTCCACGCATAGGTGTAATTCCCTTCTCCTCCTGCAGCAGAACCGCGAAGTTTTAGTGTGTCATTTAAACAGACTACAGTGTCAGGTCCAGCAAATGCCAATGGCTTAGGGATAACCCTTACTGTTACAGTAGAATTAGGGTCAATCGTTGTAACTTCTGAATTACAACCTGTACTAAGGTCAGTTATAACCAGACTGTATAAAGTAGTAACTGCAGGTCTTGTATATACACCTGCTTGTTGGTAAAGTGTCATGCCTGCTGGTGGGACATTCCCTGCGGCATCTCTCCATTCCCAGGCAAATGGGCCCGGAGCACGGTTGTTGGCGAGTAGGCTTCCCTGAAGATTTACTCCTGGGCCATCCTCACAGATTGCGACATCTGGTCCGGCATTTACTTTTGGTTTTGCATCAATAATTACTTTGACAAGGTCGATATTGGATCGGCAACCCTTAGCGTCAGTAGCAAAACCTCTGTAGGTAATCGTATCTGGAGCAAGACCTGTAGGGTTGACTGTCGGGTCTTCAACAATGCTGCTAGAAAATCCGCAACTTGGTGAGGCATCACAGTCCCATTGCCAGGTGTAGCCCGGGAAGCCACCATTGGTGGTTCCGTTTAATTGTACACCACCGGTTCCTTCACAGAATCGAACATCATTTCCTGCATTGAAGTTAGGCACGTCTTCGATCACTACCTGATCGGCAAAGCGAGATTCGCAACCAGGTCCATGACGGACGATCAGAGAGATGACCTTTGTGCCGCCAGACGAATATGTGATTACGCCAGGATCTAAAAGATTAGACTGGGCTGGGTTTGCGTTTTGGCCAAAGTTCCAGATATATATCTCAGAAGCACTTACAGAGCCACCGTTTCTTCTAACTCTAACCGTATCTCCAGCACATACCGTTCCTGAAGCAGTGTTGATAGAGAAGTTGGCAATAGGGTCACGAAGCACCTCGAAACTTACTCTGGCAGTATCACTGATACAACCATTTTGGGCAACTACCATACGTACCGTTTTGATACCTGGAGTTGAGAATGAAATCGGAGGAGGAGTCGGTCCGGTAGCAGTTGAGCGGCTTGCCGTAGGGCCAAAGAACCATTCGTATGTATTTACTCCCGGAGTACCGTTATAGGTAAAGCTTACACTATTTGCACCACTATCAAAACATACATCAGCTACACTTGCAATGCTTGCACGAGGGAGATCAAGTACATCTACCTGGCGACAGGTCAGGTTGGATACGCATCCATTTTCCTGCACTTGCATACACACTGTTTTGGTTCCAGAGCGAGACCATGCCACATTGTATGGGCCTTGGCGACCATTTGCAGAAGGACTTGTAAGTCCACCATCAAATTGCCAGATATACGAACTCGCCGGTGTGGCATTACCTGTGTAGGTAAGCGTCATTGAGTCATTCACACAGACAGGGCTGGCAAAGCTAAATGATGCAGTAGGCACTCCGAAAACAGTAATCGTTTGAGTATAGACATTGCTAAAGCAGCCATCTTCTTCCAGAACAAGCGAAATCGTCTTAGGGCCTGGGGTATTCCATTGAACAGATAGGGGGGCTAGTGTGTTGGTGTCACCTGCTGTAATAATAGCGCCATCGAGATCCCAATCTACACCGACACCAGAATTTGCCTGGCCCGTAAATGTAATGATCGCAACCTGGCTCGCACAGATTGGAGTAGTTACGCCAAATCTTGCTGTGGGCACAGGCTTTACCACTACCGGTACTGACCCACGGAAGGTACAACCTGTAGTTGTGTCAATAGCAGAGACTGTGTATATGGTAGAAACTGTTGGCCTTTCTGTAGCAATCCTTGCACGTACGTTTGCAGGGGTCCACTGATATCGGTAAGGTCCTGTAACACCAGCATCCAACGTTACAGGCGAGCCACTACAAATCGTATCAGGCGCTGCAATAGGCTGTATTTGAGGTAGGCTTACAAAGGCAATCTGGGAAGAGTTTATAGATACATTTCCGCAACTATCGAGAAGGTCCCCTACCAGATTTGCTGTATAAAAGCCATTGGCGGGAAAAGCGGGAGAAACCGTAAGTCGAATATCTTCGCTCCTTCCAAATCGGCAGCCAATTCCCTGTGCAATGGTGACAGTATATGGACCACCAGGGCCAGTAACAGTAAAGTCAGCAGGATCAATGCTATTACACATTACTTCTCCTGTAATCTTTACCTCTAGTGTGTTATCGCTACAAAAATTTCTGGCAAAGCGCAGAGCAGGAGGTGATGAAATAATTCTAAAATTAACACCTTGTCCAATCACAGCCATATTGCCACAGTTGTCCAGGATCGTATCGGCAACACTGATTGTATATGTTCCATTTCCTTGAAACCCAGGGCTGATCGTGAGGTCAAACTGAGCTTCGGTAGGATCAGTTCCACAACGGACACCACTTACGGCAGTAACCGTATAGGGTCCGCCTGGACCTGTAAGTACAAAGTCTATTGGAGCCACTGTTCCACAGTCAACAGGCTCGTCCATACGGACGGTGATGCGGTTATTGGCACAGTCAAAAGTCGCACTCTCAATTTCAGGAGGAAAATTGTCTATGATGATGGCAGTAGAGCGCGAAAAATCTATCGTATGTCCTGCTGCTCCACCCGTTTCATTATTCACTGCAATCACATAGGTCTCACCAGCGAATACCGGAATACAGGCATTATCTTGAAGAGGACAACCAGAAATACCAATAAATCCACCTGATGCCCCGGTTCGACCATTACAACCAATACCTGCGTCGAAGTTACAGGCAACCTCAATGGCAGGATTGGTAAAAATCGCCTGGCATCCAACACCTGTAATGTTATACACAGCCCAGTCGTAATTATTGACCAGGTTAGTGGGGGTGATTTCAAAACACAAGTTGCCAGGACTCTGTGGTGTAACAGTGTACCAAACACTGTTATTTTCACCATTATTCAGACAGGAGGAAGCAAAATTAATTTCAGCCCCATTTGCATTCGCACCAGTTCCCTGATACGAAATGGGAGTCACAATGACATTTTGACAAACTGGGATAGCAAATAGACAATCCTGTTCTGGTTGGTTTGCAGGTAATTGGGCCTGAAGGCTACTGACGCACGTAATCAAGAAAAAGACAAGTAATAGTCTTTGCATGGTTCAAGTATATGTGATGGAACTTCTGTGTGTGATTTATCAAAGCAAGAAAGTAAAATTATGCAATATTATCAGGGACAATATCATTACTTTCTGATTATAGATTCTTGCAAATATCTTTAAAAAACTACACTTTTTTAGGTAATATAATTCTAAAGGTAGTTCCCTTGCCTATTTCAGACTCTTTTACAAAAATTTTACCCCTATGATAATGCTGTACAATTCGCCTTGTAAGACTCAGCCCAAGACCCCATCCACGCTTCTTTGTGGTGAAGCCCGGTTCGAATACTTTGCGGATGTTTTTTGGGGGTATTCCACCTCCTGAGTCTTTGACATCGATAGCATATCCGTTGCTTAACTCGCTGGCAGTCAGTGTTATATAACCTTTTTTTCCTTTAATTGCATCGACAGCATTTTTAAGCAAATTTTCAATCACCCAATCAAATAACTGAGGGCTGATAAAGATTTGAGCATCTTGAGGGGCTTCATTTTCAATGGAAATATTAAGGTTTCCTCTTCGGTTCAGGCGGGCTTCAAGATATTGCGCACTGCGATCCAACATTTCTTGCATGGCAAACGGTTGGAGTGACGGTTCTGAACCAATTTTTGAAAATCTATCGGCAATTGCTTCGAGTCTTTTGATATCATGTGTCATTTCTTCCACATACTCTAGGCCGTCTTCATTTCCCTCTAATTCTCCCTTCAGAAGTTCCGACCAGGCCATCAAACTACTCACCGGGGTGCCCAGTTGGTGGGCTGTTTCTTTGGCAAGTCCAGCCCAAACTTTATTCTGCTCACTACGCTTCGCCGCGGCGAAGGCCGCGAGGACAGCCATCACAAAGATGGCCGCAACCGCAAGCTGCGCAGCAGGAAACCAGCGCAGCTGTTTAAGCAATGGACTATCGCCATACAATACAAAGTATGTCAACTTGGTATCGATGCCCGGTATGTCCAGCTCTACCTTAATTGGTTCATGTTTTTCTTTAAATCGCTTGATGAGTGGCTTTGCCTTTTCAGCCTCTTCATCCATAGGAAGATTATCTCCCGTAAAGGGCAAGTTTTTCCCCATCGCATAATCATACTGCTCATTGGTTTGAATCCAGGGAACATCATTTTTGTCAGAGATGATCAAACCCGTAATGAAATCCTGAGCTGCTTGCTCAAAAGGAGAAAGGACATCACTAAGCAAGTAATTACCTTGAATATCAATGGCCTGCGCTTTCAACTCAATAATGGCTCGTTCCTTTTCACCAAGTTCTTGGGCGAGGTAGCGGGCATATAAAAGGGATGCTATCACGATAAGCACCGCAGTTATAAAAATGAGGTTACGCAAATTAAAAAATCCGAAAAACGACGTCATACCTTACAAATTAAAGAAATTTAGCTCCCATTTATTCACCCTTGACCAAAGTCATTACCGAGTGGGCAACCTTTTTATATATTTGCGCGTCGGGAATAGGTAAGTATGTAATTCAAAACAATTTGTTTTACACAAGTCTTACTCCAGTATTCTTTCCGACTACTGAAGTCTCCACCACATCGTAAGTATCAGAAGCTAGCATATGTCGCAGGTTGCTTTTAGAGTTGTAAGCCTTTCTCATGAACGCGCACCAGTCGCAATACGTGAACTCATCCATCTCGATGAGCAGGTTTCCAATACCCTTTTGCAGCGCCTGCGTGATGTCCTCGGCATCACCGAAGCAATGATATTTTCGACTTGTAATCGCACGGAAATATACTATCGGGATGCCTATGATCATGCTGAAGCACTTATCAAGATGCTTTGTATGGAAAAAGGAATCACTGATGCAAAGCAGTATCAGGATTACTTTAGGGTTATCAATAGTGAACTTGAAGCCGTTCATTACCTTTTTAAGGTGAGCATGGGGCTTCATTCGCAAGTGTTGGGTGATATTCAGATCGCAAGTCAGATCAAGCAAGCATACCGTGTAGCACACGAACTGGGTATGGCCGGAGCGTTTATGCACAGACTGTTGCACACTATTTTTCATGCTAATAAGCGTGTGCAGCAAGAGACGCCTTTTCGCGATGGAGCAGCCTCTGTTAGCTATGCTGCTACAGAATTGGCCGCTGAACTTGTGAGTCACGTAGCCGATCCTTCAGTTTTGGTAATAGGATTAGGTGAAATGGGTAGAGATGTCGCACGCAACCTTGACCAGGATCGCTTTGCCCGTATTGGCCTTTGTAACCGAACCCGCTCAAAAGCGGAAACACTTGCAAAGGAAGTTCCGCAGTCATGCGTAGAGGATATGGAAGCTCTTTCCACAGTCGTCAACCGCTACGATGTGGTTATCGCAGCAGTGAGTGTAGAAAAGCCCCTCATTACCGCTGAGCTTGTCAAGAACAGAATCGCCAGTCAAATCCTCATCGACCTCTGTGTGCCTCGTGCTATCGATCCCGATGTAGATAACCTTCCCCAGATCGTGCGTTTTGCTGTTGATGACATCAATAATCGCACGCAAGCGACGCTGGAGATTCGCAAAGAAGCGATTCCTCAAGTAGAAGCAATTATCCTTCAGGAATTGGACGCATTCTTCGACTGGAGCCGTCAGCTGAGTATTTCTCCTACTATCCATAAGCTGAAAGCAGCATTGGAGGAAATCAGAAAAGAGCAGCTCGCCAAGTTCCTCAAGCGCGCTTCTGATGAAGAAGCTCAGCTGATTGATGAGGTAACGCGCAGCATGATGAATAAGCTTATTCGTATGCCGGTACTTCAGCTTAAGGATGCTTGCAAAAGAGGCGAAGAGGAGGAGATGATTGATTTGCTAAATGGGCTTTTCAATCTTGAAGAGCAGTCTGTCCGCACTGACAAAATGTAAGTGCCAAGCCGCCAACCTGTCAGGATTTTGCGTTCGGCACGTTTTTCGACGATATTCCGGTAATTACTTAAATAGTATCTATCCCGTACTATCCACCGAGAAATGAATAATCTACCCCAAAATTCACATATAATGGCTGAAGCAATCGACTACCTATTAGCAGATGTCGAAATGTATGGCAACAATGTCAAAAGCCTGAAATGGACACCAGGACTTCAGCATTTTCCTCAACTCCAAGCTGTTCTGTCTCCGCTTCAGGATGCCACACATGTAGGGAGTGAAATGCTCGCTTCACGCATGATCGACCTTGGAGGCCACCCTCAGCCAGCGAGCCAGGCAGTCATGGCCAGCCATCTTACTTCTGCTGCTCCGATATCATCGTTTTCTGATGCTACTCGCCAGGTAATTCATGATAGCCAGCTGTTGCTAGAAGCAATTCGGGACACTTTTGAAGTCGCCACGGACTATGACGACAAGCCCACCATGCAGCTTCTTATGCAAGCGGCGCACTACATTCAAAATACGATTTGGACCTTTACGGCTTTGCGTTCCGCGCAGATGAATTAAAGTAAATTTCAAGACATTATAATATAAGGCCAAACTGCTGATTGTTAGCAGTTTGGCCTTCTGAATTTAGGGTATGACTGATTCTAATAATCACCGATTAGAAAGGCTGCACGGATGCCGATCTGATTAGGAGAATCGCCTAGTCCAAGCATGTATGTAAATCCTAATTCATAAGGATTATCTGCGATAAGCAATCGGATTCCTCCAGTGGCGATGGGTCCTGAACCAGAACCACTGCCACCAAATGTGGACGCAAAGGTGCTGTATTCATAACCGAGTCCGAAGTAGCCGCCAAAGTAGTTGTCAGAATCATACGTCGCATACCCTCCTAGATTCAGGCAGAGATATGCCGGAATGTCAAGTACAAAAGCTCCAGCACTACCTCCACGAGAGCTTATGACTCCCTCGAAAAAGCCTCCCGGCTCTACATTTAAACTCAAGCTCATATCTGAACTTGGTTCAGCAAGATTAAGTCGCGCGCCATAAAATACAGCTGGAGTAACATTGGTTCCGAAACCACCATTCGAAATCAGCATTGCTGCGCCGATTTTCTGGTGATAGATATGTGCATTTACAGATGAAAAGCCTGCCATAAAGCAAAATGCAAGCAGTGAAATTAACAATAGCTTGTTCATAATAAAGATGTTAATGTTGGGTGAAAAAATAACATCCCAAACATACATAAATTAACATCATTGTCAAATAATGTCTTTATTGTGAGTGCAGTCTACTGTAGTCGTTCAATCGTTTCTGCGGGAACATCTTTCACATCGAGGATAATAAAGCCATCGAGTGCATCTGAAAAATTGGGATCGAGGTTAAAGGAAATAAAGCGTGCGTTTTGCTTGATATATTTTTTGATCAAAACCGGCAGGCGAAAATGATCGGGTTCGATATCTTCAATAAACTGATCGAGTGCGCTTATTTCTCCATCAAAGTTTTCCAGCAACACATCCACGCTTACTTCCTTATCAACTTTTACTTTAAAAGGAGTTCTAGGTTGGAGGAAACGGGCCAAATGATCATTGAAGTAGTGCTTTTTAATAAAAGAAACGATCATACTTTTTGACAAAAACGAATAATGCTTACTGATACTTACGGGTCCGTAGAGGTATCGGTATTGAGGGTTTTGGATCAAAAAATGAAGAATTCCTTTCCATAGTAAAAACAACGGAAGCAACTTGCGCTGATAGTCAGGAACGACATATGAGCGCCCCAATTCTACAGCTTGCTGCATGATCGGATAAAAGCCCTTTTTAATTTTAAAGAGGCTATGGACATAAAATCCTTCGGCACCATACCTTGCAAAGATTTGATCTCCTCGCCCAAGGCGATAGCCTCCCACGATCTTGTTATTTTCCTTGTCCCATATAAATAGCTGGCTGTAATAGAGATCATATTCGTCTAGATCTTTCGCCATACCCGTTCCTTCACCTACTTCACGAAATGTGAGCTCGCGTAAGCGCCCAATCTCTTCCAGGACGTTAGGAATTTGGCGGGCAGAAGCTAGGTGAATTTCGAATGGGCCATGCGATGCGATCAGCTGGTTCTGGGGAAGTGCTGCAACATCCGCTTTCAGCAACTCAACTTCTACGGGGGTAGCAATCGGCGTAAGCGCATCCTGAGCAATCGTAGGAGAGAGGTAAAACTTGCGCACATCTAATGGTGAACCAAGCGCAAATATCCGCGAAAGCAAAAACTTGCGTAGTACGGTCGGCTTGTCAAATGTCCGCTGGGCTTCGGGGCTAATCGCCTTGCCGATACGCATGGTAATATGTGGCATGTCGACTTCCTGAGTGCGATCACGCTGCATATGTGCAGGCACCATCGGAAGCCCTGTTTTGCAAAGGCTTTTGATCAAAAGGCGCTGAAAACGATGACGAATAAAATGCCCTTGCCGGCGTAGGCCATGTTCCAGACAGACTACAAGACAGCCTGCCGATGGCGCATGAGTTTTGATAAGCTTGGCAAAAGCCCCTTCCGTAGGCATCACCCCTTCTTGCAATGAAAAGCTCCTATCCTGAACATACACCTTGCTGGGTAAGCCTGTACGAACGCCCGAGGCCGGAGCGAGAATCGAAAACGGAATACCGGCTTCGGTCAGTAGTTGAGCGATTGCAACATCTTCAAGCCCATCCTCCATGCGATTTACGATCAGGATGAACGGCTTGTCGGATGGTAGATGATTTCGCTCTTTTTCCTGAAAATGCAAGGACAGCTTTGGCGGTATCAGGGACATAGGATTGGGGTTAAGCTGGTATTCTATTTTGCAACATATTGAAGATATGCGATGTATCCTATTCAGCTATAAAAAATTCTCCGATTGGTTACCTTCGCTTTATGAATACGCTCATCAAAATTATTGCAGGTTTCGCTTTTATACTCTTATGCACAAATAGTGTTATAGCGCAACTATCTCTGGGCTTAGAATTCCAGGCATATCCTACAGGTATTATTCCTGGCCTTCGCCTCGCTACTGACATCGGAGACCGTGGAGAAGCCAATCTCAGATTAGGATATCAAATCATTGACCATCAGGACTTTGGAGTCCAGGATGACGAAACTGGGAGCGGGGTCGGCGCAACCTTGGGCTACAGGCATTTTTTCAAAGATGCCAGAAAAGGGTTTTTCGCAGGAATCCGCACTGACTTATGGTTCAATTCGATAGACTATATCAGCCTTCTAGGAACTCCCGCGGAGAGAAGGGGAACAAGCAATATCGTGGTCTTGCAGCCGACATTGGAAGGTGGGTATCGATTCAATCTTGGAGAGCAATTCAGCCTCACGCCTGCGCTAGGCTTTGGTGTTGAATGGAATATCGCAACGAATGGCGAGCCTACAGGCCAAGGCCCAATTGTGCTGGGCGGCCTTTCCTTTATGTATCATATCCGGTAATAGTTGTAGAATGCTTTCTTAAAAAATCTGATGTCGGATATCTGATTTAGTATGTCGTATCTCCAGCTCGTATTCCCTCTTTGTAGAGGTACTAAATACGACATCAGACTTACGAGATAAGAGATGTTTTTCAGCTAATCAATCCACCCAACCACTCACGATACGCGAGCGGCTCGGTACGCAAGATTCGCGCTTTCAAGGTCTGGAGGCGTGCATCTTTCTTTTTGGGATTCAAATAAGGGGCCTGTTCCTGTAGCTTGGCGATTGCTTTTAGGATTTTGACAAAATGGAGATGACTGTTTTTAATTTGGGTGGCGAGGTCTTTTTTTCGTCGTAAAAAAAGATCAAAAGCATTCAAGTGGTGCGCCAGCCCTTCCCAATCCTGCTGCTCATAATAGCACTGTGCCAATAAGCGCCGAGCGCTTAAATCATATAACGTATCCGTAAAGTGCACCTCAGCCAAAAGGCGAATCGCCTTATTCGGCTCTTTGTGCTCCGCATGATAAAGCGCGAGGCAATAATGCCTCACATTATCGCGGTGAGCTTCATCGACATCGTTGCTATGTGTTTCTATAAAATCTGCCACCCAGGCAAAGGCCTCCTGGCGCAGCCCTACGGTGACGATATTTTTGAAATCGGTGTGAGCAAGCTGGTCTTTTCCATCAAAAATCAACCTGCGTTCCAATAGCGATTGGTACAACACAAAAAGCTCTTCCTGAAAGCTCGTCTCTCCCAGATTGATGCGGCGGATGCAGTAGTTCTGGGCAGTTTTGAATAAGGCGCGTGCCTCTTCAGGCGGAAAGTCAGCAGCATGTGTAGAGAGTAGCTCCGAAAATTCGTCATAATGGCGGCGATCTCCAGGCACTTGCAGGCAGGTCAGTAGCTGGCGATAGACTTTGACGGAGGGCGGAAAGCGACCGGGTTTACGGTCAAAAAGCGCGCAGAGCGATTCCAGAAATGGCAACTCATATTGGGCATTGAGGATACTGTTGCGCGAAAGCGCTTCGGCGCTATTCCCAAATTTTGCCCCAAAATAAAAGGCATCCAAAGCATCCATTTTGTTCTGTAGGCTCGCGTCAAAGCGCCTTACAAGACGCTGTGCGTACCAGGCGTTTTGCTCATCGGCGAGCAGATAGCGATAGTAATAATGATCGGGATCGCGACGGCTGCTTTGTTCCAAATGTTTGTTTATCCGCTTTGCTTCTGCCTCGAAGTGGCGCTCCAAACCATGATCGCGCATGGCATGCAACCCCAGAATATTCCGCAACTCAGGCCTTTTCTCCAATTCCTGATGCGCCCAAAACCGCTTGAGGAGATCGTAGAGTTCGCCGGTGAGGGTGTTGTATGCTTTTGGTTGAAAGGGCCGGCCAGGAAAAACTGCTGCGAAGCGGTCTTCGGGCGATTTGTCACGAACAAGATATTCATCCAGTAGTGAAATGAGCGTATCGCGAGTATTAAATAATGGAGAAGCGACAAAAGCCTTAAATAGGGCTATCTCCGTTTGAGGCATTTTTTTAATATATTTAGATAATTTATTCATTAATAAAAATTAAAGCACTGATAAAGAGCAATTTAATAAAAAAATATGAAATTTATAAAAGATAAAATAACACTTTTGATTATTTATTTATTGACACTCACCCTTACTTTTGTTTCATACCAAAAACGCACCAACCATCTCAACCAGATATACCAAAACCATGAAACAAACTATCATACTGATTACGCTTCTATTAATCGGAAGCATGATCTATTCTCAAACGATCCTAGGCGGCACCTTTCGCAACGACACAACCCTTACCGCAACTGGAAACCCTTATCATGTTTCCAGCTTTATTACTGTCCCCGATTCTGTTACACTTACGTTGGGGGCAGGTGTAAATTTGGTGTTTGGGGATGCGGTATCAATGGAAGTATTTGGAGCTTTCATATCAAATGGACAGCCTGGAAACGAGGTTGTGCTAGAGGATGCTGCAAAACGGGGCATGTACCCTGGCTGGAGTGGGGTTCGTGTTTTTGGGAAAGCGACGATTCAATATACCCACTTTGTCAAAGGAGAGCCTGCATTGGAATTTGGATCTTTTTCTACTATGTCTAATCAAGTCAGTTTAGTTAGGCATTGTACATTTGATAGTTCCTTTGT
>JBGCFB010000274.1:0-4933 GCA_045106685.1 Bacteroidia bacterium | reverse complement strand
GACCGTTTCCTGAACCGTTTGTGTCGGGTAGCCATACATCAAATAGGCATGTACCATAATGTCGGCGTCGGTGAAATTCTGTGTGACCTGTGCGACCTGTTCGACGGTCGTACCTTTGTCGATCAGCTTCAGCAAGCGATCAGAAGCAACTTCCAAACCACCCGAAACCGCAATGCAGCCGGAGGCTTTGAGTAAGACACAGAGGTCTTTTGTGAAGTTCTTTTCAAAACGAATATTCGTCCACCAACTCACCGTAAGCCCACGCTTCAAAATTTCCAAAGCAACTGCTTTCATCAAGGATGGAGGCGCTGCCTCATCGACAAAGTGGAATCCGTTTTCGCCCGTTTCTGCTATAAGTTCCTCCATGCGATCCACCAGCGTTTTCGCTGCTACGGGTTCGTAGAGCTGGATATAATCGAGGGAAATATCACAGAAGGTGCATTTCCCCCAGTAGCAGCCATGCGCCATGGTGAGCTTCAGCCAGCGGCCATCGCTCCAAAGGCTGTGCATGGGGTTGGCGACTTCGATGACGGAAATATAACTGTCCAACAAGAGGTCGGAGTAGTCCGGTGTACCGACTTCGCTTTGTTTATAATCTGCGCGTGTGCTGTTGTTTATGTAAGCGACCTCGCCGTTTTGTAATGAAAAGGTTCTTTTAAATGTCGGTGCTGTATGAGCAGGTGACTTGCAGACAGCCTCATGGATAAGTTCGATCGGCAGTTCGCCATCATCGAGGGCGATATAGTCGAAAAATTCGAAGACGCGCACGTCCGATACCGAGCGGAGTTCGGTGTTGGGGAAGCCGCCGCCCATGGCGACTTTGATGTCGGGATAGTTCGCCTTCAGAAATTTGGCACAACGAAACGCACTATACAGATTCCCAGGAAATGGAACTGAAAAGCAGACCAGTTTTGGCTGAACTTCTGCTATGCGATCATCCAGAATTTGCAGCGTGATATCATCGATGATTGTTTCGTCGGCTTCCAGGTGTTCGTATAATTCATCAAATGAGTTAGCGCTTTTGCCCAGCCGTTCGGCGTAGCGACTAAAGCCAAAATGCTCGTCGATGCATTCAATAATAAAGTCAGACAAGTCCTCCAGATAGAGCGTCGCGAGGTGCTTGGCTTTGTCCTGCATGCCCATATTTCCAAAAGCCCAGTCGAGGTCTTCTACCTGATCAAAACGGGAAGCTTTTGGCAAGAAATTTTTGGTGCATATCTGGCGAGCCAGCGTTTGATTTTTTCCTTGTAAAAACTCCACCACTTGATCCAGCGTTTTGAGATATTCGTCTCTCAGCGTGTATATCCGTTGGGTATTAGCCGTTTGGATGGTTTCGTTTTCGTAGGCAAAATCAAAAAGGTCTTCAAAGATATTGTTAGAAAAAAGCTCCAGAATAACCTCAATGCCCAGGTCCATTTGAAAAGCGGAGATACCTTTCGTTTTGAGAAATCCTTTCAAATACGCGGTTCCAGGGTAAGGCGTATTGAGTTGGGTAAAAGGAGGCGTTATGAGGAGGAGGTCTTTCAAATGTGCGGTGCGTGTTTCTGCAAAGATAGTTAGAATAACATCTTCTGATCGAGAAGGCTAATAGTAAACCTTCGCTGTTTGGTTCCTCCATGTGTTTTTAAAATCTGATCTCTGATATAGTATTAGGGGTGTTCATTCAAAAAAATGAAATAATAATAGCGCTGTGGCGTCTTTAATCGCCATTTTTTCCAGCTAAATAGCTGGTGGCTGAGTCCCGAGGTCGGGAAAGCCATAATGGCAAGAAAATCTGTAGGTTTTTGGTTGGGGGGCCTTCGACTTGTATCATTGTAATGCCAGTAAAAAGCACGGTTCTAGCAATACCCAATCGTTCCCTGAGCGTAGTCGAAGGGAACAGTGCCAAAGGCACTATCTTGGTGGCTTCGGCTCCGCTCAGCCACCGTCAATTTCGGCTCCGCTCAGCCACCGTCAATTTCGACTCCGCTCAGGCCACAAAAAGGTTTTGTTGGTTTAGGCTCGTTTTATAGGGAAAACGATCGTTTTATTTATTTCGAAAAATGAATGAACAGCCCTGATATAGTATCTCGTAGCCTGCCCTGAGCTTGTCGAAGGGTAGTATTTCTAAAAAGCTGAGAAAGGATCACTATGTCTTTTCTAACTCAATAAGTTCTGGTTGGCTATGGCCCATTTGAGCAAGCCGTTTTGTTCTCCTGCCAATTCTAATTTTCCACTAATGTTACTCCGGTGGCTGGCGACCGTTTTGGGGCTAATGAAAAGCATACTTGCGATCTCTGCGGTGGTCTTTTGTTGAGCGATAAGTTTTAAAATATTAATCTCATGCGCTGACAACTTGCTAAGCGTATCATCTTGAGTTTTTTCTGTAAATAAATAATGCGTCAAGCTTGGGGTTACATAAGGCTTGCCTGCATGGACAGACTGGATACAGGCCAAAATTTCCTTTTCGGTACTCTCCTTTAGTAGATATCCTTTTACTCCAATTTTGACAGCGTGGCGAAATAAGCTCTCATCCTTGAAAAGGGTGAGCAATATAAATTCGGTTTTTATTCCTTCCCCCATCAGGATCTCCGCAATTTCAAGCCCTGTGTGATGAGGCATCTCAATATCCAAAATGGCTACATCCGGCTGAATGCTCCGGATTTTCTCCAGCGCTTCTCGCCCATCCTCGGCGCTCCCTACCCATTGTAGATCATCTGCTTCTCGGATAAGGTCGGTAACGCCTTTTCTAAGTATCGGATGATCATCAGCATTAAATGTGCGAATTTTCATTTCAGTGTTCTGATTGAGGAATGGTGAATGTTGTGATTACGCCTGAAGGATCATTCTTTTCAATTTTCATCTGTCCGCCCATGGACGAAACCCTTTCATGCATGGTTCTTAGCCCCAAGCTTTTGGATTGGATAACGGCTAACTCGTAGTCGAATCCTTTCCCGTTATCCATGACTTTGATGACGATATTTCTTCCGACGGATTCAATCGTAATTCTGGCAGCGGTCGCGTCAGCGTGTTTGACAATATTGCTCAACGCTTCCTGTAGAACTCTGAAAACATGAATCGCTCCTTTTTCAGAAAAAGCATCGTCTAGGTTGATAATCTCCTTTGTGATGAACAAGTCCGTTGACCTTTCTACTTTTTCAATCACATCATGAATCGCATTCGTCAACCCCAATTTTTCTAATTGGATGGGATGCAGATCTTGTGAGATCGATCGGACTTCTTCAAGGGTATCGGTGATCAATTGCTGGTTCTCAGCAGAAACCTGAAGGGAAGTGCCCATTTGCTTTTTTACCAACAAAAGAGACTGGCCAACACCGTCATGTAAGTCCCTGGCTATCCTTTTTCTTTCTCCTTCCTGAGCAAATAGTAATGCTTCGGCAAAAGCCATTTTGTCATTTCTATCTTTTCGGGTCTTGTTTAGTTGAAAAGCGATCAAGCCTAAAACAAGCATCAGCAAGCCTCCTCCGATAATCATACCGCGTTGTTTTTTATCATCCTCTAATTCCAGAATCTTCTTTTCATCCTTCACTTTCTCGTACTGAGCGGTGATGGTTGCCATGTCTTTATTCCGCTTACTATCCTTGATTTCATTATCATAGGCTCGCAAATCTTCCCCAATAGGGATTGCCTGCTTATAATCGCCGCTCAATTTGTACAGATTATACAATGCACTTTTGGCAAGCATTTCTTGTCTTTTCATTCCTTTCTCTTGCGCTAAGGCCAAGCCCTTTTTTCCATATTCCGCAGCATTTACATAATCCCCATTCATCTGATATGCACCTGATAGGTTGAAAATGCTTTGTAGGCGTACTCCTATTTCGCCTAATGTTTCAGCCTTGCCTTCTGCTTCTTTTGCCAACGTCAATGCCTTTGGGTAATTGCCGAGATTGAGATTCAAAGCAACCAGGTTATTTAGGCTAATGACCATGTACCGTTGATTGCCCAGCTTTTTGGCAATCGCTAGAGACTTGTTTAGTTCAAATTCTGACCTACTGTAGAAGATCGCCGCACTGTCTTTAAAGCTCCTCTGTTGAAGGCTATCATCATACAGCTTGGTGTTATAGGCATTGCCTTGTTGAATCCAAAGACTTCCCCGCAGACCGCTAGCCTCCATACGGGCATTATCATCATCTAATACTTCAGCAATCTCATTCACTTTCGATACATAAAATTGAACTTTATTCGGTTCCGCCATTCTAAAAAAGATGACTCCCATATTGAAATATACCTTCGATAGGTTTTTCTTATCATCTAATTTCTCAAAGATATTGGCAGCGCCAATGAAGTATTCCAAAGCATTTTTATACTTGCCTGCATTCATCTCAATGAGGCCTAAGCCATTACTTGCCTCCGCTTCCAGAAACTGATTCCCTATCGCTTTTGCTTTCTCCAGGGTTTCAGTCAGGATTTCTTTGCTTTTTTCACCATCCCCTGTTACCCGGTATGCATCGCCTAGCCTCAGTAATGCATTGATATAGAGCCGCTTAACGGGATTTCCTTCAGCTAACTCCACAGCCTTCTGCGCCAATGTTAAAGAACTATCACCACTTGTAATGACATAAGCAGTCGTGAGCGAAAAGATGGAATCGAATTGCGCCTCCGTAGGATTTTCGACTGACATGGCCAGTTCAAAATTCGCGGGAATAGGTTCTGTTTGAATAAGAACCGATGCCTGCCCGAATGCTAAGACCGGAATTGTAAAAAGGAGTAGGATGAGTTTCATAAAATCGGCTTGATGCATGTTTTAAGTGGCAGCAAGGTATGTTTATAATGATTCAGTCACTGCATGTGAGCACGATCATATTCTATCGGCCCAAAGGTAGACCACTCCCCAAAGTTTTGAAATAAGGCCAGGATAGGAATGTTATTTAGTACCTGGACCCGAGTGGTTTCCTAGCTGGCCATGAGGTCGCAGCTGCATGGCTGCCAATAC
>JBGCFB010000273.1:0-10120 GCA_045106685.1 Bacteroidia bacterium | reverse complement strand
CCAACAACCTTAAACATTCAACCTTGAACTTTAAACCAAAGAGATATGACCACTGAAGAAATAGCTCAAATTCGCGAAAATTACACGCGCGCTTCGCTATCAGAACACGAAGTCGCTGCGGAACCTATTGCACAGTTTACTCAGTGGTTTAAAGAAGCTGTAAATGCCGAGGTGGTAGAACCGAATGCGCTTTCGCTGGGTACAGTAAGTGCTTCCGGGCAGCCTGCTGTTCGGATTGTTTTGTTAAAAGGAATGGACGAAAGAGGCTTTGTTTTTTACACAAACTACGATAGCCATAAAGGGAAGGAAATGGAGGAAAATCCGCATGTCGCGATGACATTTTTCTGGCCGGAACTTGAGCGTCAGGTGCGTATCAAAGGCTTAGTGGAGAAGGTGCCGGAGAGCGAGTCGGATGCGTATTTTCATAGCCGCCCACATGGCAGTCGCCTGGGAGCGTGGGCTTCGCCCCAAAGTCAGCAAATCGCTGATAGAAGCGTTCTCGATGAGAATTTGGCCTCTTTACAGGCTCAATACAGCGAAGGCACCGACGTGCCACGACCACCACATTGGGGTGGATATATCGTGCGCCCGCACGAATTGGAATTTTGGCAGGGAAGGTCGAGTCGTCTACATGATCGCCTGTGCTATCACAAGCAAGCCGACGGCAGTTGGTCGATGGTGCGATTGGCGCCATGATGGCGGATATCGCCTTTGGTACTATGTTTTAATAAATAGGGAGTAAGACACGTGAGTATTGAGCAGCAAGGATCAAATAGCGATTCAGGGATAACATTGAACATTTTTTCCCTTTGCTACTTGATCCTCGATACTTGCTGCTCTCGAATGATTGTCAAAAATTGGTCTTAAAAAAGATGCCCCAGGCAGCTCTTTCGAGTTACCTGAGGCATCAGTAATTTCCTATTTCTCTATCGCTGAATAAGTAGCTTTCGCGTGATGACTTCCTGTCCTTCAGTCTTGAAATGTACATAATATACACCAGTAGGCCAGTCACTTACTTGAAGGTTGAGCGCATTTTCTCCGTCCCACTCCATGGATGTTAAAAGCTTTCCTTGAACATCAAAGACCTGAACATGGGCCTGAGTTTGAATAGCATCGGCTTTCCAGGATATCTTTATGAATTCGCTTCCAGGATTTGGATAAATATCAAGTAATGCCTGTGATGGAGCATTAAGTTGTTCTCCGGCAGAAGCACCTGTCCGGTCTCCTCCTCCTCCATGATTCTCAGGCATATACACATCTGGCTGAATGATTGAAGTATCGTTGACAGCAAGAAGTGCATGTACACGCGCGGGATACTGATCATGGGTTGCTGCGAAATTGAGGAGCCAGTCTTCACGGCCCTGGTCAGCTTCGAATAGCGCCTGATTACCTCCCATTGTCCATTGCTCTATTTCAGCATACAAGGCAGAGAACCCGTTATGATATGCTGCCTGGCGTGGGCTGAGGGAAACCTTCATCGGAATGCTATCTGCCACCTCATGATAGTGCATCCAGTCACCAGCATCAGCATAGTGCTCTGCCAACTGATAGTGGTAGTTCGGATTGTGAGGGTGCTTGAGCCATGGTGCAATTTCAGATAACGAATAACTTGAATCGAGATAATAAGTCGCCAAAAGCTCATTGAGCGCTTCGTCATACTGGCTTGTGGCTTCAGCAACTTCTCCTGCAAGATCATCATGTGCAGTATAGACAGTTTGCTGCTGGTTTATCTGATCGCGGTATGGTTGAGGAAGTGGCATTGCACGGTTGTCAAGCGTTTCCTGGACCCAGTCGGAGCGTGATGCGTGTGGATTGGCCACAAGGATATCACGGACCATTTCAGGTGAGAAAGGATGATCCGCCGCTGCAACATGTACCAATACTTCATGACTTAGCCACGGAGAAGCTCCCATCAAGGTTCCAAATACGGTACCTATTGTGCCGGGGTCAACATTGACCACATCGTGTACCAAACCTGGAGTATCGTCCATATCGACGAGGCTATCGAGGTTGCGACGCAGGATAATCATTACAGGTCTGAAGTTGACCACATCTACTGATGCCTGTGGGCGATCCTGTGCCCATCCACTTAGGTTATTTGTACACCCGCTTGTATTGGTCGTTTGAGACAGCAGTACATTGGATGTTGTCTGCGATGGAAAAAAGCGATTGCTTGGATTGGCCGGCCCGTTATGGATATACTGCAGCCAGTTACCCTGGTTTTCGATATTGAGATTCAGGATCGGGCTAGCGTTACCGAATAGGTTATTGGGTATCAAAAAGCTTGATCCAACACGCTGAGCCTGCAATTCTGCCATACCACGACGGCCGCTGACCACCGAAGGGTTGTTAGGATCTTCTCGAATATCGAGGTCATTGAAGTTGTCTTCGTAGTCATTACAGCGAAAGCGAAGGCCGAGGGTAAGCCCGGTTTCACGGTTTTCACTCAATGCCTGAGAGGCTACTTTCAGCCCATCAAAATTGCTTCGGTAGAACACGTTATTATTAGCTCCCGTGTTCCTAATGACTAGGCCAGCTGCCCCACCATTATTCACATTGGCAGCGGCGGTTGTTCCAGTAAATTGATTTCCTTCTGTATTGAAGCTTTGGCACTCATCAAGATAAAGGCCATATGGATAATCAGTCATTCCAGGAATAAGCATGTCGTGCCCAATCATGAAATTATTGGCTCGTACAACTGAGCTATTGGTACCGGTAATTCGTACTCCTTTATAGCAGTTGAAATCGGTGTATTGGATTGAGACATTTCCTCGTGTCCCATTGCTATAAACCTCAATGGCGCTTTTTAGATTAGCAAACTTTGACCTAACACCCGAGCAAGGAATCATAAACGGACTTGAGCAATACTGGTCTACACTAAAGGTGGAATTGATGGTGTAAATTCCTGTTCTTCCCTGGTGTTTTGTAAAAATGCCCGCACGTTGGTCTTCAAATGTACAGCCGCGGAATCGCGCGCCGTTCACATCCCACATGGTGACGTGAGCACCGAGCGTATTGCTTGGGATCGGGTTGTCAGCAGTGGTGATGAAATTACATCTTGTAAAATATGAAAGGTTGGGATATTCGGTTCCACCTGAAGAGTAAGGGTGGTAGCTCATAAATTCAACATCTCGGCGATTATTCTCAAAAGTCGAATTCGTGGCTCTTACAACACCTCCTGTTTTGCCCCAATGAACACCACCAGAGGAATTGAGGCCGATAAGCGCTACAGCGTTGTGTGCAAGCGATACCTTGGCGCTATTTTTCATTTCCAGAATACCCTGATTTGATCCAAACTGATTGACTGATGAATTTCCGTTTACTCGAATACCTCCCCACGGAAGATCACACGTACTGGTGATTGTTCCACCGTCGATTTGGAGCTTGGCGCCTACTTCGATGGTGATCTTGCGATTTGGAGCCATGCGTATGCGGCCTTTGACGACCATCGTCTTGCCTGAAGGAATCGTAATATCGGAATAGTAGAGTCTGGTTTCGCCTGCATCGACATTGAGAAGCTCAGATGCTGTGATCGTTTCGTCCTTATCAGGAGCTTCGGCCATGCCGCTTTCCCACAATCCTCTTCCAAATGTAGATGCTACGATCTTACGTGAACAGTGGTCAATACGCAGGTCAGTAACGATCGTAGCAGGAAAACCGCGGTTATAGCATACCCATGAACTAGTCGTGCTTTTAGGATTAGGGTTATAATATACCCCTATATCAGTACCGATATACATTCCGCCTGTAGCCTCATCGAGGATCATTACATTAACTGGAAAGCGAAGCTTGGAAGTACTGTTAATATTCAGTCCCTGATCGATCGTGTTGAAGGTCGTTCCGCCATCGGATGAGTAATGAATACGGCCCCAAGTGGTGGCGCCTGAGATGAATGCTCGCCCAGTCGCTACCCAAAGCTGGTTTTCATTATTTGGATCAACTACGATATCCGAAATCCCCATCCAGTTTACCGGAATGTCTGCCGTAATATCTGTCCAAGTAGGCGAAGAACTTAGCGCGTTGGTGGTCTTGAAAAGTCGCTGAGAAGGCGTTCCACCTTGCCAGGTAGGAGAATCAAAACCGACGTAGACGACGTTTGGATTGCTTTTACTTGTGCCAATTCCCCATATATGATGCGTCGCACCGGTAAATGTATGTATCAGGCTGAATCCGCTACTGCCTGCATTTTTCCGATACAGCTCTTTGCCATTTCCGATATACATATTGCCGACACCATCGAACTTCATTTTACGCTCCCATGAACCCGTAGATCCACTTCCTGAAAGATAGCCCCAGCTCGCGCCTCTATTTGTAGAAACACGCAAGCCACCACTATTCGTTTGACCATACATAGTTTCTGCTGTTTCAAAAGGGTTAAATATCATGCGGATACCATCTCCATATGTATGCGCTCCCCAGGTTCCATTGTCATAATTATAAAAGCCCAAATCCTGAGTTCCCTCTGCGATCCAGTCTTTGTTCAGGTTCATGTCAAATCCATAAATCTGGGTGATATTCAGGCCGGTACCATTTAGGCTTTGCCAGGTACTTCCACTCGTTTCAGAAACGCTCAGGCCACCATCATGTGCGGAGTAAACCACATCGTTGCCAGCGCCATCTTTACGAATTGCGAGTCCGCGCACATCAGGGTGAACGACTCCATCCCAATAGCGATAAAGCGTAGTAAAAGAAGAACCACTATTAGTGGATTTTGTAAGCACAGTGCCAGCGAGATACATGATTGTCTCATTGTCTGGTGATATGACCAAGTCATTTTCCCAATATCCAATTCCAAGGTGCGTGTTTGAGTTTAACGTGACAGCGTTCCTGGTCCAGGTTGATCCTTTGTTGGAACTCTTGCTCATCTCATACGCCGAAGGGCTTCCACCACAGGCTACGACGAGGTCGCCGTTGGCAGGTGTCACTGCAAGGTCGATCCGCTGTTTGAGGGCTGTAAAGCCTAGTGAAGATGTCACATTAGTCCAGTTTGCGCCATTATTGGTGCTTCTGACAACTACTGCACCACCGTCATCAAGATTTGCATCATCACTGGCGGCAACGATCGTAGAGGCATCATTTGGTAAAAAAACAAGGTCGCGGAAAAAGCGCTTTTTACCAGAAAGGCTAAACACCTTTGTAAAGGTCGCGCCACTATTCGTTGATTTCCATATCTCGTTTTCCATCAAACCGAAAATAGTACTGTTTGATGAAGGAGAAATGTAAACTCCATGGGTAAAAATAAAGTCAGTAGGGTTGTTAATATCAAATGACAAACCTGTTGAATTCCAGGTAGGATTATCATTCTGGCCATTAGTCGTTTTAAGAATTCCCATCCCGTAGGCTGGCGAGCCTCCGTGGCTTATACCAGTCGAAATGTAGATGATATTGGAATTATTGGGGTCGATGGCGATGCTGTTAACGCCCATCGCCGGGAAGCGCTGATTCGTCAAACATACCCAGGTAGGCATTGTCGTTTTAGCATTTCGCGTGCGCCAGAGTCCACCTGTGCGACTACCTACATAGATCGTATTGCCAGATGGATCATGCTTCATATCTACATGAACCGTGATAAGAATCCCCTGGCCTTTACCCCAATTATGCCAGTTGGTTCCAGTTTCGGTTGAGGAATGTCCTATAAACTGCCATTGCTCATTGTAAGAGCTTCCATTACATACAATTGGGCTATTAGCGTATTCGGCAAAAGCCTCAAATGCAGGCTGAAAACTTCCGCTGTTTGTGTTGTCTCCTACACGAGCACCCCAGAAGCTCTCCCAGCGTTTGAACTGTTTGAAGCCAGAGCCTTTTACCGTGTCCGTCCCGGTAGAGTCGTAATAATGCTGAGTCGCATTTGCGATCGTATTGAAGTTCGCATTGGGCTGCCAGGACAAGTGGTTGTAGTCCGGTGCCTGAGCTTGCAGGGACCAGATGGCCAAGCCTGCGAAGATTGAGAATAAGAGTGCTTTTTTCATTGTGATTGCTATTAGTATGAATGAAAAGAAAGGCCAATTCGAGAGAAGCCATTGGAACTAAATCCGCCGTTCTCTGATTCAAAAGTGGCCTGATAGCACGTCGTAGACAATTACAATACAGGAGCGTTTGCCCTTGTTTTATGACTCTTTTTACAAGAAAAAAGCCATTTATTATTCTTTAAAATAGATTAGAAGCTCAGTGTCCGTCACGTAAATACCTGGGCTTATTATTCAATTCCAGATGAATGGGCACAGCTTAAAGTGCATCAGGAAGGCCCATTGTGGAATTGTGGCTCGTATTGAGTCAGGGCTGACTTCATTTGACCTTTAAGATGTTTTTGCTGAGAAAAATTGCCAATTACATATTTCATCCTTTCCCCGTTTTTTTTTGCCTACATCAATCCAACCATGACAAAAAGCATGTACTCCTCATGAGGAAAGGCATGCCTTATCGCTACAAGTACCACAAGCCTTTTCCTTACCTTGCGGTACGATTTTACAGATATGAAACCTGACATTAGCACCTTTGACGATATCAAGCTATTGGTACAATCCTTTTATACCAAAGCACGCGAGGACGATACTATTGGCTTCTTTTTTAGTGATGTGATACCTATCAATTGGGAAGATCATTTTCCACGCATGTACCAGTTCTGGGAAAGTGTGCTACTCGGTGGGACGGCCTATCGAGGCAATCCCATGATCAAACATATCCACCTTCACCGCAAAGCGCAGATGGAAGAGGCGCACTTTGAACGCTGGATTACGCTATGGAAGGCGACAGTGAATGAACACTTTGAAGGCGAAATCGCCACCAAGGCCATCGTGCGTGCAACGACGATTAAGGATTTGATGCAGTGGAAAGTGGGGAATGTGGTGTTGTAAATTATTTTTGGGGCTAAATTTGAATCAAAACAAATTATATACTCCCATGAAGCAAGTCCTTCTCTATATCACCATTGTAAGCATCGCCTGTTTAGGTTTTCATAGCGCTGAAAAAACGGCAGCAAACGACCATCTCGACCCATCCTTACCGATCGACTATTTATTTAAAACATGGAGCTTGAAAAGCGCGACCGTGGTTTCAGATCAAGAGCAGACTATATACCCTACAGATAGGCCGTATTGTACTCTGGCGCCAGATTACTCCTATGTGCGTTATGATGAAACAGGTAATGAAGACCTAAAAGGCTCATGGGAAACGATGGAGCCTGATGTGCTGGTTATAACATTAGAAAATGAAGCTCATAAGTTTCGGGTTATTTCTTTATCTGAAGCAGAACTGAAACTCTACTTTGCTGAGGAGGATCTTCTTTTGGAGCTTATAAAGATGAAAGACTAAAAATGACTCCCTCCGACCTCCTCGGTAAACACATCACCAACATCCTCCTCTGGTACAGCTTTGCACACTCGCATACACGCGACTATTCAGATAATCCTGCGAAGCACGGAGGCTTCGCCCTCGATGAGGCGAAGGTACTCATCGAAATAGGCCATACGCTCATAACTGACTTTCCGCCTTTCCTCGAAGCGAAGATTCAGCCCTACCCTATGGAGCCAGAAAGGGAATATCTCGCAGTCGAAGTACCTGCGAAAAAAGGCTTTTCCATAAATCGTCCAAAAGCTCAAAAGCAGCCCAGGTATACAATTGTAGATATCCTGTTTTTTGAAGAAGAACCATTCTCGATTATCGAAATCGAAAATGATCAATACCTTGTGGAGAATATCATGGCTCCATCAGGAACCGGACAAGCCGGCCTGAACGTATTCAACAACCTGGAAGCTTTGACAAAGCGCTTTGGCAACGATTTTACACGACTCACATCCATGCAATCATGAGCAGTCTTACCCAATCTGATATCGACACCTTCCGCAAATATTTTGGCACCGAAATACGCTCTATATCTCTTGAAGATTTTGACAAAACCCGCAAAAAGCTTCTCCTAAAATATCATCCCGACCGCTTTGAAAATGAAAGCGATGTAGCAAAGGAGCTTGCTGAGGATAAGTACAAAGAAATTGAGGCGCTTTGCCTGCGGGTCAAGCCTTTTATTGGCGATGAAGACGCCTCGATGGACTACGGCCAGATGGATGACTTTATGCGTCCTGATGCGACCTTTGAGGCCGAAGGGCTTATCGTCCAGGTGATCACGCGCGATAAGGATCTGAAGTACGAAATGTTTGGAACCTATTATCGTCGTCTTGAGTATGGAGACAAATATCCCATTCCAGGCACCGACGCCTTTATCCGTATCGAAAGCGATCACAAAGGCAGCGCCATAGGCTTCAATGAGTTTATTCGGATGTATCTATCCTTTGGACAAGGTGCTGATATTCAGGTGATTATCGATTGGTTATTTGAAAAAATACAGCACAAAGCCAACGGGCTTATCATCAACAAGACCCGCATCAAAATCGATAAAATCGAGATGGGCCGCTTTATACGCAAGACGACTTTTTTGCAGTTGAGTACGAACCATTAGTCATTTTTCATTAGATCATTATTCATTCATCATTAGATCATATGGCTAATGACCACATGACTAATGACTAATCATCAAATCAGCCACCTCGGTGGCCTGCGTTTCCAGTGACTTGCTTGCATCCAGCCAATGGACATCGCTTTCGCGTCGCCACCATGTGAGTTGGCGCTTGGCATAACGACGACTGTTCCGCTTAATCAGCTCGACTGCTTCGGGCAGACTGCGATCACCGTGGATAAAAGGCACAAGCTCTGAATAACCGATACTTTTCAAACCTGGAGCATCCTCTGCAACTCCGCTTTTTAGCACTGCTTTCAACTCTTCCACCAAGCCAGCTTTCATCATCTCCTCCACACGGAAGTTAATGCGATCATACAAGAGCTTACGAGGCTCAAGGTTGAGGCAAATTTTGATATTATTCCAGGGCCGCGGCGTAGTTTTACCTTTGCGAAAACTGCTGATCGGCTTACCACTACTACGGTACACCTCCAGAGCGCGAATCACACGAGCCGGATTTTTACGATCGATCGTTTCCCAAGTCTCAGCATCTACACGTTGCAGTTCTTCCAGCAATTCTTCGAGTCCTTTTTGTTCAAATTGCTGTTGAAGAAGCTCGCGCTGTTCCCTATTTACAGGCGGCATATCGTCGAGACCCCGCCAGAGTGCTTGCGAATACAACGTAGAGCCGCCGACTGCAATAGCGATAGGCTTCGATTCAAAAATGTGCAAAAGCGTCTTTTCAGCATCGCTCGCATACTGCCGTGCATTGTAGGCTTCACTCGGTTCGAGCGTGTCGATCAGATGATGCGGCGCAGCTGCGCGCTCTTCTGCATTGGGTTTTGCAGTACCGACATCAAGGTACTTATACACCTGACGAGCGTCACAATTCACGATTTCAGTATTCCATGCTTGCGCCAAAGCAATAGCCAGACGGGTTTTTCCTACCGCTGTTGGCCCTACAATACTGACAAGTGTTCGATCTGTTTTTTGCAAGGATGATATTTTTTTATCTATATTTTCTGACATTTCTATCGAGTCGTTATTTTGCTCTTTTGTAAAATGCTACACAGTCAAACATTTCGAAAAAAGAATATTGAAGGCGAATATGAAGCTTTTTTTACATCAAAAAAACTGCACGTTATATATCAAAAATGACGTTTCGTCGATTTAACACCTAACCTTTTTGCTTCTATCGTTTTTTTTTGATTTTTTTTAAAAATTATGTGTTGTTCAAAATTCTCTTTCCCCGTCTAACCCATCAGTGGGTAACACTTCGTTGCCCGTTTACGCACACTTTAACACACTGTAATTGTATGAAAAATTGTATTCATTTTTTTCTGCGCCTCGCTATGCTCGCCATGATGCTTGCAGCTGGTTTTTATGCCACTGCTCAACCTCGATGGGGCAATGAGCCTGACCCTAGGCATGGAAATCCGCTTCCATTTACCTGTGATGAGCCTTGTGACAAAGTTACCAGAAGGCACTTTCAGGTTGCTTTTAATAACCCAAGTAACCAGATGATGATTGTGCATCGATATGAGTTTACTAATATGAGGGTTAGTTCCTTTTATCCTGGTTTATTTGTCTCTCAGCCTCATGTGGTAAGTTCTAAATTTATAGAGTGGAACCCAGATGGAAGACTGACAGGTGGTGTAAACCAATGAGAAG
>JBGCFB010000272.1:0-21208 GCA_045106685.1 Bacteroidia bacterium | reverse complement strand
TTAGGCATCCTTTCAAGCTATTTGTCCTTAGGGAAGATGATGGCGTCACTCACATCATTTCTTGGTGTCGAGAGCAGGGGGAAAACACCAGCAACCTCGTGCTTTTTGAATAATACTTTTTGATGTGATAACAGGCCGTCTTTTGAGCGTCTAATAGAAATATCAGGATTGTCGGGATACGCTTTATCGGTATACTCCGTAATCTCAGATGAATATATTGGCGCTTGCTGTGATTCAGGGGAACCCTGTAGATCACCACTACAACCAGTCAGTGAAAAAACAACGCAAAAAGTAATGAGGGTGTAGGAGAACGTTAAGGCTGAAAAACTTGGTAGCATATAATGGGGTTTTAGCTGTAGAGACGTTGCACTGTAACGTCTCTACAGGCGTTTTAGACAGGAAGTGACAATTCGGGCTATGCCTTTATTAGGCTCTGCATGAGGTATTTTAAACCTTTTCCTAAGGCATGTACTCCGGATTATTATTATATGAGCTGTCCGTAAGGGCTAGCAGGAAGGCGATTAGATCGCTTTTTTCCTGATCTGTCAGCAGTGAGTCCTGCACATTCGGGCGTACAAATGGGCTCTGGGTCGGGCGATTTGCGCCACCTGATACATAATGCTCAATCACTTCTTCCAGTGTCTCAAAGCGACCATCGTGCATGTATGGACCCGTAAAGGCCAAATTGCGCAGCGTAGGCGTTTTGAATTTGCCGCGATCATCGGGATTACCCGTTACGAGATCACGACCGGTGTCACCATTAAGGAACTCAAGCCCATTGTCGGCAAAGTCTTCATCCGTAAATATCGACGGAGTCACGTGACAGTGAAAACAGTCAGCTCGCTCATCAAAGAAGAGCGCCAGCCCGCGCTGTGCTTCGCGGCTTAGGACATTGATATTGCGCGTGAGTACGTACTGATCATATGGCGTATTGGCAGTGATCAAAATGCGCTCAAAACTGGACAAAGCTTTAGCGATGCCATCGGCATCAGGTGCCTTCCCAAAAGCTACACCGAATAGTCGTTGGTATGCCGTGTCAGCATTTAATCTGCGTACAACTTCTTCCACAGTGTTATCCATTTCGAAGTCAGCCTCAATCGGAATAAGTGCTTGCTCTTCCAGTGTCGCTGTATTGCCATCCCAAAAGAATGATTTTCCAAATAGGACATTCATCAAGCCGGGCGCATTGCGCGTTCCTGGACGACCTTCTACGCCGAGTGATATCGCCCGCGGATCAGAAAATGCTTTGTCAGGATGGTGGCACGAAGAACATGAAACCGTATAGTCGCGCGAAAGAAGCGAGTCATAAAACAGTTTTTTACCCAAATTTACTTTCGCAATTGTTAATGGATTATCATCCGGAATAAAGAAATCAAAGGTGGCCTCATTGCCGAAATGCGAAGGATATGCAGTCAATTTGTATGGAGTATTATCGACTACCCATTCTGGAGGACACTCAGGACAAGGTTCAGGAGTATCATCAGGCTCACAGGCAACTGCAAGCATCATCAGGGCACATAATCCGGCTATCCAGTAGTATCGCATATTTATTTATTTTGGGTAGGTATCGTATAAATCAAAACGCCTGTGAGGCTGGATTGGTGTACTAACAAAGATATGAGAATCTGGTTTGTAAAAATAAGACTAAAGTCATTTTTTTATGGTAAAAACTCCGGATTGGTCGTAACCTCTGGTTCATTCAGCATATTCAGAAAAGCTATTAAATCAGCCTTTTCTTGATCGGTAAGGGGTTTTTGCTTTCGGATATTGGCATCGAGTCCAGGACGAAAAACGAATCCATCTGTATAATGATCAATGACTTCTTCTAATGTAGCAAAACGTCCATCGTGCATATATGGAGCAGTAAAAGCGAGATTGCGCAGGGTAGGCGTTTTGAATTTTCCTTCATCACTTGCATTGCCTGTCACCAGTGCCAGGCCTGAATCTCCACCCAGAATCGGGAGGCCATTATCGATAATACTCTCATCGGTGAAGGTGAGTGGAGCCGCATGACAATGGCTACACTCTGAGCGATCATGATCGAAGAATATTTCCAGTCCGCGAAGCTCGGAAGGAGTAGGGCGGAAGTTCTGGCGGTCATTATTAAAAATGTCCAATTTAGCGTTTCCTGAAAGCAAAATTCGCTCAAAAGATGCAATCGCCTTTGCCATACCATCAGCGTTGGGTTCATGCCCAAAGGCTTCAAAAAACATGCGTTCATAGGTCGTATCGGCCTGCAAGCGGCGGATAACTTCCTCAATGGTGTTATCCATCTCAAAGTCGGCTTCGATAGGAATTAGCGCCTGCTCTTCCAGGGTTTTAGTATTGCCATCCCAGAAGAATGACTTCCCCAATACCATATTGATGAGCGAAGGCGCATTGCGTGTTCCGAGTCGACCTTCCACACCAACCGAAACCTTAGCCGGATCAGCAAATGCGTTTTCAGGTTTGTGACAGGAGGCACATGATATGGTATAATCACGTGATAGGACGGGATCATAAAACAGCTTTTTACCAAGCGCAATTTTTTCTAATGTCAAAGGGTTATCTGCGGGAATACGCGACTTTACATTTCCTAAAATGCGAGGCACTTTACTGAAGTCGTATGGCGTTTCTTTAAGGCTGTAAACAGGTTTGTCTTTTGGAGGGGTTACGGGCCCATCGTCTGGCTTGCAGCCTACGAGCATAATAATGGAGGTGAGAATTAATAAGGCTACTTTATTCATAACTATATTTAGAGGCTAAAACTTTTTTATTAAAAGTAAACATACAATACCCCATTTTACTTGTTCCTGTAAAAAAATAGTGCATTCTGAAAATATGATCGCAGTTAACCTACCCCAAACCTGGATATACAGGCTCATACTCTGTATGCTCGGATGTTGTTTAATGTATGATGCTGTTGCTCAAAATCCCTATAAGGCAGGAAAAAATGCCTACGATACAGGGGAGTTTCAGGAAGCTATAACATTATATCAACAAGCTTTAGATCAGTATCGCCAAGAAGCAAAAGTGGATTCCCTCGGGTTTTCTTTTTTGGAACTCGCGGTATGCTATACCGAGCTTCGAAACTTTGATGGCGCACATGCTGCAATTGATTCTACCAGACATATAATCGAACAACTTGCCGAGCCCCCTTTGGATTTGTTGGTAGGATATTATGGACAAAGCGCTCAGGTTTTTTTTGATCAAGGAAAGTCGACGGATGCCTTTCCTATTTTGAGAGAGGGCCTTCCGATATTCTCAGGGAAGGATACGCTCAGTCAATTATGCAGGGCTACACTATTAGCTCAGATGGGAGGCGCATTTGCAAAAGGCCCCCAGCAGGATAGTGCAAGGAAATATTACGAAGCTTCCCTTGAGCTTAGAAAACGATATGCTAATAATCCCGCGTTGATAGGTCGGGGTAGCTTGAATCTGGGAGCTACATATGGGCGTCTGGGCGATTTTGAATTGCGCTATTTTTACTTCAATAAAGCGCTTCAAAACTACAGTCAGGCTGACTCTGTCAAGTATCGCAAAGACATGTTCTTTGTGTATAACAATATTGGCGGGCACTTTATGGAGAAAGGAGATGTTGAAACAGCACTTCCATATTTTCAGCGAAGCCTCGGTATAGCTAGAGATCTCTATGGTGAGAATCACCCCAATACGGCCAATATCATAAGTAACATTGGTACGTATCATTCACGTCGTGGTGAGTATCCTCAGGCAGTGAAATACTTCTCAAAAGCTCTGCCTACATTGATGCAATTTCTTGGGCCAGAGCATCCTTATACTGCATTTACACAACAGAATCTTGGTTTTTCTTCATTTCATTCAGGCGAAAAAGTACGTGGAATAGCACTGGTAGAAGAGGCTATTGGAGTACTCTCAAAACGGTATCCTCCTAGTTTTGCACCGCTTATTGATATGTATGAAAACCTGGGTAAGTTTACCATGGAAGAGGATACTGAAAAGGGTTTTACGCTGATAAAAAAAGCCCGCGATATGCGGTTGAAGGCATTGGGAGTTCATCATCCGCGCCAGGCCAAAGGGCTACAGCTCCTTGCAGGATATCAACTTGAAGACGGACGTATTGACTCGGCCGCACGCTCGGTGCAGCAGGGGATTATGGCTGCGTGCAATAGTTTTGAAAATTCTGATTTTTCTGCAAATCCCGATCTTGATGACGCTATTTCGCTGGCCCATCTTATGCGACTCTTGCATCTCAAGGCCCGCATTCAGCAAATGCGTGGAAACCTGCGGGAAAGTCAGCAAACATATACGCTTGCAATTGAATCGTTGAATCTGCTGCGAAACCAGTTTTATCAGGCTGCCGGAAAAGCGAACCTTCAGGAAGAAGCGCTTGAATTACTCGCTGATGCCGCAATTTGTCATCACGCTATCTGGGAAGAAAGCCAGAAGGAAAGCGATCTAAATGGGTTATCTGCAGTGGTCCAGCAAGGTAAGGCTGCACTCCTTACCGATCATCTTCGTAATGACCGTGCTCTGCGATTTGGTGGACTACCGGATTCGCTTCGAAAAAAAGAACTGCGCCTGCAATCTGATTTGGTTTTTTATCAAACTAAAATTGCCGAGGAAAAAGGAAAAGGAGCACGAAAAGACTCTGCTCGAGTTGAACGCTGGCTTGCCCAAACATTAGAAATTGAACAGTCACAGCGGCAATTACAGCAGCGACTTGAGCGTAATTTTCCTGCATATTATAGCCTGAAGTACAATACCCAAGCAGTCAATATTGAGCAAGTTCAAAGGCAGTTACTAAGGCCTGGTGATGCTATTCTGGAATTTTTTGTGGCAGGGGAATCTGTCTTTCTTTTTTGGATTCAGTCGGATAAAGTTTCTGTAGAAAAGTTGCCCGCTGAAAAAATCAACACACTTGCCGCAGCATTAAGAGAAGGGCTTCGCACACCTGGAGGAGCGTTTGAAAACAGTGCCTATGCACTCTATAGCTTGATATTGGGGCCATTTGTTCAGGATCAAAATATACCTGCCAGCCTTACAATCGTACCAGATGGGATGCTCGGATATATTCCTTTTGAGGTGCTGCTTACTGCTGAACGTAGTGGCGATCCCCGGTCTTTGCCTTATTTGGTAAAGCAGTCCAAAGTGCGGTATGCATACGCTCTTAGGTTGTTGCTGGAAGGATCAGGTAAGAAAAAGAGTGTCGCGCTGGGAGGCTTTGCTCCGGCATATCCTGCCCTCGCAGAAACCGATGTGCAGGAAGGCGCGATTGCAGGGCTTGTGCGAGACGGGCTGTGGGCATTGCCAGGAGCGAAAAAGGAGGTTGAACGTGTAGCAGAACTCACAGGAGGAGATCCCTATGTAGGTGTCAATGCGACAGAGACTGTGTTTCGTGATGTTGCTGCCGAATATGGGATTCTCCATTTTGCCATGCATGCCATTGTTGATGATCGCGACCCTTTGCAATCATATCTTGTTTTTTCACAGGAAAACGATGACCAAAATGATGGGCTGGTATATGCCTCTGACTTATATGGAATGAACCTTCCCGCACAGCTTGCAGTGCTGAGTGCCTGCAATACCGGGGCGGGTGTCCTTCAGCGTGGAGAAGGAATTATGAGCTTGTCGCGCGCTTTTGCTTATGCTGGATGCCCCAGTACGGTGATGAGCCTTTGGCAGGCCCCTGACGCTGAAACTGCTTCGCTTATGGAAGCATTTTACACCAACCTGAAGGATGGTAACACCAAGCCAAAGGCACTTCACGATGCGAAGCTGAGCTATTTGGAAAATGCATACACACCAGCACAGGGCCACCCATTTTACTGGGCAGGATTTATCATGTCAGGAGATGAGTCTCCGATAGGCAATGATTCGCATGGAGCTTCCTGGAAGCCGTGGCTATTAGCTTTGCTACTTACTGTTCTCGCAGGCTGGAGCCTACTTCGAGTTGAAAGATCATAGTAGAGGCGCAAGATTTTGCGCCTCTACTATGCACGTTGTACTCCTGCACAGGCTGGAGCCTGCTTCGGAGGCGCAAGATTTTGCGCGTCTACTATGCACGTTGTACTCCTGCATGGGACCTGATTTTGTCCGTAACTACCTCGCCAAGTGCCTGCATAAACAGCGGCATATCATTAATGCCTGCCGTGTGCTCAAAGGTTTTGATGCCTAGCTCGTCTGCAATTTCCTTAAACTCATCTCCTATCTCCATCGTCGTTTCAATATGATCCGAAACAAACGAAATAGGAATTACGAGTAAGTGCTCAATCCCGTAGCCATGCAGTACTTCCAGGAAGTTTTCTGTATTGGGAAGAAGCCATTTGATAGGACCAACGCGACTCTGGTAGCTCTGCCAGTGAGGATAGTCGTGGCCACGCATAGCCATGATCGCATTCATGGTAGCCTTTATCTGATCAGAATAAGGATCGCCTTCATTTTTGAAATACTCAGGAGTGCCGTGCGCACTGAAAAGAAGATGGAGATGCTTTCGATGAGCCTCTGGAATCGCTTCCAGCGCTTCGTCGATGCGCTGGTTGAGTGCCTGTAAATAGGTTGGCTGAATATGGAAGTCCTTTACCACATGGGTTTCCCACTGTTCGTCGAGTTTGCGTGCGCGACTGCGACGGAACCATTCATTAAAGCTGGAGGCAGTAGATGAATATGAGAAATGTGGATACAACGGCATAAGGACGACTTCCTCCGCACCGAACTCAAGCAACTCATCCATCGCCTCATCTGTGGTGGGGTGCCAGTATCGCATGGCCGTAACGGCTTTGTATGTATTACCATCCTGCTGCTCGTTAAGGTGCTTCTCCAAACCACGACGTTGCCATTCTGTAATGGGGTTTGTAGATGAGCAGCATGGTGAAACAACTTTGTTGATTCGGTTGGCGCAGGTTTTAGGACCCTGGCAACCTGTAGGGCAAGCATTGATCTCGGCGTACTTTTTGGCAACCTTCTTTGCTCGCTTTGTCGTGAGGAACTTGACTAAGCCAGGTTTCAGGCCGAGTAATTTTGGTATGCGAATGATGTCTTCATCCATAAAAAGATTGTACAGGAATGGCTGTACGGCGGCTTCATTGTTCGGCCCCCCAAGATTCATCAATACGACACCTATTTTTTTACCCATGATTTTACATTTTGCACCAATAACTCATAATTGTGCTTTTGGTTGGACAAAAGTATGAAAAAGTACTTTTGTCATTTGATATACTTTCGATTCTGTAAAAATAGGTAACTTTAAAAACTCTAAATCTTTAACCTAACGTTATGAAACAGTTTTGTACCCTTGTATTTCTTGCATTATTAGCAGTAAGTAATCTTAATGCTCAGGAATTAGTTAGCCGTTTTCCGGAAGCTAAGAATGCCCTTTTAGAAGAATTTACCGGAACTTCATGCCCTTTTTGTGTTCAAGGACATGCGATCGTAAAAACCATGCGCACACAATATCCAGAAGATATCTGGGTAGTTGGATATCATCCTACCACCACAGGATTGACTACACCTCGTAGTGCCAGTGATCCTGATTTTCGCCGTACATTCCCAAATGCATTTTATACGCCATCATTTATGATGGACCCAGGTGGTATGCCTACTGGCTTTATTAACCGTAAAGTATATGGACTAAGTGATCAGACACGTGTACAGAGCCGTGGAGTGTGGTCTCAGTATGCACGTGCTGTTACTCGCCAGAATGCACAAGTAAATATGGGCATCGCTGCATATTATGACACGTTGTTTCATGACGTCGTTGTGGATGTTGAAGCATTTTTTACCCAGGCAACCAATGATCAGCTGATTTATGTGATGCTACTTGAAGATAGCCTTATCGCTGGTCAGTCTGGTTCATCGGACCCAAACTATGAGCATAATCACGTATTCCGTGAGGCGCTTACACGTGGTCAGTGGGGTGACTCTATGATGGTGAAGCCAAATGCTGGTAACCTTTACCAAGGTCAGTTTGCTTTCAGCAACACGCAGCAGGCTTATGACTACAAGCACCTTACAGTAATCGCATTCCTACGTGATGCTGTGACAGAAGAGATTTCAAATGTTGTAGGTATCGAAGGCATCAAGCTATTTGAAGATATCAACACGAGCATCGAAAGTGCTAACCTACTTGATGATGTGAAGATCTTCCCTAATCCAACTGAGAATCGTGCAACAATGACTTTCACTACAGCTGAAGCTAGCTCGGTAGTAGCGAATATTTTTGATGCAGTAGGTAAGCAAATTTCCAAGGTTGACTTTGGTGTTCGTTCAGCAGGAACTCAGCGTCTAAGCCTTGATCTTACAGCGCTTCCACAGGGAGTATATACCGTGAAGATTGAAGCTGGCGCCATGCGCGGAACTGAGCGTTTGATCAAGCAGTAAGATTGTAGACTGTTTATTAAAAATTATAGAGCCTGCCCTTTTAGGGTGGGCTTTTTTTGTAAGGATAATTTAAGTACTAATTAAAATGGCTTTATTGGTATTTTTATTAGTTTTGTGTCAAATGTTTCACCCATATCACAAGACTATGATAAAATCCTCAAAGAGAACCTCAGAGCTATCTTGCCTTCTCTGATACAAGATATTCTTCACCTTGAGTTTCAGGCACTCGAAGAAGTGAATCTTGATATACAGATTACCCTAGAGCGAAAGCCTGACTTTTTGCTAAAAGTATTCCCTGTTCTTCCTGAGCAAAAACCGTTTCTTTTGCACGTTGAGTTTCAGGCGAAAGATGATGGCCGAATGGTTGATAGGATGCTGGAATATAGAGCATTCGCCAGACGGGAGGTTTCGCTGCCTGTAAAGCAGTTTGTAATATATTTAGGTGAGGGTATTTCTAAAATGAAAACTGAGGTGTTAGAAGAGAATCTTATTTATAAATATTCACTTGTTCACCTGAATACGATTCCTTCAAAGAAGTTTTTATCAAGCTCAAAGCCTGAAGAGGTTATTTTAGCAGTATTAGGCGAGTTTGGCGACGTTCGTCCAGAGGACTTATTAAAAGCCCTTCTCTCCAAATTGAATGAACTGACGACTTCCAAGCTGCGTATGAACAAGCATATTGTGCAATTGGAAGTGCTATCCAATCTTCGTAACTTACATTCATTGACAACGCAAATAGTAGAAAAAATGCCCATTACATACGACCTCACAAAAGACGTACGATACCTTCAGGGCTTTGAAGT
This sequence comes from Bacteroidia bacterium, assembly GCA_045106685.1. Classification (GTDB taxonomy): domain Bacteria; phylum Bacteroidota; class Bacteroidia; order J057; family J057; genus JAUIGE01. The sequence goes on along the minus strand of JBGCFB010000272.1, from coordinate 12,068 downwards.
AGGTGATCAAAAAGCTAAGATTCTCTTTGCTAAGAAGCTGCTGAAGAGCGAGGCGTTTCTAAATGGTACATTATCGCTTGAGGAGATTGTAGCACTAACTGACCTGGACGAAAAAACGCTGTTGGATATCCAGGCAAGTAATGCGTGAAATATAGTGGAAACAGTCAAGAAAATACAGGAGAACCTATAAATCAGGCATCCACTCCCAGCGTGGTAAACGAGAAACTATTTCCATCAAAAAGTCCTTTGTCACTAAGTTTGAGCGAAGGAATTACCAGGAGCCCCATAAACGAAAGTGTCATAAAGGGAGCGTGCAGATCGCTCTGTAAGACCGTTTTAGCGAAATGGTCAATCGCCCCATAGGCTTTCGCCACTTCATGACCATCCTGAGCTGACATAATTCCTGCCACAGGCAGCGGAAGAATATGCTCCACGCTTGGACTCACCGCAGCGATGCCGCCTTGATGTTCGATCACCAAATTGATAGCACGGCATAGCGACTCATCGTCAGCACCTACAGCGATAAGGTTATGCGAGTCATGGCCTACACATGATGCGATCGCCCCATGGTCCAGACCAAAGCCACGAATAAAGCCAAAAGCCAAAGGCGCATCTTTATATCGATTGACCATGACCAACTTCAAAATGTCGCGGTCAGGGTCAGAGACCCAATTACCTTTTATTGTTTTTGCAGGCTCGATGCTTGACTTTGTGATCAACTCACCATCAAGCGCTTCAATAATGCGAATGTGAGTATGAGTCGCCTCAAGCTCCAGACTCTTCTCTGTGATTGTATCAATATTGAATTGATTGGGCGCATCGACAGACGCACGCTGGAACAGACATCGACCATCGCTGAACACTTGTTTTCCGTCGATCCAGGTTTCCAAAACCTTAAATGACTCCAGGTCCTCAGTAATGATAAAATCAGCAGTATCACCCGGGCGGAGTTGCCCGACAGCGAGGTTATAATGTTCTATCGGATTGATACATGCAGCCCGCAAGACATCAAATCCATCATAGCCTTCGGCGATAGCCCGCGCTGCTAGTTGATTGATGTGACCAGCGTCAAGATCGTCAGGATGCTTGTCATCGGAGCAGAACATAAGCTTGTCAGCGTGTTCTTTCATTAAAGGGATCAGCGCTGCAAAATTCTTGGCAGCGCTACCTTCTCTGATGAGAATCTTCATGCCAAGGTCAAGTTTCTCTTGGGCTTCTTCCTGAGTAAAACACTCGTGATCGGTGCTGATTCCCGCAGAAACATATGCTTTCAAGTCATCCCCTCGCAAGCCAGGCGCATGCCCATCGACAGGCTTTCCTGCGGCATGGGCAGCAGCGATTTTTGCCATCACTTCTTTATCCCGATGAATAACCCCAGGGAAATTCATCATTTCGGCGAGGTATACGATATTCGGATCAGCGAGAAGGTCCGTGATTTGGCTGGAATCAATGACAGCTCCAGCAGTTTCAAAACTCGTCGCAGGAACGCATGATGGCGCTCCAAAGTAGAACTTGAACGGCGTTTTGGAACCATTTTCCATCATAAACCTGACACCGGCGACACCCAGCACATTTGCGATTTCATGCGGGTCCGATACCGTCGCAACTGTTCCGTGAACGATAGCCATACGCGCGAACTCCGATGGGACGAGCATGGAACTTTCCACATGCACGTGAGCATCAATAAATCCTGGCATGATAAATCGCTCGGGTGCACTATCCAGAGGCGTAATAGATTGAATTTTACCATCTTCAATATGAATCTCACCGGGGAAAATCCGGCGTGCGTGAAGATCAACGATTTTACCTTGAATATGCATGATGCTGAGGTTTCTGGAAAACTAAGCATCATTTTTTACGCTACCAAAAACAAGAAATCTCAGGGTATCCAAATCGGATACCTTGAGATTTTATTTCCACAGGCAGCCTATTAAGCCATTGACTCAATTGGTACTGCCCGTACGGTGAGAATTGGCATTTCTACTCTGTTTACGAGGCCTTCAGTTACACTACCTCCTTTAAGGATTTTTTTGAAAAAACCTTCTCCATGACTCACCAATGCGATAAGGTCATGTTGGTTGTCGCGAGCAAAATGCTCTACGCCATGCCTTGTATCAATATCGCCGAAGAAGTGGACAGTGTGAGGAACTCGCTTTTCAATCAAGGCTGAGAACTTCGCCATTTTTTCTTTCGCGAGGTATTCTTCAACATCGTCTGTGTCTTTCGTTGTTACATGTACCAAATGCAAGGTTGAACCGAATATCTGGGCCAATCGGATAATATCTTTGAATGGCTCCATGACCTCTCTGTAGAAATTGGAAGCAAATACGATGTCTGAGAATTCAATATTCTCGACGGGGTGCTTGATGACAAGAACGGGCTTGGTCGATTGATTTACCATGCGCTGGGCATTGGAACCCCAAACAAGTTCTTTCAAACCTCCTGCACCACTACTTCCCATCACAATCAGGTCTACAGATTGGGCTTCTGCGTACGAAAGTACACCACCAATAAGATCCTGGGAGCTATACACAAAACTGTAACGTAATGGAGGGTTTTCAAACGTGTTCAAAAGGTCTTGAAACCTGCCGGAAATGCTCATAGGGAGTGTTTCCGGTTTGTCAGTTTCCACCGGAGCTTCAGTCTCGTCGCCCGGAATTCGGGTATAAAAAATCACCTCTGCTCCGAAGCGAATGCTCATGCGTACAGCTGCGTCTGCGGCAAAGCCTGCGCAGTCAGAAAAGTCTGTGGGAACAAGTATCTTTTTCATGATGGTATAATTTAGGCTATTAGCGTTTGGCCTGAGTAAAAGTGTAATAGAAAAAAATGGTGTTTCAGATCGTTGTTAGAAAAGGTCAGATCAAGCAATCGCATTTATTAGGGTATGCGTATTGGCCAATCGCTAACAGCAAAAAGCCAATAGCTTCCTGATGTCTTCTCTACAAAAGAACATGTAATATGACCCTTTAGGAATGCCATCTGTCACTGGTTGGAGTGACTTTTAAATACGTATCTTTGCAGCATGAACAGCAATCGCATACGCCTATATGCAATTTATACTTTGCCGGCTCTAAGCCTGCTGGCTTTGCTGTACACGGGCATGGCTCCTATGCGCCTTCAAAGCCCATTTATTCAATTTCTTCCAAAGCTGCTTTTTCTCCTATACTTAGCGATAAATGCCAAAGGAGTTTACCAATGGCTTAATCCAGGAGTAAAGGTTTTCAAGGCTTTGAAAGAAGAGACAGTAATCGGAACAGTGAATGTGAAACCAAGTTGGCACCGAGCTGCTCTCGCTTTGCGAGGAGGCCTTGCCCTTATCATTTTCGCAGCTGCTTTGTCTTGGGCTTTTATGTCAACATTCCCATCGTATGGCTGGATTTTGATCATGACAGCATTTGCTCTTTTTCTAGGAATCGGTTTTATCCATTACCTCAATAATTCACCTCAGTGTATCCTCGTTACAGATCGTGGTTTACATTGTTATGTATGGTCCTATCGTTTTTTTGCCTGGGAACAATTGGGAAGTATGACGGAAAAAGCCGAATGGATTTCTATTCGCAAAAAGGACAAAGCCGATCATGAGATCAATTTTGAAGAACTAGCCGAACCACCTATGAACCTTGCCCGTCTGCTCAAGGCTGAGGCATTGGTACACAATATACCTTACACCGACCTCTCTCAGGAATTCAACCCTGCCGTATGAAAACTTGTCTCTTGTCATTCATTCTCATGGGCTTCACATATGTGTCTGCCCAGGTTAATTTCCAGGTCCGTCAGCTCGCTTTTGAAAAGGGAGATAGCATCGTGCAATTGATGGATCACCCCAACGGAAACGAAGTGCTGCGCATATTCGCTAATCCTTCCCCAACGTCCGCAAATAGAACTTTTCGAGGCTTGATCCGTGAGCGAGGAGACCGAGTCGACTTGCCTTTAGGAGAATATGTTTTCTGTATGGATGGTTCTGAACTGATTACAGAATCGTTGAGCCAAAGCCGACAACGTGCTCAGGTCAAAAGCCTGCGCATGAAGCGTTACCAAATCAATAAGACACGCCTAAGCATGATCGATTCGCGCGTCGATAGTCTGGAAGGCGCTACAGCTCCTTTATGGCGAAGATGGAATGGGAAGTTTTTGGTCAACGAAGCCTGCCCCAATGTCGATACGTATAAAGGCACGACCTTGCTCGCGCTACGCCGCGATGATCGCATCGAAGTGCAGGTATATAAGGCAAAGGCCCAGCTGCCGGTTTATTCCGGTGAGGTTACCATCGACCAGCAAGGCCGCTTTGCGGGTGGGCCATGGTTGCAGTCGCATATTTTGTCTCCTGATGTTTGGATGCTGGCTTCGTATTGGTATGGAGTAGATGGTAAAGCAAAACCCTGGTATGCAGCACTCGATACTACTGGAAAAATGCTTTGGCAGCGGGCTGGCTGGGACAGACTTGTGGATCGATTTAACCCGCTAGGGATGATCCTTGGCCTGCGCGACGATCGCCTACTTGGCCTGCAACTCGATGCTATTAATTCGCGTGACGGTCAGACCATATGGACTACTCCGCTCTATGAGTTATACAATAATGACGAGCGCAATGCACTGGCCTCTTTCGATCCAAAAGATGTAAAAACACTTGATATCGCGCCTGTTCTGGGCGGAGCTTATACTGCCGTACTTATGCAGCATGACGACGGTGCGAGCGGCGGCTTATTATTGTTATTAGATGATCAGGGAAAACAGGTCTATCGTTACCCGATGGAAGGGCCATTACGCCTCGCGCGGCTCCAGGATCGCGACACGGGTTTTGCGCTGGTAACAGAGGCTGGAAGCTGGTTGTTTAGGCCATTGTAGAATCTTATTTTTTGTCTGTTTGCGAGCGGTTCTTCAAGCTCCTGTGTGATAACAAACTGACAAGCGTTTTGACAAAAAACATAACGGCACGCATCATGAGAAAACTCTGATGCGTGCCGTTTTTGTATTAAAAATCATTTAAAATACTGATTCCTGCCACCTTTGTTTAATCCGATACCTAAGCTATATAGAAAGGAAATTGTATTCAATGGTATTTTTGGGAGCCGAAAATACCGCCTTTTGGGTTTTGATTAAGCAATCGATAACTTCATCGGTCCTCATCGAATCTTTCACAGACTGATCTTACTACTTAACATGAAACATTATTACACAACGGGCAAGCTTAACCTAATGGCTCTGGCTCTACTGAGCTTCCTTTTTTTACTGAATGAAGGACTCGCTCAGCGAGTTTCACAAACTTTTAATGGCGGGGGATCAATTTCTATCCCCGCCGGAGCCACCAATATTGTGATGGAAGCTTGGGGTGGAGGAGGCCAAGGAAATAATAGCCCCACAGGCGGCGGCGGCGGCGGTGGCGCGTATGCCGGAACAACGATTCCAGGCCCCCTTGCCAGCCAAATGACTTATAACATAAGAGTAGGTTCAGGAGGAGTCTCAGGTGGCTTCGGTGGTGGTGGGAACTCTGATGTTAGATCAGCAGTTGGTGGTTCAACGATCGTATTAGCGAGAGGGGGATTGGGTGGAGGCTCTTCGACCGGAGGAGTCGGAGGAGCTATGACAGGTATAGGAACACAATTTAGAGGAGGGAATGGAGGAAGTGCGGTTGGTACTAAAGGGGGGAATGGCGGCGGTTCCGCAACAAGTACGGGAAATGGCGGGAATGGAGGTGTTGGATCCATTGTTGGAATCGGAGAAGGAAATGGTGGCGTGGTTGGGCGAAGTGGTAATCCTCCAGGAGGGGGTGGCGGAGCTCTTAGTAATGGCGCTAATGGCCGAATTATTATTTCCTATGATCCACCTGCTTTGACAGGTGTCGCAGCTACCATGGAAATTACAGGAATTCCCACCATTGGCTTATACATTAATCAGCTCGTGACTATCGACGTTTGCTTCCTCGACGTAAATGGCGACCCTGCGACTACTGGACTGATGACGCCAAGCTTGGCTCAGTTAACAAATGGTACTTCGGTTACCATCTCAGCAGCTACCCAAGGAAGCGGATCATCAGCACACTGCTACAGCTTTGATGTGACACCAACTGTAGGCACAAGTGCCCAGCTTGAAGCAACTGCCACTGGCTTTAGCGCTGTTCAAAGTAGCGTTCTTAATATCGCCCCGCTAGGCACGGCCGTGAGATTCGAAATTGAAGGTATTCCTCCATTAGGTTTCTGCCTCAACGGGAACCATGGTCTCAGTGTGTGCTATTATGATGTCAATGGGAATCCGGCAACCAGTGGTATTCCCAACTTTCCTAACCCCACAGTTTCACAAACGGTTGGTGCTTCGTCTGTCGCAATTTTAGGCCCATCCCTTAGTTTTAATCAGCATTGCAGGCCTTTTACGCTGATAATCATGAGTGGTTCACAGGTAAGCTTTACCGTTACGGACCCAAACTTGGGAACTCAAACTACCGGTCTTATTCCCATTATAATACCAGTAATTCTGCCCGATATCGCGCGCACCGTGAACTCCAGTACTACGACTCCTAATGTCATACAAGACCTGGATGCATTAATACCAGGTTCTAATGACACCTATTACTATTCCGTAAGCTCATCAGATCCGACGAATGTGTCAGCGGGCCAGGACCGAATCCTTGCAATGCAAAGTGCTGATCCGATCAGCGATACGTATACCAACCCTACAAATTCAGATGTAATCATTACGTATGCAATTACGCCTCATAATGGCTCCTGTTTCCTTGATCCATTTGACTTGGCTATTACTGTAAAAGCCAGCCCAGAAACGCAGCGGCTTTATTTTGGTTCTAGTGGATCTCAGAGTATTACGATCCCTGCCGGAGCGAGAAATATCGTCATACGCGGCTGGGGCGGCGGTGGCGGTGGAAATAATGTCTTAGGTGTAGATGGTGGCGGCGGTGGTGCTGGTGGATTTGCTAAGAAAACGCTTACTGGCCCTCTTCTTAGTCCCTTACCGTTGACCGTGAATGTTGGAGCAGGTGGTGCTGCTGGCAGTAATGGAGCAAATACAGAAGTTAAAGATGGATCGACAGATATTCTACTTGCCAGAGCAGGGCTTCGTGGTAATAATAATAGTGGCGGAGCTGGAGGAGCAAACGGAATAGGCGATATCACCACAGATGGTGGTGCAGGAGGCCAGGGTGATTCAGATGGAAGCACCGTCGCAGGTGGAGGCGGCGGCGGTTCCGGACTCGATAGCGGCAATGGTGGTGTAGGTGAGGATGGAGCTATTATCGTTAACTTTGGCTCTCGAGCTGTAGGTGGAGCCGGGGGGATTGGCGCAGGAAACGGGGGCAATGGTGGTCATAATTACTTTTCTTTTATTACAAATATACAAAGCGGTGCACCTGGTAACGCACCAGGTGGTGGAGGCGGTAGCATAGGAGGAAGCTCCACAGCAGGCGCAGGCGCCGATGGCGCTGTCGAAATACTCTGGGAAGAATCCGAAGTACAGGATCAGACAACAACTGTATGCTCGGGTGTTCCCATGAACTTTGATCTCGATGCGGTAATGCCTGGAACTACCGAAACCTACACCTATACAGTTGCATCGACAGATGTAACACCTGCTGCCAATCGTACCGTAGCCTCTGATGCTTCGATCACTGATTCTTATGTAAATAATACAGGGAGTGATGCTACAGTAATCTATACCATCATACCCATTGATGGAAATGGTAAGGCTCGCAGTAGTTTCACGCTTACAGTCACCATTCGTATTCCGGCAAATTCGGTTACAGTAACCGGCACCAATTCGGGCACCTACTGCTCTATCCAGGAAGCACTCGACGCAGCAGCGACGGGGGATAAAATCGTTATCCCTGCCGGCACATACAACGACTGTATTATTGTCTCTGAAGACGTCAATATGGAAGCTACGGGAGGCCCAGTCATCCTCACCTGCCTCACGATGGATGGCACAGGAAAGACCATGACGCTTGACGCTGATCTTACCATTACGACGCTTACACTCACCGACGGTAATATCAAGACGAATGGAAATAACCTGAAGACATCGACGATATCAGGTGGTTCTTCCAGTTCCTATGTGATAACGGATTAATAGGGATCCACATTAAAATTTTCTACAATCACTTTTCTGCAATTTTCAATCTGCAATCCATTTTCTTTGATTCGAGATTGTAGAAGAGTGATTCTGGATTTTTGAAATAGAAATAAAAACTATGGATTGGTGTTGTCGCGGCTCTACCTCCGTTTTGCACCAGAATACTCCATCGCTTCGCCTTTTCCAAAGCCAAAGCTGAATCCAAATGTGATGAAGCGACCACGCTGACTAAAGCTGTACAGGTAGAAGTCCTCTTGGTCAATATTGCTCTCGCGGAATCGCGAAGCGAATATATCCCGCACACTCGCGCTGAGCACGGCTTTCCCTTTCAAAAGCTTTTTCCGGATACCAAAATCAGCAAACAGATTTGCAGACATAATGCCTTGCACCGTCTGAATGCGAGAACGGTAATTCGCAGTGGCTTCCATATCGATATCCAAAGGAAGTTTAAAACGTGTATTGAACTTAGAGGACCACTGGTTAGCTGCGAAGTCAAACGATGTGCCTTCGAAGGTTCCTTCACGATTGAAGAAATTGAAGTTGAAGTCTCCTCGCATCGTCAGCCACTTAGCAGCGCTATATTTACCGTTGAACTCGATACCGGTAGAACGATTCGTACCAATATTGCGTGGCGTAGTGGTATTGACATTGTCCTTGAAAATCGAGACGCGCTCAATCACATCGGTAGTATTGCGCCAGTAAATGCCCATATTCAACGAGAACTTCTTCAAGATATAAATACCGTTGACCTCATATGAGTCGGTGAATTCGGGCAAAAGTTCCGGATTTCCTGCGCGGATACTGAAGTTGTTTCGAATGTTGAAAAAGGGGTTCAAATCCCACAGCCTTGGACGATAGATGCGTCTGGAATAACCCGCCTGAAACGACAGGAAGTCATTTGCCTTATAGGAAGTGTGAACACTCGGAAAGAGGTTCGTGTAATTTTGGCGATTGGTCTCGTTGAGGGTTTCTAGTTCAGTTTCTAGAATGGTATTCTCCACACGTACTCCCGCCTTCAAACCCCAACGTGCGCCTTCGTAGGCGCCTGTGGAGTATATCCCCAGGACCTTCTGGTCGTAGCCGAAAACATTGGTTAGGCCGGGATCATTCACCCACTCATCTCCGATGAGGTTCGATACGGCAAAGTCGTTACTCACATTTTGGATCACATATTGGCCTCCGGATTCGAGCGTGACTTTGTCAGAAAAAGGGCGCGTATAGTCCAGTTGAAAGGTGTACTTCACTTCGCCAAAGTCGGTTGCAGTGCGCTGAAAGCGATCCTCAAAATTCCCAAAGGTCCCCACATCCTGAAAGTCCGATGATTGTGTTTTTCTAAATAAATTCCCCAAAGCACTGAACAGCAAGGTATGCTCCTTATTGTCCTTAAACTCGCGCTTATAGTTCAGCTCGTATCGATATTTCGGGTTGTTTGCCTCTGTCACTTCGCTTCTATCCCATGACGTGACCAGGCCTTCTCCTTCATTGATTTGGCTGAAGGCAGTCTTGGAAGGTTGGTCTTCTATTTCGTAAGCAAAATTGCCAGAAAGCGTGAGGACATTGCGCTTGTTGATATAATAGTCTGTTCCAAGAACGAGGTTAAAGAAGGTCTCATTTCGAAACTCGAGCCCATCGCTTTCGATCCTTACGCCTTGCAGTTTATTGTCGTTGATATTGTTATTGATTCTGGGAAGTGATCGATAGCCTGCTCCCAACTGACTGAAGAGGTTAAACTTCTCAGAACGGCGATTAAGGCTTAGCCCAACGCTATGATTGTCCGGGTCGCCGGTATTGAGTGAGACGGAGCCATTCAAGCCCTTTCGCTCATCTTTTTTCAGCACAATATTGATAATACCAGCGGTGCCCTCCGCTTCATATTTGGCCGAAGGGTTTGTGATAACTTCGACCCTTTCGATCATGTCAGCAGTAATGCTACCCAGTGCATTTCCTTCTTCACTGGCCAATACGGACGGTTTTCCATTGATAAGTATCTGTACGCCCTGACTGCCGCGAAGGCTTACTTCACCTTCAATACTCACATTGACAGAAGGTACATTGTTCAATACTTCGAGCGCACTTGCTCCCGTACTACTCAGGTCTTGGCCTACATTAAACACGCGCCGGTCAAGCCTGAACTCGGTCGTGGATTTATCAGTTTCAATCACAACCTCATCGAGAGCCGCTACTGTTTCAACCAGCTCGATTTTTCCAATATTAGCTTTGCCGTCCTTGATTTCGATGTTGGTGATTTTTTTAGTCTCAAAACCGATGAAGTTGATTTCGAGATAGACGTTTTTAGAAGGTGTTTTAATCGAAAAAAGCCCGTTAGCAGTAGTCGTTACGCCTCCAAGTGAAGCTTGAGTTTGACTATCGTTCAGCACGATCGTAGCGAACTCGATCGGCTGCTGCGACGCGCTGTCAACTACGGTTCCTGAGATGGTAGCTGTTGGTTGTTGGGCGGCTAGGGGATTAACCATGCTCATGGCAAGTGAAGCCAGGAGCATGATGTACATTGTATATTTCATGATACTGCAAATTTAAGGATTCTGTCAACAGAAAAACGACATGAAGGTTTAGTTCAACACTTTTAGAAAAGCATGTTTATTCCTCTTTCTGATCGAAATAAAGAACAAGCCTTCCCCTTCCGGTAGTGTAACCTTTGCAGTATTATGAGACTTTTCGGATAAAAGTAGCCGTCCCATTTGATCATACACGCCCAATTGAAATGGAGGATTGACACCCTGAACGAAAACCTGGTTATTGATCGCCGGATTTGGAAAAAGACGAATATCCGCCTTTTGAGAAACGGGCTCTAGATAAGTCGATGTCGCGCAAGGATCTTTCAAAAAGGCGATGCTGCGTTTGTTGTGATTGGTAAAAAATTTATGACCAGCGTAGGCTTCTTTTAGCAAGCCAAGCAACGCGTCAAGATTGGTGGCACTAGCGCTGCCAAGTAGCGGCCAGTTCGCAGGGTTTTGCTGAATATCTTGCTGGATTTCGGTATCACTTTTTAACAAAAAGCCTTTACTATCCAGCATCAAATTCGTCTGAAGTTCCTGATACGCTGTATTGGAGGCATTGGCTGGTATCCCTATTCTTTGGAAATATTCGGGATAAATCGGAAAGGGAATATTCATAAAATAATCGCTGCATAGTCCCCTGTTTTTGATCGTAGTGTGGAAGGTAAAGCCGTCGTCATTACCTTGCTTACCGATAGTAGAATCCCTGGGCATCATGCAGAACTGGAGATGAGTCTGGGTGGTTTGGGCGATGATTCGCTGACTTGATGCACAATATATAACCCCTGCCTTTGCTCCAAACAATGTAGAAAATGTTCCTGTAAAAGAGCCGCCATTGGACATGCCTAATGCATACAACTCGCTTCGGTCAAGCAGCCCTTCGGCTTCAAGCGTATCCATGACATTTTTCATATTGGCGTAGTCGATATTCGCTACAGAATCGACCGGATAGCCTTGCCAGCGAATCTTATTATCACCATTAAGGTCTTGCTTGCGCGAGCTTTCTTCAGACTCGGTAATCACCACTCCGAAGCCTTCATAATATAGTTCCTTGATGATGGGGTCGCGTTGTGGTCCCAGCCAGCCGGTAGCATCGCCTCCGGTGCCATGAAAAATAAACACAGTGCCACGATGGTTTGCTGGAAAAGCATAGTACATCGGCTTGAGGCCACCTGCCAGCACGAGTTCACGGTATTGGAGGTAGCTGGAGGGAATGGTGTCAAAATTCGCACGAAGACTTACATCATGAGCCGGCATAACGAAGGCCATGCGCCACTCCTGAGGATCAGCAATGATATTGAGCGACGGAACACTGGTATTCCAGTCGAGGAAGACTTCGTTTGCAGCAAGTTCACGTGAGAACACATACGCCGTATCACCCGCCGCATACATGCCCGAGCCATACCCGTCGGTAATGGTCAATTGATGGCGCTGCCCTTTTGCCCCAAAGACAGCACATAATAGAAAAGCAAGCAGTGT
>JBGCFB010000271.1:0-5407 GCA_045106685.1 Bacteroidia bacterium | reverse complement strand
CATTTTTCAATTCTCCATTTTCAATTTCAACGCCCGCACCTTCTGCTCATCAAGCGGCGAAGCCCAGTGGCCATCAGTCTTGATCGACGAACCCACGATGAAACCATCAGCGGAGCTGTAATCTGCTACATTCTCAATGGTAATACCTGAGCCAATATATACTGGAAGCGAAGAGGCGTTTTTCACCGCTTTGAGGTCAGAGGGTGAGGTTGCCTGCCCTGTGCTGCTGCCCGTAACGATAAGCGCATCCGCGCAGAAAAACTCCGCGGCCTTCGCCGTTTCGGCGAGGCTGACATCAGCCGTAATCGCATGTGCGCTGTGCTTCTTCTTGATATCCGTCCAAATCTGGACATGCTCCGCTCCGATATTGCGCCGATAGCGCAAAAGCGCTCCGGCCTGAGCCTCGATAAGGCCCTCGTCTGCAACATGTGCAAACACGAAACCTTCCGCACGGATGAAGTCGAGATTAGCCGCAAGGGCGACAGCAAGCGCCTCCTTATTTGCTCCTGCCAATATCTGTATACCGCATAGGCCAGCAAAATAGCGTCGCGCTTCTACGGCTACTGCCGTCATGGCAGCCGTTGTTTCAGGGCCCACTGCACCGTTGAGATAAGGCCGATCGTGCATATTCTCCAGGATGATCGCATCGACTTTTGCGCTTGCGAATATCTGCGCTTCCTGCGCGACGGTTTGGAGAATCGCGTTCATGTCGCCTCCGTATTCGTGGCTTCCTGGCAAGGCAGGAATATGGATTACACCGATGAGTGAGGGCTTGGACATGATTTAATTGTTTTGAGTTTTGCGTTAGGTGTTTTGAGTTCCATGCAATGACTTGAACTCAAAACGCCAGAAGCCAGAAGCCAACAGCCATTATAATTTCTGAAAGCTTTTGACCCAAAACCGACTACCGACCTGCACCTTTAAAAAATAAAACCCTGGAGCCAATTCGTGAAGGTTAATCGCTTCCTGGCCAGCCAAGGAAGGCTGAACTTTTTGAGAGAATAAGGTTCTTCCTTGAACGTCACTGAGGCTTAGCTTGCGCACAGGTTCCATCGTGCCGGACCAGCGCAAGTAAATACGGTCATTGGCTGGATTGGGGAATAGATTCCAGTCGCCGGGAATATCAGTTTCGATGGATGTTACCGGAGGAATGTATAAATCGTGGAGCGTAGCGAGGAAAGGGTCGAATTTCGTCGAAACAGGAAAAACGATGTCGCCAAAACTCGCATCCAGCGTGTCTTTTAGATTATTAAGAACCCCTGTTACAAAAATCTCTTTGGGACGAATATTAGCAATACGAAGGCCTTCATCGTCATTTGCAGTGCCAAATCGTGTGGCCCAGTGAAACACGCCTTTGGTACTGAACGCAAGCACGACAGGATCAAACCCACTTGTCTGGATCGTTGTATCACCGATGATAGTAGGACCATCCATGAAACTTCCAGCCATATAGACATCCTGATCATTGATGGTAATGTCTGTAATGCGCATTCCTGTGGAGAATCCTCCAAGGCCCCGATGGATATGCTGCGACCAGAGAAGCTGCCCCGAAGTGTCCAAAGCTCCTACCAAAATATCACTTCCACGGGTAGTGTAATAGGTTGAGTCAAAGAGCGTGAGTGTGTCTCCGGCGGGAGCATTGAGCCCAAACTGAGCTGCAAAATATAGCCTGCCGTCGTCGCCTACTTCGATAGCTGTAGCAGCCGCTTCCCCTCCGGTGCCAGCATGTGTGAGCCAGCTCATACTGCCGTCGGCCCGATACTTGGTTAGATAGAAATCTTCAATTCCATTTGGCAAGATTAAATTTCCTCCAATTCTGGATGGAGCGTTTATTTTCCCTGCAAGAAAGAGGTTCCCTTTTTTGTCAAACAAAATATCATCTACCTCTGGAGAATGATTAATCTTTACGCTATCCAGCTTGTTACCCAAGCGGTCAAAAGTGCGAATCTCAATTGGCCGAAAAAGGGTGTCAGCGGTACGCAGAGCAAGCGAAAGACGGTCATCTTCTGTAATGCCAATAACAGGAAGTTTTTCTTCAAAGTTATCTCCCAGTGATACTGCCCAACGCATAAAGCCTCCAGGGCTGTAACTCGCCAGAAAGGCATCTCGGCCTTCATCTTGGGACACGAAAATATTATTCTCGTCAAATTCGATAGCACCTTTAAATAGCCCACTTACAAACACATCTGTTTGGGAAAAGGCCAAGCTGGTCCCCCAAACAAAATCGAGGGTATCGCCTACAGGAGCATAGATTGGAACGCTCAGTCCAGGATTAGCATTGGAACTGTATGTACGGAGAAGGCGAGCAGTGTCAGCTCGTCCGCTATATCCTGTAAGATAAAAAGCGCCCCACGGAGACCTTCCCATGTCACGTGTAAACCATAGCCTTCCTGCTGTTGCAGGTTGGTCGGTACGAGGATTGCGCACCTGGTCCCATTTTACGGGCGGATCCTGGGCCTGAATATCGCTGATCAGAACGCTTAGGAAAAGACAAAGAATGATGTATCGCATGCGGATTAGACAGATTAACCACTGCCGGACAATGTGGTACGCGAATATGCGAATTTTTTGGACGAAATATTGTCATTTGCGTATCCGGCGTCTTTAGGCGTATTTTCGATTTTTAAAAAACCATTTTGCTGTTGGTGTTTGGCTCTTAGCTTTTGGCCTGAGTCTAGCCAATCGCCAACAGCAAAAAGCTAATAGCCATCATCTTTACAAACAAACATCATGCGTTACATTGCCTATTTTTTAGTCTTGCTTCTTGCCGTTTCTTGCGGTGATAAAGAAGCCAAAAAGGAGGATAAAAAAGCTGAGACAACAAGCACCGATCAAGGCGATTATGCTGATGTTGATCCTGGCAAATATGCCACCTTCCGTCTCACGACCGACATGGACGTCCTGAGTAAAAAGCAGCAGGATATGATTGGCTTATTTATGAAAGCGGCCCGCCATATGGATTCTTGCTTTCAGGATGAGGCATGGCCGGAAGCTTTGCGCATGGACATAAGCGGATTCAGCGGCGATCAAAAGGCTTTCCTAAAAGTAAATTACGGTCCCTGGGATCGCTTGGAGAACAATAAGCCTTTTATAAAAGGTGTTCCTGCCAAGCCTAGCGGCGCAAATTACTACCCGCTTGACATGACCAAGGATGAATTTATGGCTTGGGATAATCCTGACAAGACTAGCCTGTACACCATGATTCGTCGTGATGACAAAGGCGCGCTTACGGCGATTCCTTATCACGTGTATTATGCTCACCATCATACGGCAGCAGCAGGCTATCTGAAAGAAGCGGCTGAATTGGCAGAAGATCCTGGTCTGAAAAAATACCTGACCCTTCGCGCCAAAGCGCTATTGGACGGAAGCTACAATGACTCGGATCGTGCATGGCTTGATATGCGCAACAATGACATCGATATCGTAATCGGACCTATCGAAAACTATGAGGATCAACTATTCAGTCACAAGTCGGCTCATGAGGCATATGTCTTGGTGAAAGATCAGGTTTGGAGCAAAAAGCTGGCGCGCTATTCTGCCATGCTTCCTGGCTTACAAAAAGGTATTCCGGTAGATGATAAATACAAACAAGACCCGGTAGGACGCGATGGTCAGCTATATGCTTACGATGTGCTGTTTTATGCCGGTGATTGTAATGCTGGTTCCAAAACGATCGCCATCAACCTTCCCAATGACGAAGGTATTCAGCAGGAAAAAGGTACGCGCCGTCTTCAGTTGAAGAATGCGATGCGCGCCAAGTTTGACAAAATCCTTATTCCGATTGCCGACCTCCTCATCGCGGAAGATCAGCGCAAGCACATCACCTTTGATGCATTCTTTGCCAACACGATGTTCCACGAGGTTGCACACGGACTCGGTATCAAAAATACGATCGACGGAAAAGGAACTGTGCGTGAGGCGCTTCTGGAGCAGGCATCTGCGCTTGAGGAAGGCAAAGCCGATATTCTCGGTTTGTACATGATCACAGAGCTGAAGAAGCAAAATGAACTCGACAGCGATGCTGAATTGATGGATTATTACACCACCTTTATGGCGGGTATTTTCCGTTCGGTCCGCTTTGGCGGCGCAAGCGCCCACGGGCGTGCAAACCTCCTTCGCTTCAATTATTTCAACGAAATGAACGCTTTCACACGCGATGAAGCTACCGGTCGCTACAGCGTCAATTTTGACAATATGCAGAAAGCCATGACGGCGCTTTCGCGTGACATCCTGACCCTACAAGGTGACGGCGATTATGAAGGTGTGAAAAAGCTTATGCAGCAAAAAGGCGGTATGCCTGCCCAGCTTAAAGATGATCTCGCACGCTGCGACGCCACTGGTATTCCTACGGATATTGTGTTTGAGCAGTAGCGATTAATGTATAATGAACTATGTACAGTGTAAAATGCTCGTTTGGGGCGTTTTGCGCTGTACATTTTTTATTTTCGTATGCCTGACATAGAGAGGTTTCCGATTGAATTCACAAAAAGCATATCGAGTCGCAGTCGCTTTTACATTATCATTGGGCATATTGATGATGCTTGCGATAGGTGTTGCTTCACTGTCCAGAATACTAGAAAATATGAACCCTTTAACGAATTTCGTGATTGCATGTATTCTATTGTTGACCTCTTGTATAGGACCTGATGAGGAAACCTGGATAGAAATTCCAACTATCACAAAACTAAAACTTCAAGTTCCTACCTCCTTTAAATATGACCAAGAAGAGAAATTTGTCACTCAGCTTTGGTATGCAGATTCTCGAATTAGGATTGAAAGTGGGAGCCTAACTGATGAAGAAATTTATCGGTACTTTCATTTTATTGACAATAATAATGATCGATTAATCGCCATGGGCTGTTTAAATGGCTTAGATGTTTACGCTTACATAATTGATAAAACTCAAGCTGAAATGGTGATGTTTGAAAACGATTTAACCGTTGGCATTTCAAAGGAGAGAAGGGTAGATTACCTTTCTATTCGTAATTATTGTGAAGATTTTGATGATTTCGCTAAAATTGTTTGGGGTACTTTTCAATTGAATAGAGCTCCCTAAGTAGCATGTCTTGAAAACCTGGCCAACTCAGAGTAATAGCGAAAAGGCGCTGTCTTTTCACTAGAATGAACGATTTGCACTTCAAAATTGCCCCTGGGCTGGCTTGGATTTCGTGGTAGTGGAGTCGGCTAGCGGGTAACCCAAGCCATCTAGCCAGCAGGCCCTAGGTCAAGATTACGCACATACCATCGCCGCTGTCAAGAATTTCAGCCAAGCCCAGTAAATCAACAAAATTATTTGCGGTCTGATACAAGCCGAAGATCTTTCAACCAATAGTCGACAGACTTTTTTGCTGCTGTGGCTTCGACTCCGCTCAGCCACCAGCAAAAAGGTTGGATTAAGCCTTATTTC
>JBGCFB010000270.1:0-2935 GCA_045106685.1 Bacteroidia bacterium | reverse complement strand
GGCCCTAAAGCTTCATGAGTGACAAAAGGGCTTTAGCCTGAATATCTTCTACTATTGCCCGGGGCTTTAGCCCCTGGGGCAAGAAAATCTCACAGGGCTTTAGCCCTTCCCTTTTGCGAGGCAAAAAATTAGTTTCCCCTCCCTCGCAATAATGATAATAGTAGGCGCTAAAGCTTCTTGAATGACAAAAAGGCTTTAGCCTGAATATCTTCTACTATTGCCCGGTCATTTATGACCTGGGGCAAGAATAAACACAGGGCTTTAGCCCTTCCTTTTTGCGAGGCGATAAATCACCTCGCAATAATGAAAATAATAGGCGCTAAAGCTTCTTGAGTGACAAAAAGGCTTTAGCCTGAATATCTTCTACTATTGCCCGGGGAGGGAGTCGGCTTCAGTCCCTGGGGCAAGATCACATATTCGCTGCAACAGCTAAGCCTACCAGGACAGCAAGGCTTAATCCAAAAAGGACTTTTAGCGCTTTTCCAATAACGGATTCCATCTTTTCTTCGTTGAAGCTTTCTTTTTGATCTTGGGAATGAATAGACATGGTACTCTCTCGGTTTTTAGCGTAAAAAGAATTTGACTGCCGCAGCAATCAAGATCAGAATCAGCAGGTAGCGAATGTATTGTGCTGCATTTGGAACGCGTATCGCGAAGCGTGTTCCTAGTACTGCCCCGCCCATTTGGGCGACAGCCATTATAGCACCATATCCCCAGTGAACCTGATCATGAGCTATAAACACAATAATGGCCGGAATGTTAAAAACTAATACAGCCAATGATTTCAACGCGTTGGCCTGGATAAGATTGTAGCGCCCCCGAAGCACGAGTGCTGACAATAGAAAGATGCCTACTCCAGCCTGGATAATCCCTCCATACAGGCCTATAATGGTGAAAATGAGGAGTGTTAAGGGCTGGCGGTGGCGGCTTGGATCGGGTATTCCCGGTGTGAGCCAGCGTTTTGGTTTTAGTAAAACAATTCCCAACATAAAGATCATCAAGCCGCCGATAATGCGATACATGAGTGTGCTACTCATATCTACAGCGAGTAGCGATCCGATTAATGAACCGGCAATCGATGGCCCCAAAAGCCAGCCCACACCTTCTAACGGAAGGTTTCCGTGTTTACGAAAATTGAAGACAGAAACAGCACTTTGCAGAATGACTCCGATGCGGTTGGTGCCGTTGGCGACAGGAGCGGGAAGCCCACATAAAAAGATAAAAATCGGCAAGGTGACCAGGGAACCGCTACCGGCGAGGGTATTCACTGCACCAGTAACCAGTCCTGCGACCAGGATAATGGCGAGCTGCCAAAGGGTTAGATCTATATCGAGGAATTCCGCGAGCATCGCGCGAAAATAGGGAAACTTTATTGGAGGTATTTCAATAATCAATCAGCTGCCTTAAATGATGCTCAAGGTGCTTCACATAATCAACGATAAGATATTCCAGACTAAATAAACGATCGCCGACTTTTACTTGTCTGGATAAATTATCAGGCTGTATATGTTTGATGATTTCGAGGAGTTGCTTATTGTAACTCGTCCAAAAAGCTATTATTTGCTGGCTGTCGATTTGTTGATAAAAGCTGAAGGTATTCCAGTTGTTTTGGTCGTAGGCAATTTCAGGATTGAGTTCAAATTGTGCCCGAACGAACCTCTGGTGATTATTGGTTGCGCTGTCTATCAAGTGGCCAAGCACTTCTTTTTTACTCCACTTGTCGGGCCTTGGCTTTTGAGACATATCTTCTTCGCCAATTTCCATTAAAAGATTGGGGGCGACCTGGACGATGAAACTAAGGCGGTCGATCGATTCTTGAATCATGTTTTCGTGATTATTAAAGAGTATCATATTTCTTAGAGGAAAGTTTAGAGACCTTATCCGCTTTTTTTAGTGCCAATTTTAAAATCACCTACGAAAAAAATATCATGTGAAATATTGTCCTCAGCTTCTTGATAGTCCTCTTGCAAGCTTTGACTATACATTTCAAAAAGGCTTTTTATCGCTAATTGTAAATACTGATCAAATTCATGCAACTTTGGTTGAAGAGCAGTCACTGCACTCCAAAATAGTGCTCGATACTGCTCTTTCATACATCTGGTATCAATGGTTCTTAAAATGGACTCTTGTCCTTCCGTTGCTTTAATGAAAGCAAAGCCTGATTCAATATCGCCTGCTTCCTCATTTGGAAGAATGTAAGCCATCCAATCGCGTAATACCATTGCCTCATGGTCGGTCGGGAGCGCTTTCATAATCGCTTCCAGCACACGGTCATATCCACTCCATCTGCATGACCAATCTTCTCCATTTTGTAAGGTGATAAATCCTGATGCCATAGTATTTAAGTTTTAACCTCCAGATATTTTTCCAGCAACTTAACGACCTTCTTTTTTTTCATGCTTTTGGCAATTTCCAAGACTGAAATACCGCTTTCCTCTTCGATGATAGCCGAACTGGCTCCATACTTGAGCAGCAATTCTGTCATCTCCATATGATCATACCGAATACTCTCCGCTAAAGGCAGTGCCAGATATTCAGGGTGCTGATAATTGGGGTCAATCCCTGTTTTGAGATAATACTTTACGAGTTCAAGGTCATTCTCCTGAATTCCTCTAAACATTGCTTTCCAGTCTCCACCAGCCATGATTTATTGTAATATTAGCGTTAAAAAAATGCATTAGAATGGGCATAATAAGCACTATCACGATTGGGTTGCTGCCACCTCTGTCAGCGCTTCACCACAATGCTTAAAGCGCTGACAGAGGTTAGCAACCGTGATAATCCTTATTATGCTTCAGCAAAGACCTCAAAGTGCCGGACTTTTTCCTCAAATTCAAGCAGGTAATCGTGATCTCTTGGGTAGTATTTCGCTCGGTCGTAATCTGCACCTGCAAATTCCCTAATCACCTCCAGATTCTCCCAGTAGGTTATAAGC
>JBGCFB010000027.1:0-12470 GCA_045106685.1 Bacteroidia bacterium | reverse complement strand
TTGCTACTTTCTTTTTTTTGTCTAAAAGCGGGATAATCCCGATCCAATTTTGTTTCTACCCCTTTCAAAGCTTCTTTCGTTTCGAAGAGCTTTGAAGTGACTAATTCCAGGGCTTGTTTATCACCATTCTTTTCTGCCTCGACCTCATTTTTTTCAAGAAGATCAATTTGTTTTTTCAGTGATTGAAACTCTGAAAGACCTGCTGGAGGCAGGTTGCTCATTTGTAATAGGGATGGGATAGAGAAAGCCTTTTTTAAGGAAACAGACTTACCTATATCAGAATAAATCAACGCAGCTTCAAGCCATTGAGAATCCCCAGTTGCTGTATAGAGACGTTGTGACAAACGAAAGAATTCGTCATACACTTGGGCGTTCTCTAATTTTTCGTACCAAAAATTAAGCGTCATGTCTGCCTCAAGGTCTATTTGCAGTTTTGCCATACCTGCCAGGAAATCACAAAAGGCCGCATGGCTTTCTTTCAATATATTGATATCATTTTTCTCGTTACCTATTTTTCTTAATAGCGTAGCCTTTTGATTTAAACCATCAATATAATAGCTGGTGAATCCATTTCCTTCCTTGGGTTTTGCAATTTCAAGTAATTTCCTGTTATAGTTCATCGCAGAATCAAGCATGTTATTTTCTGAATACATGAATGCCATCCTGAAGTATAAAAATGCAATTTGGTGAGTCGGCAATATTTCTTTTTCCGATTTTTTCAACAAAGAAAGCTCCCTCTCCAAGGATCCCATTGAAGCCAAGGCGGTAGAATCTCTTAACTCAGGTAGTATACTCGACACATTAGCTAGCCCGATTAAGGTCTTGGATACCCTTTCCGCCTTATCCAATTTCTGAACCTCTTGCTGAAATACCTCAAATTTTTCTCTTGCCAATATTGTATTTCCTATCTTACCAAGCGCCATCATTTCGCCTTCGATGGAGTTATGAGCAGAACCTCTTATTTTTTGCCAGGTTTCAAATGCCTTATTAAAATGAATTATTGCGAGATCATACTTTCTAAATTTATAATACGAGGCTCCTAAAGCCTGATTTATCTGAGCATAATAGTCCTTGTTCGGCAATTGATGATTATCATATAAAAGTTTAGCTTGTTTTAAATATTCGATTGATTCACCATAGTTCCCTTTTAAACGAGCTATATCCCCCAGATTCTGGTATCCAAGAGCTACATCTCTTATCTCAGTACTTAGTTTGGATATTTCAACAAACTTCAAAAGTATGACTTCAGCAGAGTCATACTTTCCGAAATCCTTAAGCAATACTCCATAATTATTGATGACACCTCTAAACTTAACTTTCAAAGCATCACTTTCAAGACTTTCCCAAATCTGTAACCCTTTCCTATAACTTTTTTCTGCTTTACTATAGTCATATTGATTAAGGTACCACACGCCTTTTTGTCGCATGAGCGTAACCATACGCGCGGAAAAACCAGGGCCGTGGTCGTGGAACCTATTTAGAAGCCTTTCTGCCTTCTGTATATTTAGCTCAGCTTCATTCGTTAGTTTCCCTTGATTTAAAAAACGTATAATCGTTTGATAACCAATAAAGAGGCTTGTTGGAGAACAATCAGGCACTTGTTCCTTGATCGCTACCGAAGGGCGTATGTAATATAAGCCACTATCAAATCCATGAACACCGTCCATTAAAAGTGCAAGGTTGCCTAAGCTTTTGGCAACATCGATGTGCAAGGAATCATGAACTGCAATTCGAGTATCAATTGCGAGTTTATAAAAATTTATCGCTTCAGGAATCTGATTTTTAGCTGTCGCATCCCTACCAGCTTGATGATACTCCTTTCCCTTTTCCACGAGTTCCAGAGAATCATTCAGGCTGAACTTTTGGCAATAGCCAACTGACATTAACAACCCCAAGAAGATTAGTAAAATCGTGCTTTTCATATTTTCCGAATTTTTGAAAAAATAAGAAAAATTCAGCACTCTTTGATAACGCTTTGCCCACCTATTGGATAAAGGGATGAGTTACACCATAACACATCTCCAATGCGAAAGGACGTTTGTAAGAAAATCCAGGAACTTATAGCGGCCCGCTATGATGACAATCATTTTCGGGCAATGGACATTGCCAGGCATTTTGGACTCTCAAAGGCAGGCTTGTATCGCTTGTTTAAAAAATGTGAGCTAGGAACGCCTTGCCGTAGCATTACAGAATATCGAATTGCGAAGGCTATTGAACTCTTGAAAGGAGACCCATCCCTCAAGATTATCGACATCGCAATTGCCGTTGGCTTTAACGACGGCCAGTACTTCAGCACGACGTTTAAAAAAATCACTGGGCGCAAGCCTAGTGATTTGAGACGAAATTGAACCTCATTGCTTCAAAAAGCTTGTAATTTTTCACAATTAACTTTCAACTATTTTATAACCTTTTCTTATGAAGGATAAATCGATACGTCAATACAAAGCCAACGTTTTTTTATGGAGAGAGATGGTTATTGGATTGATCCTATTGTTAAGCCAAAGTTATTCTCAGAACCTGCTTTTTAGCACTCCAGACTCTTGTACCTCTGGTTTTATCACTTCAATATATTATGACCAAATTAATTGTAAGGTGCATGCCCATTGTTCCTCAGGAGAGAGTTATTACATTGACTCTACTGGCCAACAGGCTGTTTTTTATTCACCTTTTCCAAGTACTAATTTCAGCCATTCAGGCATGACGAAAGGGAGCGGTCAGACTATTTTAATTCTCCGGGATATCAATACCCCCGCTTTTGGGCCAGGAGCTGAGCTCTGGAGTATTAATCTATTGGGTATGGCTCCTACACTTATTCAAAACCTGGATTCATTAACAAATTGGGAGCCGTGGGGCCTTGCTATAAATCCACTCAATGGAAACCTAATTATAGGAGAGGTCCATAATCTAAATGGGACTAATGTCCAGTATATAATTGAAATCTCTCTTGTAGGCCAATTGGTTGATACTCTAGTAAGCATTAGACAGATGGATAGCCTTGGACTTGGGAGTGGCGCAGGAGATGGGGCTCTGGATATAGATCCTATTTCAGGTAAGTTGATATTTGGAGCCTGGGCAGGAATTGGAGCAAATAATCTTTACGCTGTTGATCTATTAACTAAAGCAATAAATCCTTTTTATAATACAAGCTTGATGTCTCAAAACGGACCTACAGGAATCTCCTTTTCATCCGAAGGAGATTTCGTTTTATCTACGCCATCCCGTGTATATTGGTACGATCGAAACGGAGACTCAAAAATCACCTGTGACAATAACTTATTGTCTTTTTCGCAAGGTCTTTCTTCTGTCAAAACTCAAGACAAATCTGTTACTATCTACTCAAATCCGTCAATTCCTTTTATTAAGATCAAGCATCTCCCTAAAGGGCCTGGGGAAATAACCATCCTCTCTTCCAATGGGAAATCCATGCATGAAATGAAGTACGTAAAATCTTCATTGAAGATAAATACAATCGCTTTTCCATCAGGGGTTTACTTTCTCAAATGGAATAATGGAAAAACTTTGGGTCGTACAATTTTCACAATATGGTAACCAGGGAAACTCAATATGGAATCGTATGCTACATTCAAAAATCTCATTTTGGTGATAGGTATAACGTGTTAAATCAACTTCATTCTAAAGAAAGAAAATGACAATACAAAACCTCTAAGCCCATCACAACAATGAAAACTCTATACACAACCCTCATCCTCGCGCTCGCCTTCGGCTTGAGCGCCACTTCCGCCCTCGCACAATCCACCCTTCAAAACACAAGCTTCACTGCTTCGGCTCTCAATAATCAAATCATCCCGCTCAATATCTACCTTCCAGACGGCTATGCAACTGCAGGTAAGGAATATCCTTTGTATATCTTTTTGCATGGCTGCTGTGGAAACGCCCCTTCCAGCCATACGACTTTATTTAAGGCTCGCTTGGATGCGCTTATTGGCAGTGGCGATGTGGAGCCCATGATCATGGCATTCCCAAGTATTCAGGGAGCCGATTATGGCAACCGCCATATTTTTATGAACTCTGTTCGAAACGGTGATTATGGCGATGCGATTACTGTTGATTTGATGGATTTTATGAATGCTAATTATCGAATTTCGAAAGACGCTAGGCTCCGCGCGATAGGAGGCTTCTCTATGGGAGGCGATGGTGCCTGGAGGCTTGGAGTAGTAAATCCAGATAGCTTTGGGACTGTTTTATCACATGGAGCATTCCCAGCACTTGATCCTTTTCCTGCTTTAATTGCCCCTTCTTTTTTACAAGAAAACGGTGGTAGTGCGCCTTATACCTTCTCTCCGTCCGCAGGAGCTTTTTCGGCTATTACCTTTGGTCTTTCTAGTACTTGGAGTCCTAATTTATTAAACAGTCCTTACATGCTTGATCTGCCAGTGAAAACTGACGGCACTCTGGACACAGCTCTTTTTCAAAGCTGGTATTCTGTTGCAGACGTAAGCACAATGATACGCGAACGCACCCCCAATCCTAGTGCTATTGCCCAATGTTATTATTTTGATGTGGGAACCCAGGTAGGCCTGCTTTTTCCTTCTAATCAGCTGCTAGACAAACAGTTTGATACTATGAAAACAGAAGGCTACTCTTTTTCTGTTAAATATATTGCCTTCAATGCGGGCCATGCCGTAAGTCAAGCTCGTGTTGATAGTTCACTTACTTGGTTGAGTAAACGATATCTTTCAACGATTCTGAATCGCGATCAAGAACTGTATTCACTTAAGGCTTCTATATTTGTGTCTCAACAATCACTTTTACTAGATATTCCAGATGTGGTGAATGGAAAAGAAGTGATGATTCAGATTTCAGGTATCGACGGAAAAACTCTATACCGAAAAAGAAATCAGCCTTCAACAAGAATCTCTATTCCTATTTCAGGTTTGAGTAAAGGGGTTTATTTTATTCGGATAAAGCATAATGGACACTTGAAAACATTGAAATTTATGATTTGATACACTAATCAAACCGAATAGCCTGAATCGGCTTCACCCGCGTAGCAAGCCGGGTAGGCAAGAGTGTAAACACCGTACAGACCACGATCACCCCAAGGTTGACCCACATAAAGCGCGGCCATACCCAGGCCACCGGAACGGTTTTGACAAAGTAGCTCTCCTGCGGCAAGGAAATAATCTCAAATTGATCCTGAAGGAATAGTAAGCCAAGCCCCAGAATATTACCGAGGATAAGCCCTGTTAGAATGATGAAAAAGGCATTGTAGCTAAAGAGCATCATAAGACGGCCGTCGGGCAGCCCAAGGGCTTTCAATACCCCAATCGTACGCGTCCGCTCAATAATCAGAATAAGGACTACTGAGACCATGTTGATCAGCGCGACGATGATCATCAGGGCAAGAATGAAATACACGTTGTTGTGAAGCAATTCGAGCCATTCAAATATTTCAGGAAAAATGAAGGTAATGGGCGTTACAGAGAGATTGTTGGACATAATGTCAATCTTCTCAACAGTAGCTCCAAGCGTACTCAGCTCATGTAGATTGATATCAAAACCTTCAATTTGATCTGGGTTCCATTTCAAAATACCCTGCAGCATACGAATGTCGACCAGGGCAATATTTTCATCAAACTCCTCCATTCCAGTCTGATAAATGCCGGTTACTTTTGCAGAGCGCCTTCGCATCGGGTCATCCAAAAAGTATAGGGTTACTTTGTCACCGAGGTCAAGCTGAAGCTTTTTGGATTGAGTTTTTGAGATGAGAATCTCGCGTGCATGCTGCCGTCCTCGCATGGTGGGAACGTTGCCCTCCAGGAGCGATTCTTTGAAAAAGGACCAGTCATATAAGCTGTCTACTCCGCGCAAGTTCACGCCTTCGCGACTCTTTTTTCCATCCAACAAGGCCCATTGATTCACAAATGGACCGATGTATTCAACCGCTTCAAGCGCCTTCACTTCATTTACAAAAGCGGTATCATAGGCGATGGGAAGCTTTTCCTCATCAAGGCTAAAGTAGTTTCCGATTTGAATATGTGAACCAAACCCGACAACCTTATCCTGTATTTTCCATTCAAAGCCCTGAACCACACTCAGCGATATCTCCATCACTGCAACTGCCACCGCTATACTGATGATCACAAGCCGTACAACAAGGCCTGAAACATCGCGTTGGTGTTTGAATAATATACGTCGAGCAAAAAAGGATTCGAATACCATGGGCAGAACTTCGGGGCTAAAGTTAAATCTTTATTACTTTGAAAGCCATTATTCATTCATCCTATCATTCAGCCATTCAACATTCATCTATGATAAAGCTTCTGATCCCCATCTTTTTCGCATTACTACTAGGCTGTGAAGAGGCCGAACAGCCTGTCGAAACTCCAGCTGAAGTCCAGCGGGCAATCCCGTCAAGAGTGTATTCCGGTGCGGAAGTATTGGTGCGTGATAGTATTCATATTTTGAGTAATAAAAAGATCGGCATTGTGGGAAACCACACCAGTCTGGTTTTTGGAAAGACTCATCTTGTCGATACATTGATCAGCAAAGGAGTAAATGTGAAAAAAGTGTTTTCGCCTGAGCATGGCTTTCGTGGCGATGCCGATGCAGGAGCACATATAGCGAATTCCACTGACCCGGCTACTGGTTTGCCTATCGTTTCATTACATGGGAAAAATAAAAAGCCACCTCAGAATCAACTTGCTGGACTAGACCTAATCGTATTTGATATTCAGGATGTAGGCGCCAGATTTTACACCTATATCTCTACGCTTACCTATGTGATGGACGCATGTGCAGAAGCTGGAATTCCTGTTTTGATCCTTGATCGTCCAAATCCGAATGGCTGGTATGTAGATGGGCCGGTTTTGAATAAAAAGTACCAAAGCTTCATCGGAATGCACGAAATTCCTGCGATACATGGTATGACGATAGGGGAGTATGCTTTGATGATTTTGGGCGAAGGCTGGTATGAGTCTGAAAAAGCCTGTCAGGTGGATGTTATAAAAGCTGCTGGATACAAACATGCGATGAGGTGGGAAGAAACCGGTTTGTCCTGGGTCGCTCCTTCTCCCAATTTGGCGACGCTCCGGGCTGCAAGCTTGTATCCTGCCTTGTGCTGGTTTGAGCCGACCCCTGTGAGTATAGGGCGCGGTACAGATTCGGCCTTTACGATAATAGGTGCGCCATGGCTCACACGGCGCAAAGCCATGGAAGGAGAATCATTTGATTTGCCCTGGACGACCTTTACGCCTCGCTCTCTGCCAGGTAAGTCTACCTATCCGAAATTCCAGGATAAGGATTGTGGCGGATACCGTATCACTGAAGTGCCACCGTCATCACGTCGCTTGTTTATGCTTGGCATTCAGTTATTTAAAAACGCCTATTCAGATTATGGCAAGAAGCCTGACTTTTTTAAGAAAAACTTCGAACGCTGGCCAGGAAACAAAAACTTCAAAGCGGCTATTATTGCAGAGAAATCAGCTGGTGATATTTATGAGTCATGGAAGCCAGAAGTCGAAGCTTTTAAACAAAAAAGAAAAAACTATCTCCTGTATCGATAAAAAAACACGCCTCCCCTGAGGGAAGGCGTGTTAGTACATCATTTTGAATTAGAGCGCTTTTTTCTAGAAGAAGCTGTTTAGGAATGCGAGAGCAACGATAAGAAGAAGCAATGCAAGACCACCAGAGATTAGGCTCATAATAAAGCCGGCAGTGGTAGCTCCATCACGATCTCCGTTGCTGCGTGCAACTGCTCCGAGAATAGTACCAATAAGACCGAAAAGTAAGGCTACTGCAAACATGCCAGGGATAAACCACATTGTGAGTGCGCCTAGCATTGCAATTGAACCAACGATGAGTGTTGCAATACCAAGACCAGATGCTTTGGTTTTGCCATTGCGATCAGCTTTGGCCATTTTTTTCTTGACTTTCTTCTGGACTACCTTGAGGGCAAGGCGCTGAAAGAAGTTCATTTTTTTGCCTGAACGCTCAGCAATTTCCTTTGGCTTTAGGTTAAGAAAATCATCTGCTGTAAGATTGCCAGGAAGGCCTACCTGCTGTGTTACGTCGGCTGCAACAGCTACACTAGGAGCATCGCTGCTTGCGAGTGCTGGGTTTGCTTGGATGAATAGTAGGCAGCTTGCTGCGAGGAAAAGAATAAGATTTTTCATAGTAATTAGAAAAGGTAAAGGGTGGAAAAGATGATGTACAGCAAATAAAACAACACAATTTTATTTATTAAACCATGTGTGCTGACATACTTTTTGTTCGTGTTGATATTTAAAGGTAAACGTGCAATGTGTAATATTACCCTCTGATGGATATTCTCTTTGCAGATATTACAGGCTGGAGCCTCTTGAAAATTGCGGCGATTCCGTTCATTTCCGGAATCGTGGGTTGGCTTACCAATGTGTTGGCCCTAAAAATGACATTTTATCCTTTAGAATTTGTGGGAATCAAGCGATTCGGTCTTGGCTGGCAAGGGATTATTCCTTCCAAAGCTACCAAGATGGCTTCTAAGTCTGTGGACATGATGACCTCCAAGCTTATCAAGGTGGAAACTGTGTTCTCCAGAATGGAGCCGATGCGTGTAGCAGAGGAAATGGGCCCGGCCATGCAGCGACTTACGCACGATATCATCGAAGAGACCATGCGCGAGGAAGCTCCGCTTATTTGGGATAATGCTCCTGCTTTGTTGAAGCGGCGCATTTATCAGCGTGCTTCAGAAGATCTGCCCGATATCATAGAATTGCTCATGCGTGAGGTCAAGAACGAGATCACCGATCTTTTTGACCTGAAGGGAATGGTGGTGGAAGCATTGGAGCACGATAAGCCTTTACTGAACCATATTTTCCTAAAAGTAGGCGAAAAGGAGTTTCGTTTTATAGAGCGATCGGGTTTCTACTTTGGCTTTGCTTTCGGTATCGTCCAGGCAGTGATGTTCTTCTTTTTTCAATCCTGGTGGATATTGCCTTTGTTCGGCCTATTGGTAGGTTGGGCTACAAACTGGCTTGCGCTCCGCCTTATTTTTGAACCACAGGAACCTAAGCGCTACTTTGGCTTTGTTGTACAAGGACTTTTTATCAAACGCCAAAAAGAAGTCGCCCAGGAATACGCCAAGATCATCGCTGAGCGCATTCTTACGACCCAGAATATTTTTGAGAATATGATCCAAGGACCTGCTTCCGATCGACTCATCGAGATGGTAGCACGTCAGGTAAAGCATGCTGTAGACATGACCGCTGGCCTTAGTCGCCCATTGTATCAGCTTGCGCAAGGGACCAAGCGTTATGACAGAATCAAAGAACATATCGCGGATCGTTTTGTGGAGGAGCTTCCTGGCTCCATACGGCACATGTTCCGATATGCAGAGCAATCGATGGCTGTTGAGGAGACCTTACGTGACAAAATGATCGCACTTTCACCGACAGAATTCGAAGGCTTTTTAAGGCCTGTTTTTCAAGAAGATGAGGCCAAGTTGATTGCTGTTGGTGCAGCATTAGGTGCAATAGCAGGATTTGCTCAGTTGCTTTTATTTTAAAATTTCTACCTTCATGCCAGCAAACAGCCATGGCAGAAGCACCCACACAACAAGACCCATTAAGCAACTTTAAAATTAGTCGCGTCATATGGCCTATTTTGATAGGTATTGGCGTAGTTGTGTATCTTTTATATACCGATTTAAGCGAATACCCAGGTTCGTTTTCGGACGCTATTGCCGAAATAAACTGGACCGGGCGCGTGTGGTTTTGGCTGGTGATGGGACTAGTCATGATGGTGGTTCGCGATGTTGCCTACATGTGGCGTATGCGGATTTTGACTGAAGGTGAAATGAGTTGGAAAGCTTGCTTTCAAGTAACCTTACTGTGGGAATTTGCATCAGCGGCTTCACCTTCCATTGTCGGAGGTGCAGCAGTGGCAGTTTTTATGTTTATCAGAGAAAAAATAAACCCTGGTAAGAGTACAGCCATCGTCTTTGTGACCATATTCCTCGATGAACTATTCTACATTCTGATTCTGCCGCTTGTCCTTATTCCTCTGGGGCACGATACTATTTTCGCTCCTTTACAGACGGCGGATTCACCCATACTAGGAACCAGTATGGTTACTGCATTCTGGATAGCATATAGCTTGATTTTCGCGTATGTCCTGTTGTTAGCTATTGGTATTTTCTTTATTCCGAATAAAGTGAGCAGAGGAATCAAGCGAATTTTTTCCAGCCGCTATTTGCGTCGTTTCCAGCGCCGCATGTTTAATACAGCCAATGAACTCCAAACCGCCGCCGAAGCCTTTAGGGGTAAGTCAAGGCAGTTCTGGCTAAAAGCCTGGGGCTCTACCGTATTGGCCTGGCTAGGGCGCTACCTAGTGCTCAATTGTGTACTAGGGGCCTTTTCCTCAGGAACAGGCCTGGGCTTTTGGGAGCATCTTGTGGCCTTTTCCAGACAGGCAGTCCTTTTTGTTGTAATGATCGTTTCGCCTACGCCAGGAAGTTCCGGAATAGCTGAACTTGGCTTCAAACAGCTTTTTGCTGAATTTATTCCAGCAGGTATTGTCCTCACTTTTGCTGCGATCTTCTGGCGCTTTATTAGCTACTACCCATATTTATTCGTTGGGCTTCCTATTTTGCCAGGATGGCTCAAGCGGGTTTATGGGAAGAATAAGAAGTAGTATATTAGAGGAAACAAATGAATCAGGGCATAATTGCCCAAATTTGTAGAGACGCGTTTTAACGCGTCTTAGGTTAGAAGAAGGCGCGCTAATGCGCGCCTCGGGCTAGATAAAAGAGGCGTTTTTAACGCGTCTCAGGTTAGCAGAAGACGCGTTAAAACGCGTCTCTACCGCGGTGACACCCCAATAAAATTCTTGATTATGCGCATTTTACTCCTCTCTTTCTTCTTGCTGGGTATTGCTTTTTCACAAACCACGATCGCTCCAACTACTACCATTGAGCCTTTAAAGGAAAAGGTAGAAGAACGCTATGAAGGCACCTACCAGCTATATTTTAAGGAAAAAGTTCACAAAGTGAATAAGGTCGAGTACATGGAT
Organism: Bacteroidia bacterium; assembly: GCA_045106685.1. Lineage (GTDB taxonomy): Bacteria > Bacteroidota > Bacteroidia > J057 > J057 > JAUIGE01. The sequence goes on along the minus strand of JBGCFB010000027.1, from coordinate 1,460 downwards.
GGCACTCCTATCCAGCACAACCTTTCACCTGACGGCGAAACCCTTTTTCTCATGGAGTATTTCAAAAGAGGAAGAGTGAAAATTTTCACAGAGGATGAGTCCGGTGAGCCCAAGGTTATCGAGCGTAGCCCATGTTATATTGATCCTGTTGTTGAAAGCTAGTGTTGATTAGCTGATTTGATTATGAGCTAATTTGATAATGAACAATAAACGATGAGATGAAGACGACCAACCACCAAGGTTCATTGTTAATCATACATCGTAGAATTTTTATCAGCTAATCAGCTAATCAGCTAATCATCAAATTTGAAAAAGCAGCGTCTGCATCGCGGTTCATACGCTTCTTTCTCGCCAACCATAACCTGCTGTTCACCTTCTTTTAGCCTGTAAGAATAAGAAGCCAGACTTCCGCATCGCTGGCATATAGCATGCACTTTGGTGACGAACTCAGCTTGAGCGAGCAATAAAGGCATAGGCCCAAATGGCTGCGCCTTAAAGTCCATATCCAGACCAGCGACCACTACGCGACTTCCCTGATTACAAAGTTTGCGCACAACTTCCGGTATTCCTTCGTCAAAAAACTGCGCTTCGTCAATTCCCACCACTTCAATTTCTGCTGACATCAGCAGGATTTGCTCAGAGGAATGCACCGGATTGGACTCGATACTGTTTTTGTTGTGTGAAACGATTTCGCTGTCGCTGTAGCGATTGTCGACGGCAGGCTTGAAGATTGCTACTCGCTGATTGGCGATTTGGGCGCGGCGGAGACGGCGAATGAGTTCTTCTGTTTTTCCAGAAAACATGCCACCACAAATCACTTCCAGCCAACCTGTCTGGCGATTATTACTATTGTGTTCGATAAACATATCAGCGGCAAAATAAAGCTTTTTAGCTGTAAGAAATTGCCAGTGGCTTGTTTGATTTCACATTAAAAACACCCTATCTTTATATGATATGAAAGCTATGCTTTATATCGTGCTGATAATGAGCACTTTAATGCTCTCCTGTCAAGGAGAATTGATCGTTGTGCCTGATAATATCGCACCCGATTATAGTGGTGTATCCACACTTAAAGTCCAGAATTATGTGAATCGCGTAAGCATCGACCTGCTTGGGCGTGAGCCTGTGGATGTGGAGATGGATGCCTGGGTAGCAGCATTGAGAAGTGGTGAATTACAGCGACCTGCGAGAGAAGAATTCGTTCGACTGCTAATGGAAAATACCGACTCCGTCGCTGGGGATGGCTCATATAATCAGGCGTATTTTTCTCGATTATATGATCAGATGATGGTGCGCTTTCTGGAAGGTGCAAGTGATGGTTTTATCAGATCAAGAAGGGCATTATTTGAATTTGCGGCTGAAAAGGATTCCCTGAATGGTAACTGGGCAGGCTATCAGGAAGCACAGTTCCAAATCGGCAAGCTCAATAATATTCTGGATAGCCGGGCATCGTACAGGGG
>JBGCFB010000269.1:0-20774 GCA_045106685.1 Bacteroidia bacterium | reverse complement strand
TGTAACCCTCGTCACCGTAAGTATCAATGGTGACCTTGAAGTCTGGAAAGAGAAGTTGGGCGAATACGGTTTTGACAAGCACGGCCTTAACCTACAGGACCATGCACGCGCTACCGGTTTTGACGATAAATATGACCTTTCCTCTACTCCACGTCTATTTATATTGGATAAAGACAAGAAGATTCTTGCCAAGCAGATCGCCTATGATCAAATGGAAGAGATTCTTGATCGTTACTTGGAAGAATAATTTCATTAGTAATTAGTCATGAATCATTAAAAAATGGGTGATGAATACACCCTAATGACTAATGAACAATGACGAATTATTAAATCAACACAGCTATGAATATCAAATACACCCTTCTTATTCTGCTATCCAGCTTAGGGCTGGTAATGTTTGGTCAAGGATATGATATCGAAATCAAGGTCAAAGGCTTTGAAGAAGATACCGCGTATCTCGCATATCACCTTGCCGAAAAGCAGTATATGCAGGATACCGTAGCAGTGAAGAATGGTAAGATTATTTTTAAAGGCGATAAAAAACTAGAGCCAGGTATTTACCTTGTTGTGTTGCCTCCTGAGAATAACTACTTCGAAATGGTGATTCCTGAAGGCGATCAGGAGTTCACGATGCAGACGACTGTGAAGGACTACAGCGACAATATGAAGGTTAGTGGTTCGATTGATAATGAAAAGTTTTATATCAATCAGCAGGAGGTCAATAAAATGAGTGCGCTCATTGCTCCGCTGCAAGAGCAGCTGAACGCTGCCGGCGATGATGCCGAGCTCAAAGCAGGTCTCGAAGAGCAACTTCGTGATCTGTACGCCAAGCTGAATAGTAACCGTAAGGACTTTGCTAAGCAAAACCCTGGGCTTCTTTACAGCAAGGTTATTCAGTCCATGCAGGAACCCGAAATTCCAGAAGCGCCCGCAGATGTTGAAGATGCTCAGGCATGGCGTTATCATTATTACAAAAAGCACTTCTTTGATAATGTCGACTTCAGCGAGCGCGGCCTGATACGCACACCGGTTTTCCGCCAAAGGTTTATGCGTTATATCGAGAAGGTCGTCTCGCCGCATTATGATTCATTGAAGCTGGAGACTACTCGTCTTATTGAGTATTCCCGGAAAGACAGTTTCGTCTTTCGATATATGGCTGTGGAACTGATTAACCATTACGCCAAATCCAAGATCATGTGCCACGATGCCGTGTATGTGAATCTGGTAGACTTGGTGTACAGAAGTGGTGATGCCTGGTGGGCTGATGAAGAGCAAGTGAAGAAAATGGCTGATCGCGCTGAACGCCTTCGCCACACCATGTGCGGAACGATTACACCGCCCGTCGTCATGACAGATACAGAAGGAAATACCCAGCCGCTTTACAGTGTCGAAGCTCCATATACTGTGCTCTACTTCTGGGACTACGACTGTGGTCACTGCCGCAAGGTAACGCCTGCGCTCGCCAAGTGGTACGCCGGTGCTGACCAGAAGAATGTCAAGGTGTATACTGTAAGTATCAATGGTGATATTGAAATCTGGAAGAAGAAATTAGCTGAATATGGACTGTCTGATGTGCCAGCCATAAACGTGCAAGACCATGCACGCAAAACCAACTTCGGCTATTATTATGACCTGCAATCTACGCCTCGTATTTTCTTGCTGGACAAAAACAAAAATATCCTCGCTAAACAGATTTCAGTAGAAACACTCGAAGAAATCCTGAATAGCCGTCTCGGCAAAGAACTTGAAGAAGCCGAGAAGGAGGTGAATGATGATTAAGTTTTGAAAAGAAATTTCAGATTGCAGATTAATCGATTGGCAATTGCAGAGTTAGCGCTTTCGCATTAACACATTCTACACTATACATTCTACATTTAAGATGCTTTCCAGAATAAAATCCCGTGCCTCCGAAATTCATGCAGAAACGGTAGAACGGCGACGTTTTATTCACAGCTATCCAGAGCTTTCGTTTCATGAAGAAAAGACCTCTGCGTTTGTAGCAAAAACGCTGAACAGCTTTGGTTTGAAAGCACAGGAAGGTGTGGGCGGTTATGGCGTTGTGGCATTGATTGAGGGAAAAAAAGCCCCTTCAGACAAAGTGGTTGCGCTACGCGCTGACATGGATGCCCTGCCTATATTGGAAGCGAACGAAGTGCCTTACTGCTCTCAAAATGAAGGTGTCATGCACGCCTGCGGCCATGACGCACATACGTCATCATTGCTCGGCACAGCGCGTATTTTAAGTGAACTTACCGACGAATTCGCAGGCACAATCAAACTCATTTTTCAGCCTGCGGAAGAACGCGTTCCTGGTGGAGCTTCGATCATGATTAAGGATGGCGTTTTACAAAATCCACAAGTCAATAGCATTATCGGACAGCATGTTCAGCCTTATCTTGATTGTGGGAAAATAGGCATCCGCTCCGGCATGTATATGGCCTCAGCCGATGAAATCTATTTGACGATCAAAGGAAAAGGAGGCCATGCGGCCCATCCGGCCACCTTTGTCGATCCTATTACAGCAAGCGCACAAGTGCTCGTCGCGCTACAGCAAGTGGTCAGTCGCAGCGATCCCAGGATTCCTTCAGTCCTTTCCTTTGGAAAACTCCGCGCCGAAGGCGCCACCAATATCATTCCCGACGAAGTCGAAATCATCGGAACCTTCCGTACGATGGACGAAGTCTGGCGCGCGGAAGCGCATGCGCGCATTGAGCGCACGATCGTGAATGTCGCCGCAGCCTTCGGCTGCACGGCCGACCTCGAAATCCGCAAAGGATATCCCTTCCTCGTCAACGACGAAGCCCTCACCGCGCGCACCACAAGTGCGCTAAAAGATTACATGGGCGAAGAGAATGTAGTCGACCTCGACCTATGGATGGCCGCCGAAGACTTTGCCTGGTACACCCACCAGGTGCCTGGCTGCTTTTACCGACTCGGCACTCGCAACGAAGCCCGCGGCATCACCCACGGCCTTCACACACCTCGTTTCGATATCGACGAAGATTCTCTCAGAATTTCTACTGGCCTCATGGCCTATTCAGCCCTCGTGGAGCTCGGATAGAGGCTCGCAGAGCTCGTCGCAATGAAGAACTTCGGCTTCGCGATTCTTTGCTTTTGCTATCTATTCCGCCCGTATTGCTCGTGCGAACTCACCCAGTCGCTTGAGGAGATAGCTGAGGCTAAAGAAAGTTCCCCTGCCAGGACGACTGCACCGACGATTTCAGCAAATTTGAGTACACGGTCACGACCGTAGCAGTCGAGTAATTCCAGGCATTCCTTTTGAGTGGCAAGAGCCGTCCCACCGCCATAAGTCGCGACGATCAGCGACGGGATCGTAATGGCGATGTAGAGGTCTTTGTTGGGCAAAAGTTCCGTGTACATAATGCCCGCAGAGCTTTCGGATACATTGGCGACGTCCTGACCTGTGGCGATAAAGATCGCTGTGATGCCGTTTGCTGAGTGGAGGCCGTTATTGTTGGCGCCAGAAAGAATGGTTCCGACGTTGGCGACGCGCGCGTGATAATCGAGCGTAGTCGTCTCTACGCGCATAAATTCCGCCAGGACATCGTGCTTGATAACAGCTTCTGCTGTAACACGCTTACCACGCGTGTGCATGATGTTTACTTGTGAAGCTTTTTTGTCAGTAGCGAGATTTGATTCAAGATAAAAATGCTTGAATTCGTATTCTTTATAATGATCCAAAATCCAGCTACAGGCGGCGAAGGTCGCACGCCCAACCATGTTTTGGCCGGCGGCATCACCCGTTGTGAAGTTGAATCGGAGATAGGCAAATTTGATGGCTTGGTAGCAGTCGATATCGCGAAGCTTTCCTACTGAGGTCGTCGCCTCGGCGTGGACTGCGATTTCGCGTTCGTTGGCTTTCACCCATTTGATAAACTCGCGTGCGGCGCGTGCATCCTCCATCACAAATACAGGTGCACGCTGCATAGCGTCATCGACGACAGAGACTTTAGCTCCGCCGCAGGCGTTGAGCAGTTTCATGCCTCGATTATAGGAGGCGACGAGCGTTCCTTCTGCGGTAGCCATCGGTACGATGAAGTCGCCTTTGGCGTGTTCGCCGTGAACCGTAATCGGACCGGCAAAACCCAGCGGCACTTGCGCCACTCCTGTGAAGTGCTCGCAGTTTCCTGCTGCGATATGCGGATCGAAAGAATAATGAGGGATATGCTCCAGCTTTTTGCCAGTCACTTTCTCTATAAAATCCTGCCTCGTTTTGATGGCGGATTCGCTAAAATCATCATTTTTATCACGCGGTATAACGAGCCTGCTTTTGTTCTTTCGCTCAATTCCTGCATCTACTTTCAGCGTCAACTTGCCAAAGGGTTTTGCGGAGAACTTCACCTCAAGTTTATACTTTCCATCTGCCAAGGCCTCCATAGGCACATGAATATTTAAGGCGCTTTTTAATGGAAAGGCAATCGGGTTTTTAGCAGAAATTTCCCCTGCCGATATTTTTGTTCCATCATCTAAAACCAATACTGTCTCTTCCAGATCAGCTACTTGTCCATCAATCGTGATATGATGAATATCGCTTATCGTCGCGTCACTGAGGCGGTTTTTGAGCGAAAACATAACACCATTTTCGGTATTTTTAAGACTGCCGAAAGTATAGAGCTGCTTGAGTAGAAGGCTTGGGACAAACATAACACGTGAATTTTGAATGAAAGGATGATAGAATGAGGGAATGTTTTGAGGTTGTCTAATGAATAAATATAGTCCGTTTTATTATAAAAACTGTCATTCCGACTCGCGTAGCTGAGTTCCGCTATGCGGAATCTTGACTTTATCGAATGGTTGAATAAAAGTCAAGATCTCTCGCCAGCTCCGCGGCTCGAGATGACAACCTCTTCGGTTTTAGTTAGACAGCTTCTTTAATAAAAGGTTAGATTACAATGCATTTTCAAAAAGCGCCATTTGTTCCTCAAAGGCTGCTTTCAATTCGGCGTCCTGGATGCCATTTTCGCTAGAAAAGTTACTGTGAAAGCCTGAAAGGGAAAAACTTGCAAGCGTATTCGTGTTCATGAATTTGAACTTGCCCAGGGCAATGTCCAGAACGGTCCTTCCACCGCGTGCGCCGGGCGATGTCGCCAGCAGCAACATCGGCTTGTTGCCCCATACGTCTTTTTCGATCCGCGAAACCCAGTCAAAGATATTTTTAAATGCAGCAGAATAAGCACCATTATGCTCCGCAAAGGAAATGATGATGCCATCAGCAGCTTTGATATGTGCTTTGAATTGTTGTGCCAAATCGGGGAAACCGTTTTCCTTTTCCTTATCAATGCTATAAATCGGCATCTCAAAATCATTCAGATCGAGGATGGTAACATCGGCGTCACTCACCTGATGCGCCGCATATGTTGCGAACTGTTTATTGATAGACGCGCGGCTGCTTGAAGCGCCGAAAGCGAGTATGTTTTTGGGCATGATTGGGGGTTAGAAATATCAATGAATAAAGTCCTTGCTGCTCGCTGTTTGATCCTCGGGTTTTAGTATCGAGCAGCGAGGATCAAGTATCGAGGCCTCGCTACGCGAGGACACCAGCCCAGGCAGCAGTCAAAAACGCCGCGAGCGTACCCACGATCAAAGCTTTGACGCCGAGTTCGCTGAGGGTCTTGCGCTGGCTCGGAGCCAAGGCTCCAATACCACCGATCTGAATGCCGATCGAGGAAATATTGGCAAAGCCACAAAGGACGTAGGTTCCGATAATGATCGATTTGTAGTTGGTCAGGGTGCCGTTTGCTTTTGCAGTACCAAGCGCTTCATAGGCTACAAATTCATTGATGGAAATTTTTTGTCCCAAAAGCTGCCCAATCATCATCATATCTTCACTGGGAACACCGAGTAGCCAGGCCACTGGTGCGAGCGTAAATCCGAATATGAATTCGAGGTTGAAGGCGAGGTATTTGCCTCCAGTACTAGCCGCGATATAATCGTTGAGTCCGGTCCAGCTTCCGATCCATTCGCCTAGAATGAAGTTGATCGCAGCGACAAAGGCGATAAAGACGATGAGCATCATGGCGACATTGACGGCGAGGCGCAGGCCTTCGCTCGCACCATTGGCGATAGCATCAAGGACATTCGAACCGATCTTCTCTTTAGAGACATCCAGGTTACCATCTACGGTTTCTGTTTCTGGTAGCAGCATCTTGGCGATCACGATCGCTGCCGGCGCATTCATAATCGAAGCGGTAAGTAATTGCGTTGCGAAAAACTCTTGCTGTGCAACATCAGTTCCGCCCAAAAACAGCACGTAAGCTGCGAATACAGAACCGGCAATCGTGGCCATGCCGCCGCCCATGAGGCAGAGGATTTCGGAGCGCGTCATGCGATCCAGGTAAGGCTTGATCAGGAGAGGTGCTTCGGTTTGTCCCAAAAAGATATTACCCGCTGCCGCCATACTTTCTGCTCCACTAAGCCCCATGGTACGCGCCATCACCCAGGCAAAACCATAGACGATTTTTTGCAACACACCCAAATAATATAACAGCGATGTCACTGCCGAAAAGAAGACGATAGTAGGCAATACCTGAAAGGCAAAGATGAATCCGAAGGTGGACATATCGGTTATGATATTACCAAATACGAAGCTTGATCCCGCCTGCGTGAAGCCAAGAATTTTGACAAAAATCGACGCTACCGCTGCAAAGCCGTCTTTTACAAAAGGGACTTTTAATACTAAAACAGCAAAGGTCAACTGAAGTAACATTCCCACGCCTACAAGTCGCCAGTTGATGGCTTTGCGCTTGCTACTGAGGAGCCAGGCCAGCGTGAGGATAAACAAAACGCCGATCAGGGCGCGGATGATATCATTAAAGCCAACAGGCTCAGGGCGTTCAAATACTACTTTGGGCTGTTTGATAGAAGCTTTTCCGTCACTGTTTTCCAGGCTGATGCCTCCATCATCGTTGCGCGATGCGCGGAATATTGCTTCCTTCATTGGCCCTTGATAGCCGCCTCCGGCAAGGTCGATCGTTCCTCTATCGCCAGGAATTCGCACGATCGGTTTTCCACCCTGTACTTCCAGAAAGACCGAATCAAGCTGCTGATTCTGCTCTTGCAAAGCTTTCATGGTAAGGCTACCCTGGTCAAAGGACCAGCTCCCGGTCAGCATCGCTTTTCCTTGAGCAAGGCTGGTGAAACTTCCTTCTGCATCAAATATGACAGAGTCACCAAGCCAGGCTGTTTGCGCGCCCGCGTTTGCTTGCCAGTTGGCCTCAAAATCGGATGCCTGGATAGGGCCCTGACTTCCGCCACAGCTCGCGAGTAGCGCTGCAAGGGCAATGAAAATGGGCAGGAGGTGGATTCGCATAGTTGAAAGATTAGTGATTATCACAATTGGTTTTGCACAGATTGCTAACCTCTGTCAGCGCTTTAAGCATAGTGGTAAAGCGCTGACAGAGGTGGCAGCAACCCAGTCATGATAATGCTTATTGGAGGGTTTGATCTTCCAAAGAAAGCAAAAACTCGCTCATTTAGGAATTCCTCAAAATTGAAATTGGCTAAAAATTAGGCTTGAGCGACTTTTGGGTCACCACACGCCATAAAAACCAATTCAATCATTATGAGAAAAAACATCAGCATCCTATTCATTTCATTCATCACTGCCATGAGCTTTATATCATGTGATGAACTTTTTCCTGTAGATCCTCCCAAGCCTGAAAACCCAGCGAGCGTTAAGGAGATTTCGTACGGGAATCACGAGTTACAAAACATGGCCTTACACTTGCCTAAGGGACACACTGACGCCACCAAAGTTATCGTCATGGTACACGGCGGCGGCTGGGTGATGGGCTACAAGCCTGACGCCGAAGTGACGACATTTTCTGGCCGTTTTGGATGGGATATTCTAAATCCACTGTTGGCAGAAGGCTACGCCTGTGCTGTGATAAAGTACCGTACTGCCTGTTATAATACTGTTCCTGTTAATTTTTCCAACAATCCCACCGAAGACCAGGATGCAATGATGGAAGACATTGACTTAGTCATCCGGCATTTAAAAGATAGTGCAGCTTCGTATGAAATTGGTGACGATCATTTTCAGCTTTTGGGCGAAAGTGGCGGAAGCCATATCGTATTGACTTACGGTATTCGTGCTGAGTCTGACCCTGCGGTAAAGTCTGTTGTGTCGATGTTTGCGCCAGTTGTGCTGGATGACATTGGTTGGAAAAGCTATCTGGCTTCGCTCCCATTAATATTTGTGCAGCCACCCAATTATTTCAGAAGGTCATCTAGCGGCTGTAGCTCGGTAACGAATCAGCAGACCCAGATTTTTTCTTCATTGAAAAGCTTTGCAAATACTTCTGCGATCAAACACAATGTTTCTAATCCTGAGCTTTTCCCGCTTTCACCGCATCGCCTTGAGAATATAAATCGCAATACAGCGACGTTTATCATGCAAGGTGCGACCGATGAACTGGTGCCGCCATTTCATGCGGACTCGATGCATGCGGGCCTTCAGACCAAGTATAATGAAGGAGCTTGTGCTGACAGTGATTTTGGCTGCCAACTCAAAAAGACGATCTATCCTGACTGTGGTCACGGCTGGACTGGCGGAGCATGCGCCAAGGCGCAAATCATGGCTGACATCGTGAGCTGGATGAAGCAGCATTAGTGCTGAAGGCACTAAATTCGTCAATCTGCAATCGCTAATCTGCAATAGTCAATTCTATCCAGCCCTATAGATATGTAGGCCGTAGGCCGGTAAGACATGTGAGTGTCGAGCAGCGAGTATCAAGTACCAAATACAGACCAGCCGATAAAAACACACACCATTTTTCCCAATAAAAAACAGCTACAAAACATATGTTCTGTAGCTGTTTTTACTATGCAGAGGGTGAGGGATTCGAACCCTCCGTACCCGCAAAGGCACACACGCTTTCCAGGCGTGCCCGTTCGACCGCTCTGGCAACCCTCTGTAACGGGCGTCAAAGATAAGTTAGGGCTTACTATTTTCCCAAAGAGTATTGCAAATTCCTTTTTGGACTTGAAATCATCGATTTAGGCGTTCCCTAAGAGACTTAAACGTCGTTATCCAGATGGTACCTTTGTCATATGTGATTTTCGCCTATGCGCAAAAGGTAACCTCCACCCCTCAAACCACTGTTGTATGAAGCATTTTACTACGCTATTAGCTTTTGCTCTTATTTCTTTTTCCTGGATATGGGCCCAAACCTGGGAACATTTCACTGAATCGAACTCCGATATCCCTCAAGATCGAGTCTCCGCGCTTTCCTTTGATCAGGATGGCCTTCTGTGGGTGGGGACGACTTCACGCGGCCTGAGCACCTTCGACGGTACGAACTGGTCGCGATTTGACACCGCTGCGCTTCCTGATATTTGCGCCGTTGGTATTACCGATATCAGCGTGAGTCCTGTCAGTAATGATGTTTGGGTGGTCGCCCAAAATTCCTGCGGCATTTTGCAGTATGAACGTGGTTTGTCCGCTTGGGTGCAACACGGAATTTTATTCAACTACGGTCCACGCTCGGTGGATATCGACGACCGCGGAGCTGTTTGGATCGGCAATGAAGCCAACGGAGGCTTGTTTCGCTACGATGGAACCGACTTTACCAATTTTACAGAAAACAATTCCGACAACCCCAACGACTATGTCTACGCGGTAGGCATTATCGATAACGATAGACGTTGGATTGCAGGAACGCATGGCATCGGTCTAATGGACGATCAGGCCGATTGGATTTCATTCGATCATGATGATTATGGTCCACCTGCCTTTATTATTTTTGGTGACGTAGTTGTGCAAAATGATTCTATTTCCTGGTTCAGTCATCGAAAAGGGCTTTTGAGATATAACATGAATCAAGACTCCTGGCAATCATATGACGAGACCAATTCGCCCATCCCGCTCGCGACTTGTCGCGCTATTACGAATGAGATGGTAATCGATAAGCAAGGAAATATTTGGATGGGTTCATGTGGTGGTTTGTTGAAATTTGATGGAACTACCTGGACGGTATTTAATACCTCAAATTCAGGAATCCCTTCTAATAGTCTCACTGATATCGCGATAGACGATCAGCAGAATATTTGGATTGGCTTACTTGATAAAGGCCTTGCCGTCTATCGGCCTGATCAGGCCACGAGCCTGGAGGAGCCTTTACAGCATGAGGCACTTCAGGTTTCTATTTATCCTAATCCAGCAGCGACAGTATTCGAAGTCTCTACGGTGAGCGATGAAGCTTATCAGGTTCAGGTCTTCGACCTTCAAGGTCGAAAGCTGATAGAGAAAAGCGCGGTTAATGGTTCTGTCAATATCTCTACCGCTGGCCTGACACCTGGAACTTATGGCGTTTTGGTACAAACAAATAATGAGGCTGTGATGAAAAAGCTGCTGGTTAAGTAGAGACGCGTTTTAACGCGTCTAGGTTTAAATTGGGAGACGCGTTAAAACGGGGCTTGATCTAAATTGGGAGACGCGTTAAAACGGGGCTTGATCTAAATTGGGAGACGCGTTAAAACGGGGCTTGATCTAAATTAGGAGACGCGTTAAAACGGGGCTTGATCTAAATTAGGAGACGCGTTAAAACGCGTCTCTACTATCAGAATTTATATAAAAAAATCTCAGACTATTTGGAAATTAGTCAAATAATGTTGTATTGTTGTGGTGTACTATTGATCTGGTACACTAAAACAGTCTCAAATGATTGATTTACAAAACATCCATTTTGGCTACAAAAAGAGCCAGCCGCTGTTCAAGGGATTGAATATGCAAGCTCCTTCCGGAGCGATATACGGCTTGCTGGGTAGCAACGGCGCTGGTAAAAGTAGTTTGCTCAAGCTTATTTCGGGCTTGTTGTCACCTCAACAAGGCTCCGTGAATGTATTAGACTATTCGGCATCTTCACGCGATCCGCGCTTCCTCCAAGAGCTGTGCTATGTCCCGGAGGACATCACGACACCGACCGGAACCGTGGCTGGTTATGCCAAGACCTATAGTGCCTTTTATCCGCGATTTGACCAGGCGCATTTTCAATTTTGTCTCCGTGAGTTTCAAGTAGACGGAAATAAGAAATTCGGAGATCTGTCATTCGGGCAAAAAAAGAAGGGCATTCTCGCTTTCGCATTGGCGACGCGCACCAGATTACTCGTTCTGGACGAACCCACCAACGGGCTGGATATCCCTTCCAAAAGTCAGTTTCGCAAGTTGCTGGCAGCCTCGCTTCAGGATGAGCAAACCTATTTTATTTCAACGCACCAGGTGCGCGACCTTGGCAGCCTAATCGATCCGATCATCGTCGTAGACAGCGGAACGATTGTGTTCCATGAATCTGTGGAGCGCATCACTGATAAACTCCACTTCGAGTTGAGTCGTCAGGGTGCCCGTTCGGAGGACGTGATCTATGAGGAGCGTGTGCCAGGAGGTTATATGATTCTTGCCGAAAATAAGGGCTCAGAGCCTTCTGACCTTGATTTGGAGATTTTGTTTAATGCTATTCTAAACCAGCGGGAACGCATCCGCGCAATTTTTTCTGACGATGCAAGCAACGAATAAATGGTTTGAACCGAAGCGCTTCATGCTCATTTTGCGTCGTGACTTACAGACGCATTCCAAAAGTATGCTGATTGGCTTAGGAGCTATGATGGCTTTATATGCTTTTATCATGATTGTCCTTCCTCGTCTGAATAGTAGTGCTTCTCCTAAGCCTATCTCAGAGAGTTTTCATGTAGGCGGCTATCTGATCGCCCTTTTTCTGGGTGGCTCCTGGTTTGCGAGCGGAATATGGAGTGACCTTAATGACACCCAAAAGCGTCAGCATTTTTTGACAATTCCAGCCTCCAACCTGGAAAAGTACCTGAGCAAATGGCTGATTTCAGGGCCTGTTTTTTTGATTGGCCTGACAGTAATTTATTGGTTGTTTTCAATTGCGGTAAATGGGCTTGCATCCGTTTATCCAGGCGTTGAGTACGATAGTTTCACACTGAAAGACCTCCAGATTGGGATGATGTTGCCATACTACTTGATGCTTCATCCGTTTTTTCTCGCTGCTGGAATATGGTTTGGGCGCTTTGCCTTTTTGAAAGGTTTGCTTGTATATATGGTGTTTCAACTCCTACTAATCGGTTTTATCGTATTTCTTACATCGGTTTTATTTGATGGATTAGAAGGGCGATTGGAAGATGTGACAAGTATCCAGTTTTTTGATTACGCGGATATACTCAACAACATGAACTTTTGGATTGGTGTAGCGTCCGGAATATTTTTCGGTTGCCTGGGATACATACGACTAACAGAAAGGGGGGCATAATCATGGAATTTAAAAACCAACAAGCCATTTACTTACAAATCGCTGACTTCATGCTTGACAATATCCTGTCTGGAAGCTGGAAGAATGGCGACCGTGTACAAAGCGTTCGGGAGATGGCCGCCACTGTCGAGGTCAATCCTAATACTGTAGTTCGATCATACAGCTATCTTCAAGATATGGGCATTATATTCAATAAGCGTGGTATCGGCTACTTTGTCGCTGAAGATGCGCTCACACGTACGCAGAAGATTCGCAGGGACAACTTTCTCCGCGAGGAACTCCCCAGCCTCTTCCATGCCATGGAATTGCTCGGAGTGAATATCGAAGAGTTACCTCAGCTCTACACTCAATACAAATCCCAACACCTTAACGGAAATTCGGCATCATGAAAAAGAGCACCAAAATCTTTATAGGCTACATTGCTCTGCTATTTATTGGTAGTACCGGAATCATGCTGCTTGGCAAGTTCAAGGTAGAAAAAGAGCTAGAACATGTCCTCGAAAATGCAGACCAACTTATTATCCGTCCACTTGATTCGAATATGGCCAGCTTCAGTATCTGGGGACCATTTGATGTCGTGTTGCATCAAGGAAGTGGCGAGTCTGTTGTCACAGGCCCGGAGGCACTGATGGATGATTTTGTAAGCAAAGTCGAAGAAGGAAAACTGAGAATTCAATTGAACCGCGTGATTGTGCCTAAAGGCGTCCGCATGAAGGTAGACATCTACACTTCGGAACTCAGCTATGTCGAACTATATGGAGGAGCGAACCTGAACAGTGCTGACTCGATTCGTTTGGCTGCAAGTGCGAAGTTTAAGACAAACGGAAATTCAGACATGAACCTTATGATCGCTACAGCGGGCGATGTCCGCATTGATTCCAACGACGAATCTGACTTGCATATCACAGGGCTTTGTAATCATGTTGAAATTTTATCGAAGGAAAATAGCACGATTAACTTAAAGGGCCTTTTACCAGAAACCGCAAATGTCAAGTCACGCGATAATAGTGACGTCTTTGTCGAAGCAGCAAAAGACTTGAACCTGAATGCAAATGGCAATTCTACGATCACGTATCTTGGAACTGAAGCTAAGGTTACTCAAGCTTCAGGTGAATATGCTGATATCATTCGAGTCGATTCCTGGAATAAATAAACCTACCTCTATTCAACCTAAGTAACGATCATTATGGTACGCTCAATCAATTTTATTGGAATACCGATTGCCGCTTTCTTCGCCTGGTTATTTGGCGCATCTATAGCACCTGAAGTGCCTAATCCTGACAATGAAACAAAGCAGGATAGCCAGGTAATCTGGACCTTTCCCTTTCAGTCCGATGATGCTGACAGCGATGAGGCGTCTATCCTGGAGGCTGATCAGACGTTCCTTTGGAGAGCCTTTGGAGGGTAGGATGTACTTCTTTATGAGTTAAAAGTGCATAGTTCAAAGTGGAAAATTGAAATTTTAGGAGGGCATTTTCCCTCCTTCTATATTCTACAATAGCCACTTTGAAATAGCGAAAAGTCTCTTTCAGATTTTCTTTTGCCTTAAGCTATCCATGACCGGCCAATATATAGGACTGGGGCGCTAAAGCTCCTAGATTACTTTCTGCCCAAGATCATAAATGATCGGGCAATAGTGAAAGAATTTAAGCGCTAAAGCTCCGAGGTTACTTTTTGCCCCAGATCATAAATGATCGGGCAATAGTGAAAGCAAGAGATGCTAAAGCATCAAGAATATAAAAGCTTCCTAAAGGCTTCTCACTTTTTCATCTGTAAGCGTATTCGGAATCAGCAGATTAAGGGACTTCGGTTGGATCTTAATGGTGATTTCTGCGGGCGAATCGATTGCTTCGCCATCGATCTGGGCGGGGCCATCAGCTGAGCGTCGGATGACAATATGTGCTGCCTGACGCGTCTCAACGCGATTAGAACGGGCAAAGCGACCCGTAAACAATCTTCTTACCACATCGGGAATTGCGTAAAGCGGAATACTCCGAATCAGGACGATGTCCAGTAGACCGTCGCGCATACTTGCGATTGGCGCAGCCTGCGCTTCATATCCCCACTGACGACCGTTGGCAACTTCGATACCGAGCATGTCGGGAAGCGGCACAGAGTTTCCGTCGAGCAACAGTTCATATGGTTGAGCTTTATAATGCAGAAACTGCTGGGCCGATTTTTTGATGTAGGGAAAAAAGCCTCGTTTGCGTGTTCGTGCATAGGCATGAGCGACTTCAGCGGCTAGGCCTACGCCAGCGATATTGAGGAATACTTGATCATTGAGCGTTGCAGTATCTACTGGAAGTGGCCGAGCTTCGCGTGTCTGGCGCAAGGCCAGTGCTGGCTTCGTGGAGAAGCCCAGATTCCGCGCAAAGCCATTGCCTGATCCGGTGGGGATTACGCCAAAATTTACAGGCTTGTGCACCAATAAGGCGCCTACGGCATTGACGGTTCCGTCACCTCCGACTGCATAAAAGTTGCGCACACCTTGTGCTTCGAGCTCATCAAGTTGCTGGGCGAGGCGCGGAAATTCAATCGGTACAATCATCACCGTGTCGCTGGCATCATGGTAAGCTTGCGCCACCCATTGATCCAGCTGGGCAGCGAGGCCCTTGCGGCCTGAGGCCGGATTGGTAAGAAAAACGGTTTGTACTGTCATCGCGATTTGCAGGGAGTGCAAAGCTTGCATAAAAAAGATTATTCTCCATGCATTTTGTTGGAAAGCTTACAGTGGATCATGCTGCAACTACCGTCCTTCCATCAGATTTTATTCGCGCTCATGCTGATCGGGTAGTGGAGAACACATGATAACATGGTGTTTTGTTCCATCAATCTTTAATCAAAACAAACCAATAACATCATGAAAAAACTACTGATTTCGCTGCTAGGCATGTGCCTGTGCGCTGCTGCTTTCGCTCAGGATTACGCCGGCTACTCTGCCAGCATATTTACAAAAGCGACTTCCCTTCCCAGCATCTCCATCATCAAAGCTCCCATTCATCCGGGACTTCGCCTGGCCAAGAACTGGTCACAAGGAAGGAAGGACGGCAAAGAACATTATGGCTTCCGCGAGTTGGCCATTGGAGCTTTTCACCACAAGCAGTTTCAAAATTCGGTCTACGCCACATACAACTTTGGCTATCACCGCGAACTAGGGCTCGGTATTCACGCCGAAGCGATGGCTGGTCTCGGGTATATGCACTCCTTTTCTGGCAAGGCGATTTACAAACCTCAGGATAACGGCGATTGGAAACAGGTGGCAGATTGGGGTCGGCCCAATGTTGTGGTAAGCACGCAACTGGGACTAGGCTATGATATCAAAGGTTTTCCATTGAAGCCTTTCATTCGCTATGAGCTGATGATGCAGGGGCCATGGGCTCCTGAAAACGGCTTTTTCACTCAACCACATACAGCATTTCACATCGGAGCTGCATTTAGTTTCTAAAACCATTTAGTAAAGAAGAGAAAATAAACAAAGTCAGGACAAAGCTATTTTTTGATGAATCAAGGAAGAAAACCGAAAGCTAGCGTGCTAGCTGAGGATTTTATGACGCAGAGTCAGTGGAAAATAGCAAGTGCTGGAGCAGGTTATTTTTGATTCTTTACTTAACCCTAATCCCTCAATTTTATCACAAACGATCATGAAAAAATTACTCTTTATCATACTCGCAAGCCTCGCTGTCACAGCATGTAAAGTAGACCCTAAGGAAGAATTAGCCGGTTATTACGACTGCGAACTTTCATTCCCCGCCAATGCCCAAAGCCACCCTAAATCGCTTGAGCTTCAGGCTGCATTGGAAAAGCAGATTGAACGAGGATTTCCTGGTGCTACCATGTTGGTGAAATCTCCGGAAGGTTTGTTTATGGGAGCGGCTGGCAAGGCTGATATTGGACTTGATGTCGATATGGAGATTTGCCACAAGCACCTTGTCGCCAGTATTTCAAAGGTGTACACCGCAACCGTTACCTACGCATTGGTCGATCAGGGCTTGTTGGATTTGGACAAAACGGCGGCTGATTATTTGGATCAAAAATGGATGTCTCGCCTTGCCAATGCTGATATTGCGACGCTCAAACATCTACTTGGACACCGTAGCGGTATCCCTGACTACCTTGAAACTGCCAAGTTTGACCTCGATATGATCAACGACCCTTACAGTGATTGGGATCAGGAAGATCAAATCGCGTATGCGTTTGACGTTGATGCTTACTTCGCACCGGATGCGGAATACTACTATAGCAATACAAACTTTGTTCTGCTGGGAATGGTCGCAGAGAAGGTGAGCGGAAAGCCGCTTGGGCAGCTTTATCGCGAGTATATTTTCTCAAAACTCGATCTCAAGAATAGCTATTACGATGCGGAAAATCCAATTCCTCCTGGTACTGTAAAAGGCTATATCGACCTATTCACAAATGGCAATGTCATCGACAATGAGTCTATTTATCAAAACGAGCTGCATAATGGTGACGGAGGAATCGCGACCAATACACAGGATATGATGCTGTTTTTTGAAGGGCTTCGTTCAGGTAAGTTGCTTTCTGAAGCTTCATATGCTCAAATGACCGACTGGTTTCCATTGGATGACTGGGGAGACCAAATCAAAAATGGTTATGGTTTGGAATATTATGACACACCACTTGGCGAAGCCTATGGTCATACCGGAGGCATATATGGCTTTATCTCCATCATGCTCTACATTCCTGAACGTGACATGACATTCATCATTTACCTCAATGCAATGGCTGGAACGCTTGCCGGCGCAGCAAGCGATATTATTGATGAGATGTATGAGGTGGTTAAGTAGGATGTGAACAAGGCTTTTATATAAAATCTGATCTCGTATTTCTGCCCCTTTGATGGAGATACTACATACTAGATCAGACATACGACATCAGAAATGACTCTCATGACAATCATGCGGCTATTTTTATACAATTCCCCTTAATACACCCCAACAAAAAAAGCGCAGCAGGAAAACATATTCCTGCTGCGCTTTATAAATATAAGCTTGCGGCTTATTTGAAGTCAATCAATTCTACATCAAAAATCAATGTAGCTTTTGCTCCAATTTTTGGTGGAGAGCCACGCTCGCCGTAGGCAATATTTTGAGGAATGTAAAACTGGAACTTTGAACCTTTCTTCATAAGCTGAAGACCTTCTGTCCAACCAGGAATAACGCGGTTGAGTGGAAAATCAGCAGGCTGGCCACGCTCATATGAGCTATCGAAAATCGTACCATCAAGCAGACGGCCTTCGTAGTGAGCAGTCACGGTGTTTTCAGCAGAAGGAGAAGCTCCAGCGCCTTCACGGATAACCTTGTACTGAAGACCGCTAGCAGTAGTTTTTACGCCTTCTTTGTCCTTGTTTTCTGCAAGAAACGCTGCGCCAGCTTTTTCATTTTCAGCACCTTCCGCTGCCTGCTTTTCAGCAAATGCGGCCTGCTGCTTGTCGCCATAAACCTGCATAAGGCTTGACATTTCAGCAGATGTGATCAAAGTATTGCCTTCGCCTTCCTTGATGCCATCAGCATATCCTTGTGCGATAAGCTTTGGCTCATAGGTGTCCTGAATATCTTTGATACCTTTTGCAACATTAAATCCGATCGCATATGAAACAGAGTCCATATTGGTCACAGGAGCATCCTCAGCCGTAAATGGCTTTCCCTGACGGCCCTGAAGTTCGATAGAGAATGTTTGCATTAACGCTTGAAAACTAGCGTCATTAAAAGAGGAAGTTCCGGCAACTGTCTCTGCGCAGCCTTTTTCCAGCATTGCTGGATCAAGCATTACACCGTCCTTAGAGGTTTGTTCAGCAAGTGAAAGTCCCAAAGCATAAGCAATGCTATCGGTCTGGTTGGCGAGCGTTCCCGCTCCTCCTGTACCAGGCTTACATGAACCTAACAAAGCGCCTACAACTAGCGCCATGAGCATGTATTTGGTCATTTTTGTTTTTTTAAAGTGAAGCGCAAAGGTCGTAAACACTTCTCAAGGTGCAAAGTCTTTTTTTTACTGCCTTGCGAGACCTTAAAAGACCTCGCAATCGTGAAAGAAAATAGACGCTCAAGCAACAAGAATAAGAGAAGGCTTTAGCCCAAATATCTTCCACTATTGCCCGGGAATTTATTCCCTGGGGCAAAAAGAAATCTTAATTACTACTAATGACCGACATCTTGGTCATCGGGAGTTGATTGCGCTGTAGAATCTCTTTAGCGAGATTGAGATAGTTGATCGCGCCGGAGCTTTTAGCATCGAGGGCAATAACGGGTAGACCGAAACTCGGCGCTTCGCTCAGGCGGATGTTGCGGTGGATGATCGTATCAAACACGCGATCCGGGAAGTGCTGCTTCACATCGGCTACGACGCCGTTGGCGAGGCGGAGGCGACTATCATACATCGTAAGAAGTACGCCTTCGATTTCCAAGTCAGGATTCAGTGTGTCTCGTTGCTGAACGATCTTGATCGTGTTGAGCAATTTGCCCAAACCTTCAAGCGCGAAATACTCACACTGTACCGGAATGATCACCGAGTCAGAAGCTGTAAGTGCATTGATCGTAACCAAACCCAAAGAAGGCGAACAGTCAATGATGATAAAATCAAACATTGCTTTGAATGGCTCCAGCACCTTGCCCATAAGGCGGTTGCGGTCCTCCATGTCCACCAACTCGACCTCAGCTCCTACCAGATTGATGTCTGAAGGAATGATCGACAAGTTTGGCATTTCAGTTTCAAGAATCAGCTTGTCAGGAGTTACTTCCTCTCCCAAAACCGCATCATATACACTGTATTCTACCTCGTTGGGATCTAGTCCTACACCCGAAGTAGCGTTTGCCTGAGGATCAGTATCCACGAGCAAGGTTTTATAGTCTAGCGCTGCCAAACTCGCTGCAAGATTAATTGCAGTGGTCGTCTTTCCGACGCCCCCTTTTTGGTTGGCTATGCTTATAATTTTCGACATGAACTTTATGCGTAATTTTACACTGCAAATATACATGAATCTTGCAGGAAAAAAGCATCATATTCCCACCATCCATGTGGAAAACCTTAATTCTAGCCCTTGGCTTGTGGATAAGCTGTGGACAAGCGGTGGATAACCAGGCGAAATCTGTATTTCGCATGAATTTACCCGAAGGGCTCAAAACCCTCGACCCGGCATTCGCCAGTGATAAGCGCTCACTTATCATGTGCGCCCAGCTCTATAATGGACTCGTCGAACTCGATAGCGCGCTGGGAATTCAGCCGGCATTGGCGCGATCCTGGGAGATCGATTCGAGTGGCACGAAGTACACCTTTCATGTACGAACGGGTGTGGAATTTCACCAAAATACCTGCTTCGATAATAAGACACGCCTCCTGAAAGCGAGCGATGTTGTCTTCAGTTTCACGCGCCTTTGCGATCCTGCGACTGCGGCGAGTGGAGCATGGATATTTAATGGCAAAGTTGCGGGCTTAAAAGCCTTTAAGGCTGGCGAAGCCGATCATATCACAGGCTTTCAAGCTCCCGATGATAGCACCGTCGTTATTCAATTAAACGAACCTTTTCCTCCATTTTTGGGATTGCTGAGTATGCCGTATGCTTTTGTGGTTCCCCACGAAGCTGTGTCACATTATGATGAGCGTTTTGCCCAAAATCCAGTTGGTACTGGCCCGTTTCGGTTTTTTCGATGGACGGAAGGACAGCACCTCATTATTCATAAAAATCCGGATTACTTCGAAAGCGGTTTGCCTTATCTCGATGCGGTGAGCGTACGCTTTATACCATCTCGCCTGAGTGGTTTTGTGGAGTTTTTGCAGGGCAATATGGACATGGTTGATGGCCTGGATGATGCATTTAAAGACGAGGTGTTGTTGCCAGATGGAAGTATCAAGCCGGACTTTGGAGATCGCTATCAGGTGTTGATGGCTCCGCAGTTGAACACCGAGTATTTGGCATTTTTGTTAGAGGAAAATGAGCTAACCAATGATCATCCACTTCAGGATGTACGCGTGCGTCGCGCATTCAATTATGCCATCGACCGCAAGCAACTTGTGAGCTATCTGCTCAATGGTATGGGCTATCCCGCCAATGCCGGCTTTGTGCCGCAGGGTATGCCCGGACATGATCCGGTCGCTGTGCCTGGCTTTCATTATGATGCGAAAAAAGCGCGCTCTCTTCTCGCTGAGGCGGGTTTTCCTGATGGGAAAGGCTTCCCCAAACTGACGCTTCACTCTACACCTCAGTATGCTGCTATTTCTGAATTTGTGCAAAAGTCGCTGGAGCGCATCGGCGTGGAAATGCGCATTCAGAATATGCAGGGCGGAGCATTGCGGACAGACAGCAAAGCAGCGCGCCTGCGCTTTTGGCGAGCTTCCTGGATCGTCGATTATCCCGACGCCGAAAATTATCTGGCGCTTTTTTATTCAAAAAACATTCCCCCAAACGGCCCCAATGTAACGCGCTTCCAGCAGCCAGCTTTTGATCGTTTGTACCAACAAGCCCGTCGCCAGCCC
>JBGCFB010000268.1:0-4984 GCA_045106685.1 Bacteroidia bacterium | reverse complement strand
TCAAGCGGGTTTCCTTCCTCACAGGAAGCGAAAGCTAGCACTGCTGCCAGCATAATAAACAAACAGGAACGCATGTACATAAATGGTGCAATTTGTGGGTGTTCGCGAGTCCACCGCGCATAGCTCGCCAAATGTACGAATATGCCTATTAGCCTCCCAATATGTTTTGGTAATATGCTTTAGACTATGACCGGATTTTTATACTTAATGTTCCTCCCAAATGCGGATAATAGCTTCTTTGGTAAGGCCCGTAAGTTGGATAACACTGTCGATGTCCAATGCTAGCTCTTTTGCTTTGAGAGCTGTTTCTATTTTATTTTTTTCAATTCCCTTTTGTAGGAGTTGTTCAGCCATAGTGAGGCCTTCTGGGTGCGCAACGGGCATTTGATCGATGGCATTCATAATGATGTCAATATTTGATTGCGATACATGTAATAGATACTGAAAAGTAACACGAACGAAGTCAATACTCAGTTCTTGCGGGAGCCTAGTATTTGTAATATCTAATATACCAAAAATATTCTGAATAAGCCCATCTGGACTTCGGCTATGTTT
Source organism: Bacteroidia bacterium (assembly GCA_045106685.1). Lineage (GTDB taxonomy): Bacteria > Bacteroidota > Bacteroidia > J057 > J057 > JAUIGE01. Next base: position 4,429 of record JBGCFB010000268.1, on the reverse strand, counting down.
AAGCGCTAGTACAGCATTTTGAATAAGTCCCACCTGAAGCTCTGCAATATCGTTGTCGTCCCAATGATTTAGGTTTGAGAAAATGTATTCAAAGTCAGGTATAAAAGCCCCCAACGCTCCATTCGTGTCATGAAAAAGCGTAGAAAAAGGTTTTTGCTCCCAATTCTCTTCCCCGTGATAGATTACTATAGGTATTATAGGACTCAGGCTACCTATGTCACTACTTTTACGCTGTTCTTCCCAAATGTTGACTAAATATCGCAATAACTGCAGCTTAACAAATGGGTCTGTATAACTCTTATGTTCAAGAAGAATACTTACAAAGACATTTTCGTCACTCTGGCTATCAGAGCGCTTGCAAGTGAATACTATATCTGAAAAATGTTCATTGAGTTTTCCATCGATATAGGAGGTGTCAAATAGTTCCAGGGTATCCAAGTCTAGCGTTTGGATAGCGGTTGAATCTAAAAAGTGGCGGAGGAAGTCACGTGTAAGGACCTTATTGCCAAAGGTCTTTTTAAAGTAAGCATCATGAGGGCGTTTCATGGTCTAAAGCTAAGTAGTAATTGGTAATTTTTTTAGCTAGATATTAAAAAAATTAGCTAAAATTATTACCAGTGTTACCTTAACAATCTTCTATCGCTCCTTTGACACAAAACTTCCACCAATGCGATCAAAGTTTCCTGTCACATCATTGATGATAGACACATCAAAGCTGACCGTAAACTCAGGACTTTCTGCCTTTGTCACATTGACGGTGCCGGCATTATCGACCCATTTGTAGACATCAGAATTGATGAAGTAGAACTCCGCAACCCGGCCGTCGAATTGGGCTGAGTTATTTGGGGTAAGGCGTCCGCATTCATGCTCTCCTGTCTCGATTTCGCCATCAGTAGTATTATTATCATAAATGATATTCAGGATAATCTTTTCGTCAGTACCATCGAGGTTAATATCAAACTTATGGCGGCTGGTATTATCGATAAAATTGTCCTTTCCTACATATACAGCAGTTCCTGTATAATCAGTCTCATTACCATTAGCTGTAACGGTTACAGTTGCATCACCAGGATCGAGATTGCGACCAGGATCAGGAGTGTCACTGTTTTTGCAAGAAGAAATAACAGCGATGAATAGGACTAGAGCGAAGAAGGTAGTTTTCATAATAAATGGTTTTTTAGAAGCTGTTGGCTATTAGCATTTGGCGATTGGCCAGAACATTGTGATCAGTGGCGGCTTTGGTTATTTTTTAGGATAAAACTCCCATCAGGCCAAAAGCAAACCGCCAATAGCCAGCAGCTTTATATGTGAATACTATTCTGTTCTTTTTTTTGTCAAAAAGTAAACAGCAAAATCAAAAAATTGGATATTTCGAACATTGCAGCTAAATTTCCAATCACTACCAACCTCCTCCATGTTTAAAAGTATTAATCAATCTCCCTGGACAAAGCTTGGCGCTTTGATTGTGGTAAGCGCGCTTGTAGCGGGCTTGGCATTTCTGGGAGCGAGGATGCTTCGGGTTTCGAAAAAAGAATCCCTTCCCAGAGTATTAGAATCTGTGGCCTACCTGAACGACTTGCGCTTAGTAAAGTATTACTATGAAGCGTTGATTCCGGTCTATAAGGATTATGATAAAAAAGGCCAACCAAAAGGGAAACTCCAGTTTATTGCGATTTGCCCTGCTGAGATCAGCGGATATGTAGATATGAGTGAGATGCAGTATAATATGCTCTCCGATAGCCTTATAGGTGTTACGCTGCCTCCAGCACGCTTTACCAAGCCCGTTATTCATCTCGATAGCCTCAAGCAATACGCTATCCGCAACCGAGGCTTCGCCCTGCGGCTGCCAGGTTTCCGAACGAATATCACCGGAAAGGCATTCAATGCGATTCAGGTAGCACTTACCAATACCAAAAAGACCGTTCAGGATAAAGCACTCGCCAACGGCATCACATCCAGAACGCGTCGCCTCGCCGAACTCTACGTTCGCAATACCCTCAACGAACTTGGCTTCCAGGTGCAATTTGTGCCACCAAATGAACATACCCGACTGCGCGAGACCCTCCTGCCGGAACTTTCCGGTGACGGCTTACTCGACCAGCTGCCTCTTCAACAGAGACTTGACCTTCTTAAAAAACTAGAGAAAATCAATACCAATGAATGATTGACAATTAAATAATGAGGCAGAAGTTGTCTAAGTAAAGAAGCAAAAATGCTGATCGTTTGAGCCCTTCGGCAGGCTCAGCGATAAACTAAAGTCTAAAACGGTGGCTGAGCGGAGTCGAAGCCACCAAAATAGCGCCTTTGGCACTGTTCCCTTCGACTCCGCTCAGGGAACGACTTTTTTAGCATTCGTTAGACAACTTCGCAATTCCATCTTAATCATTGCCAATCGTTCATCATGCATTGTTCATCAAATTAGCTAATCCTCAAATCAATACGTGTTTATCATCTCCTCCATATTACGCATCATCGACAGCCCCGTATTCTTACGGTTTGGGGTTCCGGCAGTATTGCTACTGGCAATCTTTGGTGGATACTTTTGGGGAAAACCTGCCAAAGCAAAGGTGAAGCCTTTTGCCTTGTTGGAGCGAATCCAGTACGTGCAGGAACTACACTTGGTGAGTTATCGCTATGAGGAAATGATCCTATTAGGTGTTCCTCCCAAGTTTGACAAAAAGCGAGACGAAATAGCTGATTTGACGAAAATCAGAACTCAGCTAGCAGACTCGCTTAGATCAGATTCAGCGAAAGAAGTTTTATTGATTCAGGATATTGCTTTTGCCAACGAAGACTTTTTTACCTGGACACGCCGACAAGACTCGCTTCGAAAAGTAGTGAAAAGCATCAAAAAGAAGAGGCGTAAATCTGAAGCATTCAAGCTGTGGAAAGCTGCTCAGGATAGCATAAACGCTGCTGAGCGTGCTGGCAAAGATGCCGTCAAGCGACATAAAGACCTGCAAAAGCTCCTCGTGCAAACCGTCAAGAGTTTGGAGAAAATGGATAAGCAGATAGCGCGATTGGAAAAAAGCAACAACAAACAGGAGCGTCTTGACAAGGCTGAAGCTCTGGTCATAACACCTGTTGAGGTAAGCGCATATGTTGACTTACGCCAGGCGCGATTTATCTTCTCCGATGGAGGCAAGGCCGCCCGCCTCGAAACCATGCGCGACTCGCTCGATAATGATGATTATATTCTGTCTCCAGACTATGTTGAAGCGCTGAAAACAGCCGACAGTGTCTCCATAGATGAAGAATTCGAGAAGACGCTTTCGTATCGTATCGATAGCGTAAGTCTTCTGCCCAATAGGCGCCTGAATGTATATTTGCCCTATCCCAAAATCAACGAGCCGATCGTAGATCTCGACACTACGCGCACCGTCAATTTGGCGCGCTCACTCACGCCAAGTATTTATCGCAACTACTTCGAAGTGTTTGAAGCGCTTGCAGAAGAAGTACGCGAGATCAAAAAAGATGTCAAGGAGAAAGCCATCACGACGGGCATCATTCGCGAAGCGCAGGAAGTTGCAGAAACGTATGTGCGCAGTTTTGTCTCCTCACTCCCTCAGTACGATGCCTACGAGATCAATGTGACCTTTACGGACCCTGAAACGATTGATCGCAAGGAGACATCAGCCCGTGTAGGAGATTAATCGTAGTTTTGTAACAATTTCATTATTCATTAGATCATTGGTCATTTCATCATGAGTCATTAGATCATGCATGAATAATGATAAATGACTAATTACATCTGTTATGCCTGAAATCGTAAATCGTATTGCCAGTTCGCCCATTATGTCTTTCAAATTGGAAGAGCATCATACTGAAGGAGAGCGTGTTATGCTCGATATCAAGGAGGTGTTGTTTATGGAAATGATTCTGCGTGAAAAAGACTTCAGAGCATGGATAAAAGAGCATGACTGGTCGCAATACGAAGGCAAATTCGTTGCCGTAGGCTGCTCAGTAGATACCGTAATTCAGACGTGGGTGTGGATGATTCTTGCTTCCAAACTTGCCCCTTTTGCCAAAAAAGTCGTCATAGGAAGTCTCGATGAGTTGGAAAAAGCTATTTGGGACGACACATTAAACAGTATTGACTTCGCAGCATTTGCAGATCGACCAGTCGTCGTAAAAGGCTGTAGCGATGTAGCGATTCCTGCTTCAGTTTATGCTGAAGCGACGAAACGCTTATTACCCTACGCCAAAAAAGTCAGCTTCGGTGAGCCGTGTTCTACGGTTCCTGTGTATAAGCGGAGTTGATTGGCAAAAGAAACATCTCCAATCACTCTTCTGCAATTTCCAATCTGCAATCAAAGAAAAGGGATTGAAGATTAGTGAAATGTGATTCTAGACTGGAGATATGTCAAACCTCAACATCCTCTCCACGGATGTGCCGAATAAAATCTTCGATTTGCCAGGCATCATCGGC
>JBGCFB010000267.1:0-7124 GCA_045106685.1 Bacteroidia bacterium | reverse complement strand
TGATCAAATAGATGAATTTCTGGGCTGGTTCATGGAATAGACCTGATGAATTCGCGTGAATTCATCAGGTTGACTCGACGTATTCGCGCGAATTCATCGAGTCAAAGCAATGCCTTTAACAAAACCCTCACTTTCCCAATGACGATATTCACCCGCTACCGCTATCCATCACTGATCATTATCGCGCTCATCAGTGGCCTGTTATGGCGTATCGAGCTGGAATATCACGGCTGGGCAGCCTTGATATGGATCAGATATTTCCACTGGGCGGTTCCGATTGGGTTTGGCCTGTTTTTGTTTTGGGCAAATGCGTTTGTGGAATTTAGTATCAAAGGGCGCATCATTGCGAATATCGCAGCCATCGTTTTTGGGTTGCTTCTATACCACGGGGTAATGCTGAACTTTGATGCGGTATTTGGAATGGGACTTATGGGACTAATGATGGATAGCAAAGTTCCAAGGTTTACTATTTGGCTTTTGATTGTGGCTAGCTATGCTTTTGTGCCACTCATTCCAGTTTTTGTATTCTTTCTTCTCAAAATAGCTAAACAAGCTCCACGACTGATCTACCTTCTCTACGCTTTTATAGGCATGATAATCTCAGTTCCCGTTGCGATGTCTATGCTCGATTATGTAAAACATATTGGAAGCACAGATTTGATCCACACCATCAAAAGCGGCTTCATCATTCCACTCTGGATGATATCGATCGGCCTACTGTTTATTGGAATCAAAGACAAACAACAAGAGGCGCTTGACGAGTTTTTGCCCAAAATAGATGAGATAAAAGGCAAGTAAATTCATCGAATTACACATTTTTAAATGAATTTAATCGATATTGCGTGAAATTTTCACACAATATGCTTATTCGATTTGCTATTCAAAACGTATTCTCGTTCAGGGAGATGAGGGAGTTCAATATGCTTCCCTACAAACGCCTGCAATCATTAGCGGATCACAAGTACGCTATCAACGATAATTTCTCTCTTCTTAAACTGGCATCACTGTACGGAGCAAACGGCGCAGGTAAATCAAACCTCGTTAAAGCTTTATACCTTTTTCAACAGTTTATTGAAGAGGGGAAAAAACCTTTTGGGTTAAACAACTCGCATTTCAAGTTTTCAGACAAAAGTGAAAAGCAGGTTTTTGCTGTGGAGTTCGTGCAAGAAGAAATTCCATTTTATTATGGTATTGAACTCCAAAATGGGATTATCGCTACTGAGGAACTATTTGTATCGGGGCTTGGTAGTGCTAAAGACGAACTTATTTTTGAACGTAAGACAAGTAATAGTGGAAAAATCGAAGTCCGTTTTTCTGACGATTTTGAGCAAGATGAAAAGAGTCAAATTCTGAAAACCGTCCTTCTTGAAGAATTTTTTAAACCCGATGAGCCCATACTTAAATTTGTTGCAAATAGAGATAATAAGTTTTTGCAGAAAAGCAAAAAGGCCTTTCGTTGGTTTGCTGATACATTGAATATTCTTACCCCCTCTTCAAAGCCTATCGCCTTACCTCACTTGATTGATATTGATGAAAGGCTTCGGGAGTATGCTAATGAAATGATGAGTTCTTTTGACATAGGAATTTCTTCTTTAGAGTCTGAAAAGAAACGCCTAGAAGATTTCTTAGGAGAGGATGACGACGATCTCGTGTACAAGCTTAAAGAACAACTCGCGAATTCACCTCTAAAAATGCTAAATGGAGTTTCTAAAAAAGGTGATGAAATTATCATTGTAGAAGAAGGTGATGAAACATGGGTTAAGCAGTTAAAACTCAACCATAATCAGTTGCATGGAGAAAAGGTGCTCTTTGACCTTGATGAGGAATCAGATGGCACAATCAGGTTGCTAGATTTCATTCCTGCTTTTAGAGAAATTTTAACATCAAAGAAAGTCTATATCGTAGATGAAATCGAAAGAAGCATTCATCCCCTCTTAATAAAAGAATTAATTAAAAAATTCTCTCTTGACAACTCTACAAAAGGCCAACTAATTTTCACCACACACGAATCAAACTTATTGGATCAGGCAATATTCAGGCAAGATGAAATATGGTTTGCCGAGAAAAATAAACTTGGGAGCACAGACCTTTATTCTTTGAGTAAATTTAAGGAACATAAGACACTGGATGTCCAGAAAGGCTATTTAACGGGTAGATATGGTGGGATACCTTTCCTTGGAAACTTAAAGGACCTAAACTGGAATTAGGATGATCTTAAAGAATCGACTATTTGAACGGGAGGAACCCAGTGAAGAAGCTAAAACAATCTTTATTTTCTGTGAAGGGAGGAAAAGAGAGCATCAGTATTTCTCTTATTTTGAAGGGATTGACTCACGAATCAAGTTAGAAGTTTATAAGCTTAATCCTCACGAGGACAATAGCCCTTTGGGTTTACTAAAAATCGCTAAGGAATGTCTTTTAAATAATGAGACAAACAAAAATCCCAAATATGATTTTAGAGAAAGGGATGAAGTTTGGTTGGTTTTTGATATCGATCCTGACAAGTATGACTCTCGAAAACCTCAAATCGAGCAAATCATCGATGAAGTCAATATGTTGAAAAACTGGAGAATAGCGAGAAGTAACCCTTGTTTTGAAGTATGGCTTTATGCGCATTTTTCCAAAGCCCAACCACAATCTTTACCTATGCTAAAATGTGAAGACTGGAAAAGACTGGTTAATCACATTATTCCTGGTGGTTTTGACTCGCGAAAGCATCCCATATTTATTTCGGAAGCCATTTCTAACAGCAAAGACTTTAATGAGCAGTATAAACACCAAATAGGCTCAACTGAAGTCTATCAGATCGGGGAAAGTATCCTTGATCTTATTTATTTCAAAATTCAACAAATCAGGCAAGGATTAGGACTGTGAGCCCTGAAACCAAAACTCAACACATGACCAGCAAGACCTGCGTCGTTACAGGCGCAAATTCAGGAATAGGCTATCAGACAGCGCTCGACCTTGCCAAGCAAGGCGCGCGCGTACTCATGGTATGCCGCAATGCGGAAAAAGGCAAGGCTGCCTTGCAGGAACTCAAAGCGGAGTCTGGCAATGATAGCCTCGAGCTATTTATCGCAGACCTCGGCAAGCAAAAAGACGTCCGTCGTGTAGCTGCCGAAATCATGGCCAAGCACCCAATCATCGACGTACTCGTCAACAATGCCGGAACCTGGATTTCAAAGCGCACCTTTACCGAAGACAATGTCGAAACGGTATTTGCTGTGAATCATATTTCATACTTCCTCCTTTCGCATGAACTTATGCCCGCACTCAAGCAAGCGCCTGAAGGTCGCATCGTATGTGTAGGCTCTGACTCGCATAAGCAGGTCAAAGGCATGAATTGGGATGATATTAGTCTCGGTAAAAAGTACCACGGACTTAAGTCATACGCCCAGTCCAAACTCGCCAACTGCTACTTTGTATATGAACTTCATCGCAAGATGCGCGCTGCTGGGATCGAGCATGTGCATATTTACTGCGTACAGCCAGGTCTGGTCAAAACAGACATAGGCCTGAAGCATACTTTCTCTTTGCACAGCCTTGCCTGGAAACTACGCCGCATGGGCGGAGTCACTCCCGCCGAAGGAGCCGCGACCAGCATCTACCTCGCATCTTCACCAGAAGCCTCCGGCAAAAGCGGCCTCTATTGGGACAAGTGCAAGCCGAAAAAATCCTCCGAGGTAACCTATGACACGGACGCAGCGCAGCGCGTGTGGGATATGAGCCTTGAAATGTGTGGCATGAGCGAATACGCTCTTTAATTGAAGGTGGAAAATTGAAAATGAGGCTTATGGAAAGCGTCCGGGTTTTCAATTAAATGAAGGGACTCTGGGCTGACTGGAATTTCTAGACTGTGCGAGGGAAAGTGGGTAATTCCAGCCATAAATCGCAGCCCTACTGGCTGTGCTTGGCCGGACTACGCGCTGCCCTACCCCGCTGTCACGAAGTCCGGTCCAGCGGGGGGGCTGCCCTATTTCTCCACGACGGGAGGCATGTTCAGGAATTGGGGTTACTCCAGCAACTTCTCTAAACTACCCGTTTTCCGACCTTCCGCCTTACCGGCTACGATCGTCTCCCGGATCGCCGATTCTGCCGCGCTTTTCCCCTCCGCCTTGAGCAGAAGCCGCGCGTAAGTATCCAGGTAGTCGAATTCTGGCTCCTCCTCAACCACTTCCCGCATCCACGCTACGCAGGTCGCCATGACTTCCGGGTCATTGCACTCCTTGTAGACCCCCCAACTGAAGTAATTGACATAACCGTTGTCCATTTTTCCGGCTTCCTTCAGGTCTTGGTAATAGGCCAATACTTTTTTCCATTCGCCCCTGGCCTTGAGAATATCAACCTCATAAGAAGCAGCCATTTCCTCAGCCTCCTTGACTCCGAACTGTTCCTCGGCGAAGGCTTTGGCACGAGCGAAAGCGGCTTCGTCGTCAGCCTTCACGGCCCGGTTAAACTTCATACTGGAGACTCTCCCTGCGAAAGCCCCGAAATTACCTTCTCCGAAGCGTTCGATATAGGCTTCCCGGTTGTCCATAGCCACGGCAATCAGTTCGTCATTTACTTTGCTAGCAAAGTAATAAAGTACCGCCACGAACTGCTCCGACAGCTTATCCTCCACGGAAGCGAGGTAATTGTTTATTTCCGCTGCGTCCACGTTCGTATCGGTTCGGTTAACATAATCAACGTAGAAGCCCGGGTAGCTGGCAGGGGCAATTACCGGAGCATAGCCCGACTGCCACTGCCCTCGCTCGCTGAGTTCCACGCCCTTACTAACGAAATCTAGTACGCTAACCCCAAGGCTAGCAGCATCTGAACCAGCAAAGCCCGCTTTGCGAGTCAATAGCCTTCCCTCTGGCGTAAGTAAAAGCCCCGTTGGGTAACTGCCCACATGATATTTCTTCGACAAGTGGAAGGTGGTGTCCCGCTCGGCGTCGTACTTAAGCAATACGACTTGCTGGCCCAGGAGCCCCCTTAGGGAATCATTGTGAAATACGTACTTGTCCAGTTGTTTGCAGGGGCCGCACCAGACGGTGTAAAAGTCGATGAAGAGCAGCTTGTCCTGCTCCGCGGCAAGTTCGAGGGCACGCTTGTAGTCCTGCTCGATGATCGTGAGAGGAGCGTTTTCCGCAATTTCTTCCCCCAGAACGGGTTCCGTACAGAGTAGAAGGCAGAGCGGTAGTAAAATAAATATTCTTTCCATTTTTTAGATTTTTATTGAGGTTGATAGAGATTATCACGTTTGGTTTCTTATTGTAGGGGAAGGGGGACGCGTTTTGCAAAACGTCCTTGCGAAATATGATAATCTCTAATTAGGTGCAGCCCAGAATGATTTAGCGCTATTGGTTTTGTATGTTTTTACTGTAGTTCCAGAAAAATCAGAACTCACAGACGTTACTTTAGGTGTTTGGTTATACCCATCCACAGGAAGTAATTCCACATATTCCATTAGTTTACCGCGACCATTTGTCTCATAATTATATTCACTTCTAAGCGGACTCTTAAATCGATATAGGTTTTTAGACATATAATAATAGAGGTGGTATTCTATTTCCGTAGACTCCTTATTATTCCAATTGGCGTCTGGATTGAGTATTAACTGTTCATCATCTATCAATAGCTGACGTACATCTGCTGGCCCCAGCATTTGCCCAGAACTGTTCATAACATAACTCGCATTAGTAGGGTCTAGCCATAACCATTTGCCGGCCAGATTTGAATAGACAACATTTATTACATGGCAATCCCGAAAGACAGAATCTTTTGGCATACAAGTCAGAATTCTAGACTTAAACCCCATCGCCAAATAACATTCATTTAAGACAGTTGAAAGCCCACGACAATTCAGTCCCCTATCATCTTTATCGCAAACGCTAATGAGGTCTCCCGCATTCTTCACAGCTGGGTTTTCATTTTGACCATCATGGGGAACCAAATTATGTACCCAGTACAGTACGTTAATCATCCTTGCGAACTCATTGCCAGAACCTGCGATTGAATCTAGGTTATACTTTTCACGCAGTTCCTTCAGTGCTACATGTGAAGAATCCTGATACGTAAACGCTATTTTTTCATCTGTGCCGGTTTTGTATGTACCACCAGTTTTTAGAATATCAAGATAGCTAGGTTTATACCTAACTTGGCTATATGCAGAATCTGCTCCTTCCTGCAATACGACAAAGTTGTATACTGAATCAGGGTGAATCAGAAAACTCAAGGAATCAATATCACTATAAAAGGTGACGATTTCACCAATTTGACTTGACGTATAGACATCTAATTGGATTGCTGGGTTTACACCCCATTTAATTGGGGTATTATCCCCATCTCGTATTAATACTTCGTCTTTATTTGATAATAGTATTCCATGAGATGCAGTTTGTGAATATGCGGAGTAGGTGATTAGCACGCTAAAAATAAAAAGTACGGAAATTTTCATAGTCTATCGTTTTAAAATGAATGAGCTCAAAAATAGCCTCAGAATCAGTACGTTAAGCAGAATTGGGATGGGCGTGCCACTTTTGTGACGAACGGGAAAGCTAGTAAAAGTCAGCTTTTGAAAAGGATCTAGAAACGGGAATACTTGTAGCAACTTTATCTAGTTGTAGTGTAAGTGATCTCGCATTGCCAGCTGAGTCCCGATCTCGGGATTGCCAGCTTCGCGGCCCGACATGACACCCTTTTAGGGTTTCGTTAGACAACTACTTTCCCTTCAAAATATCGCGTATGATTTTAAGGTGATGTTCAGTATGAATGGTAAGAAACTTAATTGTCTTATCTCGATTCATAGTCCCGAGAACAGCATGGTCGAGGTGTTTATTTTCAGGAAGAATAGATAATTTCTCAACTGTAGCCAGCGCTTGATCATAATGCATCTGTATGGTGTCGATGTCTACATTTTCTTTTGGCCTTACAGACTCTGGCGCAGTAATTTTTCCTCTAGGCAATGTATTAAAACCAAAGACAAAGGAACGTTTCATATTGAATTCACTTCTATAATTGCTTACCTCAGATTGTTCTAAAGTTTTATATATCTGAAAAAAAAAAAAAAAAATATGATCAATATGCCACGAAACAGCAGCTTCTGACACTTCAGTATTCTTAGCATCTCTTACCGCTACATA
>JBGCFB010000266.1:0-29021 GCA_045106685.1 Bacteroidia bacterium | reverse complement strand
ATCACCCGATCGCAAGGATACCTGCCGCAGCTTTTGCTGTTTGTAGCACTGGTCGCGATTGCCGGATTTGGGATGACGCGCAAGCCTACGGCTTGATCGCGAATTACCTTGATGGAGATAATATCAATTAATGAGTGCTAATCTTGCTTTTTCTCAAAAAGAATGCAGAACTTTCCAGTTAGATTAGCCCCTGATACTATGATATACCAACTCCATTTTTCGCTAAAGAATACAAAGCCTTTGGTTTGGCGACGCGTTCAAATGCCTGCTGAAGACGCTACATTTGGCGATCTAGCCGCTGTTTGCATCGGCGCAATGGGGTGGGACAACAGCCATCTTCATGAATTTTTTGACCTTGATGATCCTGATGTAAAACGCATTGGGATGATTCTGGAAGAAGAAGATGAGGACTATTTAGAGGATGAGGACGAATTGCTCCTCTCTGAAAGATTTAATCTTGAAGGTCAGGTTATCGGGATGGATTATGACCTCGGCGACAGCTGGGAACATCATATTACCCTGGAGGCGATATTAGATGAAGAGTCTATTGCCGCACCTCAAATCATGAACGGGGCGAATGCTTGCCCGCCTGATGATATCGGGGGAATTCCTGGTTACTACACGATGGTCGAAGCGCTTAAGGATCGTAACCATGAACAGCATGAATCTTTCCTTGACTGGCTTGATTTCGATGAGGGTGAAACATGGGATGTTTCCGAATTTGATATTGATGAAGCTCAGGAAACGATCCTCATGTACTGGACAGATGAAGAGATTGATATGGATGAGTTTATGAATGAACTCGGTATCGACGATGACTCTGCCGATTGGGATAACGAGGACGAAGAGGTTGAATAGTAGATATCCTCTAGCCTAGGTACATACAATTTTTCTACACTTTCCACAGCTGTGGAAAGTCTTGGTTTTCAGTTGAAAAGTTGATTTCCCATCTTTGTTTTACTGAAGCGCTCAAAACCCTCGAGTGCTCCCGAGAAAGTTTCTTCTTAATTCTATTTCCGCCTTTTGAATAAAAAGGCTGGGGAATACTTTATCCACATTTCTGTTGATAAGTTTGTGGATAACAGCTATGCCTTTGTGGAAAAGCTAAGTAACTTACATTGTCTTTTTGCTATCTGTGTATCTAATTTATTGATAATCAGTAGCTTATAAGAACCTCGCTCTTTTTCAAAAATTTCCTCCTGTAATCCACATAATCTATAAACTTCCGACATACATGTATGTAATCAAACGATCAGGGAAGCGCGAAGAAGTCAAAATGGACAAAATCACCGCGCGGATAAAAAAGCTATGTTATGGTCTAGATGAACGTTACGTTGATTCAGTTCAGATTTCACTTAAAGTGGTTCAAGGTCTATACGACGGCGTGACGACTACTGAACTTGACAACCTCGCTGCAGAAACCGCAGCGTCAATGACGACTGTTCATCCCGACTTTGCCAAACTGGCTGCTCGCATCGCGGTTTCTAACCTTCACAAGAACACCGACAAGTCTTTTAGCCAAACTGTCAAAGCACTACACGAATACGTTGACCCTAAAACCGATGAAGCGGCTCCGCTTATTTCGGATGAGGTCGCAGCTATTGTAGACAAACATAAAGACATCCTTGATTCTGCGATTATCTATGATCGTGATTATGAGTTGGATTATTTTGGATTCAAAACGCTAGAGCGTTCCTATTTGCTCAAAATGCATAACGAAATAGAAGAGCGTCCTCAGCAAATGCTGATGCGTGTATCTATTGGAATCCACGGTGAAGATATCGAGGCTGCGATCGAAACCTATGAGCTGATGTCTCAGCGCTGGTTTATTCACGCAACACCTACGCTCTTCAATGCTGGCACACCGAAGCCTCAGCTTTCGTCATGTTTCCTTCTCTCTATGCAAGAAGACAGTATTGACGGAATTTATGACACACTTAAGCAGTGCTCGCTTATTTCGCAGAGCGCTGGCGGAATTGGCCTAAGCATTCACAATGTGCGTGCTACGGGTTCATATATCAAAGGAACCAACGGAAATTCAAACGGGATCATTCCTATGCTCCGTGTCTTTAATGACACAGCACGTTATGTGGACCAGGGTGGTGGCAAGCGTAAAGGCGCTTTCGCTATTTACCTGGAGCCTTGGCATGCAGATGTTTTTGAGTTTCTTGACCTAAAAAAGAACCACGGTAAAGAAGAAATGCGCGCTCGCGATCTCTTCTATGCGATGTGGATTCCAGACTTGTTTATGCAGCGTGTCAAGGAAGATGGCGAATGGTCACTCTTCTGTCCGCACGAAGCTCCTGGCCTCTATGATAACTGGGGAGATAAGTTTGAGGAAAACTACGTAAGGCATGAGCAGGAAGGTAAAGCACGTCGCACAGTGCCTGCCCGTGAGCTTTGGAACAAAATCCTGGAATCACAAATCGAGACCGGAACGCCTTACATTTTATATAAAGATCACGCCAACCGTAAGTCAAACCAGCAGAACCTGGGTACTATTCGCTCTTCTAACCTGTGTACAGAGATTATCGAGTACACCGACCGTGACGAAGTTGCCGTTTGTAACCTCGCTTCTATTGCACTTGGTCGCTTTGTCGATGTTGAAGAACAAACGTTTGACTTTGATCGCCTCGTAGAAATCACGAAAGTAATCACACGTAACCTGAATAAGGTTATTGATATCAATTATTATCCGGTACCTGAAGCACGCAAGTCTAACATGCGTCACCGCCCTATCGGAATCGGTGTGCAAGGTCTTGCCGATGCAATTGTGAAGTTGCGCATGCCATTTGATTCGCCTGAAGCGCGCCAACTCAATAAGGATATCTTTGAAGCTATTTATTTCGGTGCAGTTACTTCTTCTGTAGAGCTCGCCAAAATAGATGGTGCATACGAAACATTCCCAGGCTCTCCAGCCAGCAAAGGACAGCTTCAGTTTGACATGTGGAATGTCGAGCCAAGCGATCGTTGGGACTGGGCTGGCCTTAAAAAGAAAGTCGTAAAGCACGGCATGCGTAACAGCTTGCTCGTAGCGCCTATGCCTACCGCTTCTACTTCCCAAATCCTTGGCAACAATGAGTGTTTTGAGCCTTTTACCTCAAACCTCTATACACGTCGTACGCTTTCTGGTGAGTACGTGATCGTCAATAAGTATTTGCTCCATGACCTTATTAAGATGGGACTTTGGAACAATACGATGAAAGATCGTCTTATCGCTGCGAATGGCTCTGTACAGCATATTCCTGAAGTTCCACAAGAGCTGAAAGATCTGTACAAAACATCATGGGAGCTCAGTCAGCGTGTGATTATCGACATGGCGGCTGACCGTGGTGCATACATTTGTCAGAGTCAGTCGATGAATGTATTTATCGAAAACCCGAACTTTGGCAAACTGACTTCCATGCACTTCTATTCATGGGAAAAAGGCCTTAAAACAGGAGCGTATTACCTCCGTTCAAAATCTGCTACGGATGCTATTAAGTTTACGGTTGACCGTAAGATTCTGGAGCAGTCTGCTGCCGAGGGTAATAGTCGCGCCACAAACATTGTTTTGGGTAACAAAAAGGAGGAAGAAGCTCCAGTCATGGCTCATGCTAACGGTAATGGAAACGGCGCCGCTCAGACTGTTCAAACAGCAGCTCCTACCGCTGAAATTACAGCGATCTCGCTGGATGATGTAGATGTGCAGGCTTGCCGTCTCGACGATCCTGATTGCGAGAGCTGTAGCGCATAATCGTTCGGTATTTTCCGATTAAAAATGAAAAAGGCTGTCTCATAATCGAGACAGCCTTTTTTTATGGATCAAATGATTGTTATGATTCGTATTTCCTTCAAATATGGATGAAAATACGATATACTAGATCAAGGGTGTTCATTCAAAAAATTGAAATGAGAATGCTACTTTAGCATCCGTAAATGCAATCTTGCCAGCATATTTTTGCTGGTGGCTGAGCGGAGCCGAAGCCATAACGGCGAGAAAATCTGTCGATTTTTAACTGAGGGGCCTTCGACTTTAGTTTATCTTGAGCCTGTCGAAAGGCTCAGGCCACAAAATGATTTTGTTGAATTTTGCTCTTTTTAAGCCAAGGAGGCTAGGTTATTAATTTCGGAAAAATGAATAAACAGCCCTGATACTAGATTAGAGATACGACATCAGATTTTCATACCTATTCACTACCTACGCCACCTGAGAAGGCGGAACGCCATATTGCTGGCGGAAGCACTTCGCAAAGTAAGAGAGGTTATTAAAACCTACTGCGTAGGCGACTTCAGAAACATTGCCTTCTTCGTTAGAAAGCATGAAATGAGCGGTTTCCAGTCTTTTCTCCCTGATATACTTACCTGGACTTTGATGAAAAGACTCCTGAAATTTTCTGTAAAACTGGCTCTTACTCATATTCATCGCCAGACAAAGTGCCTCTGCATTGAATAATGGATCGCGAAGCTGCTTTTGAAATAAATGTTCTACCTGCTCCATAAAGCGCTTGTCAATAATCACTTCTTCCCGGACCACCACTTCAGATGGAGAAGGCACATTCGCAAAAACAGGTGCCGCATCTACTTCCTTTTGCTCAGTAGCCGCCACCGCTTTCTTTTTTCGCCCAACCCAATATGCAGAAACACCCAACAAGGATAAAAATGCTAAAGTTGCAATTGGTAGCAAGGTATTGCTAGACCGTTTGGGTTCTGGCTTCGTTAAAAGATAAGGTGGAGAAGAAAGGTGCTTTTCAGAATTGCGTTCCTCTTCTGCAAGTAAAGCGACCATTTTATCAGAAGGTGGAGGTCCCTCTTTGCCCGAAAGCGCAACAACGCTCCCGCAAAGGCACATGAGGGTAATTATCCATAACTTCATGGTTGAATCAATCGCTTTTAGGTTTTCATTTCAAATTTACCATATAAGCACACTCCTTGACCTGCACATCGGTGTAGGGTTGTGAGACAATATTTGTATAGCGCATAGCCCTTTTCTAGTTCAAAGTGCATAATAGAAAGTTCAGAATGGAAAATGCAAGCCCATTAGACTGCAAGCTCACTTTAAACTTTACGATTTGCACGATGCACTTTTAACTATTCCTAATCCCCTCTTGTGAATCGCCTTTTTATTCGAAATTTTACTGGCCCCTGGTTTGCCGTATTGGGTATAGCTTTATTTATTCTGGTGACAAAATCGCTAGGTTATATCCTGGACGATCTTGCTGGCAGCGGAAGTGCAATGCTTATTGCAGAAGTCGCTTTTTGGACTGGAGGGATGGTCCTGCCAGGAGCAATCTCTATCGCCGGAATGGCCGCAGCCATCATGACGATGGGAGGCCTTAAAGAGCGTCACGAATTATACGCTTTCTACGCCGCGGGCATTTCTCCTTTCAGAGTCAGTATGCCTGCTATCATTGCATCTGTGCTGGTCTTTGGTTTGTCCTGTTTTGCCACGCAGCACCTCACGCCGACTTCATACAAGTATCTGACAGGCGCGGTATGGGAAGCAAAAGCTGGAAGTGAAAATGGTGAGATCCACATTCGTCCTGGGCGTTTTATCCAGCAGATCGAACAGGTGACTATCTACACCTCCGACGATCATCCTGAAGACGAGTTGTTACATGACTTCCTTATTTATGATTATCAGAATAAGCGCAATTCCTTCCCTTTGGTGCTTCTTGCAGAGCATGGTAGTATCAGGGCCGTGGGCGATATGCTTTCATTACGGTTGTTCAATGGTACTAAACACGAACCCGATTCTGCCGGAACGTACTCTCGCACCTACTTTGATTCGCTTCGCGTAAATTTTCAACTTCCTGGTCCTGTAACAGTCCCTAAGGTTCCTGATGGGCATCGTTATTTTCTAACGAACGAAAATCTTCTGCATCTACGCGATAGCCTAAGGAGGCATATGGACACGCTCATAAAAGAAGGCAAGCCACCTGAAGGCATGAAGTACCATCAGAAAAAACTCGCGAAAGTAGAGTATGAGTCGTACCGCCGATGGTCCATGCCTGCCAATGCCTTGGTGTTTTTACTATTGGGTTGGTTGCTGGGACTGCGAATAGGCAAAGGAGGACTTGCCATCGCTGGCCTGGTTGCACTTGCATTGACGATCGTGGGGGCATTATTACTTGAGCAAGGCAAAATGCTTGCTTCCGAGCTTATATTAAGCCCTTTCATGGGAGCTTTCCTTACAGCTATCGGACTTGTTGTGATTGGTGTATTTATAGAATTGTTTTATCAAATCAGGCAGCGACAGCAATAAAATGTATAGCCTAAACACCTCAAAATAGCCAGCAGCAGGAAGCCAGTAGCCGATAGCCTTTTTCTAATCGCCAAATAGTTTAGAATTGTCTGCGCTTTTTCCCAATTTTGCGCACCATGTTAAACCTGTCAACCCATATTCAGGAAGCTGCTGCGCAGCTTATCCAGGCGCATTTCGGCGCCGAGATCGATCCCGCAAGCCTTAATGTACAAGAAACTCGCAAAGAGTTTGAAGGCGAGCTTACGCTGGTAATTTTTCCATTGGCGAAGCACCGACTAGGCAATTTGCAAGAAGTGGGTGAAAAGCTGGGGCAGTTACTTACTGAAAAGCTCGACTTTGTACAGGGATTTACTCTCGTTAAGGGCTTTCTTAACCTTAGCATGACCGAAGCTTATTGGCGCAACTTTCTTGCTCAGTATGGGCAGGATGATGGCTTCTTGACACGCACTGATGGAAACGGCACCACCATTGCCGTGGAATTTTGTTCACCCAATACCAACAAGCCGCTACACCTTGGCCACTTGCGTAATATCGTTTTGGGGGATTCGCTCAATTCGCTCCTAGAAGCTAATGGCTACGATGTGCATCCGGTATGTCTCTATAATGATCGTGGTGTCGCGATATGTCGCTCGATGTATGCTTGGCAACAAGACGGAGGAAATACAAATCCTGCTTCTGCAGGCAAAAAGGGCGATGCCTTTGTCGGAGACTATTATGTCAAATTTGCCAATGACCTTAAAGAAGAAGTTAAGGAACTGGTAGCACAGGGCATCGATGAAAAAGAAGCAGAAAAGCAGGCTCCTTCGATCATTGCAGTGAATGAAATGCTCGTTCAGTGGGAAAATGGTGATCCGGAAATTCGGGCAATGTGGAAGCAGATGAACGAATGGGTGTATGAGGCCCACGCCGAAACATTCAAAAGCCTTGGGGTTTCCTTTGAGAAATTTTATTACGAGTCTGATGTATATGAGGAAGGTAAGGAGATTGTAGAGGAAGGCGAAAAACAAGGCGATTTTTATAAAAAAGATGATCAATCCATTTGGGTCGATCTGGAAGATGCTGGCCTGGACCAAAAGCTGCTTTTGCGTGGCAATGGCACCTCAGTTTATATTACTCAAGACCTTGCGGTCGCCGCTCACAAGCAAGCCGACTTTGATGTAGATCGTTCGGTATATGTGGTAGGAAACGAGCAGGATTATCATTTTAAGGTGCTTTTTGAAGTATTAAAAAAGCTGGAGAAGCCTTATGCTGATGGACTTTTTCACATGTCCTATGGGATGGTAGAGCTTCCTCATGGCAAGATGAAATCACGTGCTGGAAACGTCGTCGAAATCGACGATTTGGTTAAGGAAGTAAAAGCAGAAGTGCAGGCAGCCACTTCCGAGCAAGGCAAAGTCGATGGCATGAGCGAAGAAGAGCTCGATGCGCTTTATCATACGTTGACACTTGGTGCGATCAAATATTTCCTTGTGAAAGTTGAGCCCAAGAAAGGCATGCTCTATGACCCAGCCGAGTCGGTTGCGCTTACGGGAAGCACCGGGCCGTTTATACAATACTCATACGCGCGTACACAAAGCTTGAACCGAAGAGCAGGAGAGGTGACCACATTTGCCGCCGATATGGATTTGGAAGAATCACTACATCCTTCGGAGCGTAAATTGCTTTTCCGTTTGTTCCGATACAGAGGCATTCTTAAGGAAGCTGGAGACGGCTACAACCCTGCCATGATCGCAAATTATGCCTACGATCTCGCTCGCGAGTTCAACGGATTTTGGCGTGATTGCCATGTGTTGCAGGCTGATAAACCAGGCATTAGTGCTCAGCGCTTGGCACTTGCAAGCTTCACCGGTAATGTCTTGCGCGCATCTTTGGCTATATTGGGCATCCAAGCACCCGCAAGGATGTAATCTTTCTAGTGTGATAAACACTAAGTCCGCAATAGTAAATCGTTAATCTGCAATCATCAACCCATGTTGAAGTATTTCTGGAGCAAAGAGTTTTTCTATAGCCTGTTGGGCCTGATCGTATTTGGCTTTCTTGCTTACCTACTAATTTTCTTTGTAATTCTACCTTCTTACACACGCCATGGCGAGTCCGTGCTCGTACCCGATGTCGGCAACCTTCCTGAAATGGAAGCACTGGAGGTGTTGAACGAGGCTGACCTTCGATATGAGATTAAAGACTCCGTTTATGAACCCGGGTATGATACAAGAGTAATTCTCGATCAATATCCGGCACCGCTTAGTCGCGTAAAGCCAGATCGCAAAATTTTCCTCACGATTACGAAACTCGAAGCCCCTATGGTTCAAGTTCCAAATATGAAAGAGAAGCAATTTATTCGGGCAAAAGAAATGCTCCGCAGTAGAAAGCTTATCATGGGAGAAAAGATTCTGCGTCCTGATCCAGGAGCTTTTAATAACCAGGTGGATGGTATGATGTATGCCGGAAAGCCGATCGCGGCTGGTGAGAAAGTTCCTCAAGGCAGTATTATCGATCTAATTATCCTCCAAAGCACGAATAAGGAGAAGGTTAATCTACCGAATCTAGTAGGCTTGCCTTTGGAAGACGCTATTTCTGCATTGCGCGCTATTGACTTAAGTCTGGGGGCCACCATTTACATGGAAGGTGGTGCAGTAGACCAACAAGGTCTTATCCATCGCCAAAATCCACCTTTTGTATTTGAACGCAAAATCAGGGTCGGATCACCAGTCGATATTTATATCTACGGATCGGAACCTGAATAGCAAGCCATCTTGCAGGGTAAGATTTGATAAATAGCGTTATGATTGCGTATTTATCAAAAAAACCAACCCGATATGAATCCAATTGTACGTAACATTCTTGCTGTTATTGCAGGGGTATTTCTCGGCATGGTAGCTAATATGGCTATCTTCATGCTGTTCATGATATTTATTCCATTGCCAGAAGGGGTGGATATGAACAATCTTGGCGAAAAGATTCACCTTTTAGAAATGAAGCATTTCATAGGGCCTTTTCTTGCTCATGCCATGCATGCACTTTTGGGAGCTTTTGTCGCTGCCAAGTTAGCGGTAAGTCGCAATATGCAGCTTGCACTTTTGGTTGGTGTAATCGTGCTACTCAGCGGAATCGCCAATGTCATCATGATCAATGCTCCAGGTTGGTTCACGATTGCTGATTTGGCCTTGGCTTATCTACCAATGGCTTGGCTGGGAGGAAAACTTGCCGGAGCGAAGATGAAGGGATAATTTATCATGAGTCATTGTTCATGAATAATGATAAATGAATTTAATAGCATTGTTAAAAAAAAATCGCCCTTACAAGCTCAGCTTGTAAGGGCGATTTTGTATTGCTACTTAATCTGATTCTTATGAGTCCAGCGCAATTCTGAAGTAGCGATCTTCAATGGCTAGCTCTGGTGCAGATAGCCTTCCCATTGGAAGTTGGATCGTGTAGTTTTTGCCAGAAGGAACGTTTAGGAAGTCCTGCAAAATCCAAGGATTTAGTTGGCGGAAAGCTACTGGGTCAATCTTGTTATCAATGATGTACAATGGAAGGTTTTCGATGTTTTCAGAAAGCTCCACTGCATATGTTCTCAAAGGCGAATAGCGCCTTGGTGCTTCCAGTCCATAGCGTTCTGGATTCGTTGCAAGAAGTTTTAGTGCTGCTGCGCGATACACATATTGTGCTGTCTCACGATTCAAGTGCAGGCTGAAGTAATCTTCCACATTTTGCTTGGTAAGTGCGCGTTGAAGCCCTGCTTCGCCACGGTTATACGCAGCTGCTACAAGTGTCCATGAACCGAAGTTCTTATGAAGGTCACGAAGGTAACGGCCAGCAGCAATTGTCGCTTTTTCTACATGAAGACGCTCGTCAACCTCATTGGATACTTCCAGTCCATACTGCTTGGCAGTCTCTGGCATCAGCTGCCAAAAACCCGCCGCACCAGCTGGTGATATCGCATTAGAGAGGTTACTCTCGATCATCGAAAGGTAGAAAAAGTCGGCAGGCACACCGTAATCGGCGAGTGCACTAGTAAATGCTTTTTGGTAGCGTCCCATGCGCTTCATGAGCAACTTGGAGCCTGCGAGGCCGCGACTGTAGCGCTGAAGCTCTTTGTCGAGCTTTGCCTTTACATCCGGGCGTTCAGTAGGAATGCGTTCCCCTGCAAACTCCACAAACGCGGGAGCTTCCATGGTCATGACTTGTAATTTAGAGCCAAAACGCTGAAGCTCCATTGCCGCTGGAGGAGACTGCCTGTTCATCAGGCTGAATCCGCTCACAAGAATGAGCAGCGGTAAAATGAAATAAATGGCTTTGGAATTCATGGTATAGGTTGCCTTTTAAGCCTAAAAATTGCGCAGGCGTGCGCTAGACCGATGGTCTATTGGTGTAGTACGAAAACTGTTCCAAAAATGCCGGATTCTGAAAAAATTCGAACCGATGCACTTTTTGAGTTTTGGTATAGGCTAGAAATTTGGTCGTATAACGTTCTTTGTATAGAACTCATTAATGTACTCAACTACCTCTTCAGCAGTATCAACAACTTTGAACAGAAACATATCATCAGGAGAAATATTGCCTGCCTGCTCCAATAAAGTTTTTTCAATCCACTCTACAAGCCCGCCCCAAAACTCAGAACCGACGAGCACTACGGGAAAGCGGTCTATTTTGTTCGTTTGGATCAGTGTGAGTGATTCGAATAGTTCGTCAAGGGTGCCAAATCCACCAGGAAGAGCTACAAATGCCTGGGCGTATTTGACAAACATTACCTTGCGAACGAAGAAGTAATTAAAGTCGATCGACTTGTCAGGGTCGATGTAAGGGTTGTTGTGTTGTTCAAAAGGGAGGTCAATGTTCAGACCTACAGAAGGCGCACCACCTTGGCGGGCTCCTTTATTACCAGCTTCCATAATACCAGGTCCACCACCGGTAATGATACCAAAGCCAGCTTCCGTTAATTTTTGTGAAACATCTACAGCAAGCTCATAGAAAGGAGCACCAGGTTTTGTACGGGCAGAACCAAATACAGAGACACAAGGTCCAATCTCAGAAAGCTTCTCAAAGCCTTCTACGAACTCAGACATGATTTTGAAAACAGTCCATGCGCTATTGCCTGAACGTTTTTTCCATTCTGTTCTGCGATCTGAGAAGTAAGTATTTACGTTTTCGCTCATGCCAAAATGCTGTTTAAGTGAGTAGCTTTTGTTAGCCTGTTCCTTAACGGGCCGCAAAGATAACTATTTTTTTGGTATTGGACGAAGGTGTGTACTAAAGTCACTTAAAAGCTTCCATCAAAAGGAGGCTGAATCTCTTCTTCTTTATCCGTTCCAAATTCATCGATAAGGTTATCGAGGTGTTGCCCGCCTTCGCCTCCTATAACTTGTTCCCAGGCAGCTTGAACTACAAACATGCTTACAGGAACGGTAATTAATAATCCAATACCAAAGAGAAGGGTTCCCAGGACGTTGATCAATACGATAAGGAAAAACAACCCCAGTAGTCCTCCAGCCTGCTTGAATGCGACTCGTCTGCTTAACTCCATTGCGTCCCATGCCTGAAGTTTGAGGTTGGTGACGTTGGGTACTGCAAACATATAGGCTAAGGAGAACGCGATAATGATTGTGAAGAAGACTACCATTATGAGCACAAGGAAGACGATCATTCCAGGGCTTGCACCTGATGTTGATGATGAAAAATCCTGAAAAAATGAAAAACCAATAATAGCTCCCAGAAGAACCAACACTATGGCGAGTACAAAGTACACTCCTGCATAGATCAAGTTCATAATAACAATTTGACCTAGATGATCAAACCCTCTGAAGTACGTTGAAAAGCCTATTGACTCGTTACGATATAGACGGTAGCCAGCAAGATAAAACCCCGCGAGTAGCGCTCCAATAAGCGTTTGAGCAAAAATAGGCCCTATTAATGGAATAAAGCTCAATATACCTCCACC
Source organism: Bacteroidia bacterium (assembly GCA_045106685.1). GTDB lineage: Bacteria > Bacteroidota > Bacteroidia > J057 > J057 > JAUIGE01. The sequence goes on along the minus strand of JBGCFB010000266.1, from coordinate 16,839 downwards.
CATTAAGGCGATAAGCGAGGCGATGATCGAAAAACCAACTGCTGGTAAAGCATCTCTGGAAAACATGTCCCAGCCGTCACGGAAGCTTTTCCCAACATTGAAATGTCGTGGATTGTCCCATAAGTCTGAAAAATGTCTGTAAGTATTTGCCATGTTATTCAGAATCTATTCATCAATGCTTTCAAGGCCAATTTGATCAATGAGCTGTTCGACGTCTGCGTGCTGAAAGACACCTGAGCGCGTTTCCCAAACATATTGCCAGCAATAGACAGAAAAGGGAATTGTAATCAGGAGTCCAATACCTGCGAATAACAGACCCAGTGCATTGATAAGTGCAAGTATAATAAACAATAGTATAGCTGGCCCGATCTGGCTGAAGATGTATTTACGGCTTTGGGCGAAGGCTTCGCCGGTCTTCATTTTGTTAAATACGATGTTTGGTATGGCTATTTGGTACAATAAAAACAGCGTCATGAAAGCAAGTTGAGCTGCGGTATTAAATACAAGAATAGTCCAGGGAGCTGCAATATCGTCGAGTAAGGTTATGCTGATAATAGCTGGAACCAGCACTGAGATTATATAGAGTCCGAGCATTCTCCCTGCGTAGCCTCTCAGGCCTTTGGTACTGAATGCAGACCAAAAGCTATCAAACCGAATATCCTTTTCCTGAAAGGCCAGGTGACCTACTTTATGAAAGCCAGCCCAAACTCGAAATGGGATATGAAAGAAGATGAGAAATATGATTATTCCTGGCCCAAGAGAAATGATCACAACGACCAAAATCCACATTACGGTAAGAATACATGCATGAAGTGCTGATAGAAAGGGGACCTTCTTCCAACATCGAAGTCCTGCTTTCAGGCATTCTTTTACGTCCAGAGCGTTTTCCAAAGCCTGACGTTATAGCGTATAGCTCTCTCCGATCTCCAGAAGACGGAGATCTTTACCTTCCTTTTCAAAATGGTCTTTCACCAGTTTATGATCGATTTCGATGAAGCCGAAGGTGTCGAAGTGGTGTCCTATGATATTATTGCACTGTACAAAATCGGAAGCAATGGCAGCATCTTTATATCCCATTGTAAAATTATCCCCCAAGCATAAAAGCGCGACATCAATATTGAACGTTTTGGGGATAAGTTTCATGTCGTAGGTAAGCGCAGTATCTCCGGAGTGGTAAAAAGTACCTTCAGGGCTTGCAACTACAAATCCGCCAGGGCTTCCTCCATATGAGCCATCTGGCATACTGGAGGAGTGTATTGCGGAAACATATTTAACCGTTCCGAACGGAAATTGCCATTGCCCACCATGGCTCATTGGATGGCCTTTGCAGCCTTTTGCCTCGAACCAGGTCACAATTTCAAAATTAGAAATAATCGTCGCTCCGGTTCGAAGGGCTATTGACTTCGCATCAGCAACATGGTCCGCATGGCCATGAGTAAGCAAAATGTAATCTACTTCCAGTGTTTCTATATCGATATGGGAAGCTTTTGGGTTTTGGGAAATAAAAGGATCGATCAGGAGATGGGTTCCTGCGATTTCCACTCCGAAGCAAGCGTGTCCGTAGAAGGTGAATTTCATGTATGAGGTGATTGTTGTGAGTAAGATCGTATTCGACAATCAAATTTAGCAACTCTAACCCCCACGACAAAGCGAATTCGAACCCTTTTAAGAAAAAATGCCTCCTCAAAATGTGCGATTATCCTTATTGCCTTCCTAACTTGGGGCCGATGTTAGAAAATCTGGTGTACAGTATTACTATTTTGCTATTGATGGGCCATCTTGTGATAGCCAGGCAAAAAGTATTCCCTTTGGTCGTGATAAGCCATGCTGTGTTGCAATATTTGTACACACTGCTAAGCTGGAAGCTTAACCTTGCTCCAGGAGTTGGCTTGGCAACTTTGGGATTTATCCTTGCCACAACGGTGCTGCTTATGTGGGGCAGAAAGATGCAAGCGGGAACTAATGAGCATCGGATGGCTCGCGTTATGATCAATACTTTGCAATGGAGCTTTTTAGGCGCCTTGGTATTATTCATCATCATGCGTTCACCGGATTGGTATGAATTTTCTGGCACCACACATCCTGAAATTGCTGGGACCTACGTAAGTCTTCATCCTTTTATCCGGATGGCAGGGAATTATTTCCTGTTTGCGCTGTTCGTTCAGGTTGTTTTACGGTGGGGTTTAGTCTGGGAACGAAAGGATACACTGGCAAATTTGGCTCCTTTTATTGGATATGTGCTGCTCGTATTGCTCCTTTTACTGCGCCAGTCGACATTTCACCACCACCCGTACACCTAATCCGACCGTTTGGCTCACCGATATTTAACTATCGTGATTCCATTATGTATTTTCGTGCTGTTTTGATGAACTTCGAATAGCTGTAATATACTTTCCAGCTTATTGAAGTCGTTGAAACAACCAAGACAAATCCGACAGCTAAACCCCTTAAAAACGGGTAATTCCATTATAGGCCTTCAATATTAATGTTTGATATTTTTGCTGCCTTATTCCAACATGTTTACACAACTCTCAGACATGCAATTCTTGCGTATCCGCCCCTTGCTTCACTGCTTGGGAGCATGTTTCTTTTTATGGCTGGCTGCTCAGCCACTTGCTGCTCAGTTAACTGCCGATTTTTCTGCAACACCTCAAAGTGGCTGCCTTATCGTGGTAAGTGCTTTCCAGGACCAAAGTACCGGTAATCCGGTAAGTTGGGAGTGGACCTTTACTCGAGGTGGTACTGTAGTAGGAACACTTAATGGTCAGAATCCAGGCCGGATTTTTTCAGGTGCAGGCTGCTATGATGTCCGATTGGTAGTCGCGAACGCCGCAGGCGTAACTGACACCCTTACTCGGCCCTGCTACATCGAAGTATTTCCGAATCCGGTTCCATCGTTCACTTCTAATGTGACCAGTGGCTGTGCTCCGTTAACGGTTAACTTTACCAATACCACACAGGCCAACTCGGCTTCGATTTCCACCAACACCTGGGTTTTCAGGAACCGAGCTACTGGTGTGTCGGTTTCTTCCAGCCAGACTGACCCTGTAGTAACATTTACTGACCCTGGTCGATATGATGTTCAATTGAGGGTCATAAATAGTAATGGTTGTGATACGACGATTACGGTATTCAATCAGGTTGAAGTATCAAACAGCCCTATAGGCAGTTTCAACCTTCAGGGCACTTCAGGTTGTGTGCTTCCTGTAAATGTCAATGTTACGAATACGACTCAGGCCAATGGCGCTACTGGTATTACCTATCAGTGGGATTTTCCTGGTGGAACCCCTGCTGTGGCGATTGGAGCGAATCCTCCTTTGATACAATATAATGTAGCGGGCGCATATACGGCGACGATGATCGCGACAGCCGCCAGCGGATGTGCCGACACTGTCGTTACTAATTTTAATGTAACCTCAGGTCGCCCAAATGCCGGATTCACAGTCAGCGCCCCTACTGCGTGTCAAAACGTTGCTGTACTTTTTCAGGATACAACCCTGATTGGTGTAGGTGGAACAAGCCAGTGGGACTTTGGTGATGGAAGCTCAGGCACAGGCCGTTCTGTATCACATGCGTATGTTAATACTGGCACCTTCCAGATTCGCCTTATAGCAAGTAGCGGTCAAGGCTGTAGTGATACTGCTTTTTCGAGTGTGACCGTGGTAGGTAATCCTACTGCACTATTCAGCTTTACGCCTTCTTTGAGTTGTGATGTAAACCAAGTTTTTCAGTTCACCGATCAGAGTTCAGCTGGGGTAGTCTCATGGGCATGGACCATGGGCGATGGAGGGACGAGTATATTACAGAACCCTTTCCATTCATATGGTAATGCTGGTTCGTACGAGGTGTGCCTTACCGTTACTGATGGAAATGGCTGTAGAAACACCTTTTGTTCTCCTGATAGTGCTGATATTATTACACCGACATCAAGTCTGATCGCTACTGTTACCCGAGGATGTGCACCGCTGAGTACGGTCTTGTCTAGTAACTCTGTTGCTACAGATCCTATCACGGCATATCAATGGACATTAGGTGACGGAACTGGTACTGATATTACCCCAGGAACCGCAACTACCCCAACAGTAAATGCAACAGTTAATACTCCAGGTGATTATGATATCCGACTGATCATCACGACTGCATCTGGTTGTATGGATACCTTCACGCGTGCTGGATATATACGTGCTGGTAGCCCTCCCAATGTTTCTTTCACTGTAAGTAATGATTCTGCTTGTGTCGATGAAATTGTCGATTTTAGAGCAACCCCTAATCGTTCGGATTGGGATTATCAATGGAACTACAGATATCCTACAGGAAACTGGGTGATAGATGGCGCGAATACTTCTTTTGCCTATCCAGATACTGGTTGCTTTGATGTTGCACTTGTTGCTGAAGATCGCGGCTGCCAGGATACTGTGGTTATACCCAATGCTATTTGTGTATTTCCACCATTAGCAGACTTCTCTCTTTCAGATAGTGCGGTCTGTACATTGCCCGCTACGATTACAATAACCGATAACTCTATTGGACCAATTACAAGCTACAGGTGGCTTCTGAATGGAAATTTTGTTTCTGCAAACCCTTCTCTACCAAGTATTACACTTCCTGCTTTAACACCTCCAGGTAACTATACTGTAACTCTGGAAGTGACTAATAATATTTCAGGCTGTGTCAGCACTACTACTCAGGCCATCTCAGTCGGTAATCCGAACGCTGGATTCAGTCTTGACCGCCCATTGGGATGTCGTGATCATACCGTCCAGTTTACCAACCTTGCTACTCAGGCAAGTGTAGAGCGCTGGTTCTTTGGTGATGGCAATGGAAATAACCGAAATGCCAACCCTGTGCATACTTATCGTGACACAGGACTGTTTGATGTAACACTTATTGTGATAGATCCTGCTTCAGGCTGCCGCGATACTGCTACCCAAACTGCTGCAGTTCGAGTGAATGGTATTGGCATTGACTTCACAGCTACTCCAGACAAAGGCTGTGTCCCGCATGATGTGAGCTTTTTAAGCACCTCACAAGCGGCATTTGGAGCTACAGTCACTTCCCTTACATGGGATTTTGGTGACCCTAATAATCCTGCAACTTCAACACTTGCAAACCCTAGTCATACATATTCAAGGCCTGGATTTTATACAGTAACCTTGCGGGCAACGGATTCTAATGGCTGTGTAGATACATTGGTTCGACAAAACGCAGTTCAGGCAACTCAGCCTATAGCGTCATTTACATTTGATAAAGACACTACGTGTTTTGGTGATGTGATTCGATTCAACAACCTGTCAGTTGGTGCTGGATTGGAGTATAGCTGGATATTTGGCCCAGCTCCTACCGATACGAGTTCGCTACGGAATCCTATCTGGATGCCTTCTTTCCCTGGCAATCAATCAATTGCCTTGATTATTCGTGATAGCATCGGTTGTGCTGATACGACGGTCCAGATCAATGCGATCTTTATCGATACACTTGTTGTGGATTTTGACGGAAACCCTCGTCAGGGAACATGTCCTCCACATGCCGTTACCTTCTCCAATTTGTCAATGGGCGATATTGCCCAGGTTATTTGGGACTTCGGTGATGGTACTACATCTTTTGAACCCAACCCACAACACATTTATACTACGGCTGGCTGTTTTGATGTAAAACTGACCGTCATACATACTAATGGTTGTGTTGACTCACTGGTGCAACCTTGCTTTATAGACATCGTGGGACCAAGGGCCCAGATCATTATTGACAATCCTATACTATGTCTCGGTGACACAGCAGTCGTCCGCGTAATTACAGATAGTGTAGCCACTGTTATTTTTGATGCCGATGATGGACCACTTCAGGTTGATCCTTCGCCAGTCAACCGATCTGACACAGTAGAGTTTAAGCACTTCTATGCGATTTCTGGAAGTTATGATCCTATTGTGGTTGTTATTGACCAGCGAGGTTGTCAGGTTCCTTTACCTAGTGCAATTCCTATCAGAGTGATCCAGCCTCCGACGGCGTCAATAGCTGCAGTGCCCGATGCTGGATGTGCAGCCTTTACGACAACGCTCAATGACCTTACCGTTCTTGGAGATACATCCATAGCAACCTGGGAGTGGGACTTTGATGATACCAATACTAGCAATCAGCAAAACCCGGTTCATACCTTCATTAATACTGGCGTTTATAGTGTCTTTCTACAAGTAACCGATGAGTTCGGTTGTATTGATTCTGCTAGAACATCTGTATTTGTAACACCAGCACCAACGGCGAGCTTTATCGCTTCTGACACATTTACATGTGCTCCAGCTTCGATCTCCTTTACAGATCAATCACTCGGCGCAGGTATACAGGATTGGATATGGGACTTCGGTGATGGAACCGTTATTCAAGGACAACAGAACCCTACTCACCAGTACGACCAAAACGGATTGTATGATGTGCGATTGATTGTGTTTGATCGCAATAATTGTAGTGATACTTTACTGAAGTCGCAGTATATCAACTTGCGTAAGCCTACTGCATATGTGTATGCAAATGACCCTTCAGGCTGTAGTCCTATTACACTGACATTCTTTGGGGATTCTGCTCAAATTTTATCTGATACTACTATCGCATCGTACACTTGGCTGGTAGAAACTCCTGCTGGAGTTGTAACGACCATTACTAATATCGATTCGCTTGACCAGAATTATAATTTGCCCGGTACATATGATCTTGGAATCATCGTTCAGGATATTTTTGGATGTCGCGACACCCTTATTCGTCCTGATTATCTGAATCTCCAGCCTACCCTAATTCCAGGAGAGCTAGACATTACATATGCAAGCGTACTGGCCCGCGATACTTCGGAGATTGTATTCGAGCCATTCGGAAATGCCTCCCAGTTCCGTAACTATCAGCTTTATTGGGAGTCGCCTCGCAATAGCGGAAACTATATTCCGATCGACACATTGAATAACATCAATGATACTCGTTTTGTACACGAAGGAATTGTTCCTGATAATGAGCTTCGTCCTCATCGCTATAAAGTCCTCGTAGAGAATATCTGTCGTGCGACAGGCGATATTAATGCGACGAATGCGCACAGAACCGTAAAGGTTGATGTATCTCCAATGCTTGATACACTGCGCCTTGACTGGAATGCATACGAAGGCTGGCAGCCTGATGCCTACGAGATTAATCTCGCTTTCGATTATGATCCATTCAATATGATTACCATTGACACAGTATTGGGCAACCAGCTCTTCTATATCGATGGTGCGAATACCTTTTGTTATGAAGATGTTTCATATCGGGTAAGAGCCCTTCGCCAGTTGGGCGGAGTGATTAGCTCTTTCTCGAATATCGACAGTATGTTCCCACTTCACAATCAGCCAGAAGAGCCTATCCATGTTGCTGCGGCATCAGTGTTTGCTGATTCTTCTATTGATGTATCATGGCTACCATACCAAGGTTATGGCCCAAGCTACTATGTAATTGGTCGTTCTGGTGATGGTACTGCTTATAATATCATCGATACTGTGCGTGCAAGTCAACTGATTTACCGCGATACCGATGTTGAAGTAGATGAGAAATTCTACTACTATAATGTTCACCTTCGAGATACCTGCGGTGATCGTACGCCGGAAGGCCGTTATGGAAGAAGTATTTTGTTGGAGGTCAGTACGGAGAATAACTTCCCTGAATTAGCCTGGACACAATATGAGGACTGGCCTAACGGAGTTTTGACATATGATATTGAAGTCTTTGACCCTGAACTAGCGGCGTTCCGCCGTGTGACTTCAGTTGGAAAGGATGTGAAGCGTTATGTGGATGAAGAGACTTTCATTCGTGATGGTGAGTATTGTTACCGCATTCGCGCCATAGAGGCGAACGGCGTTAATGAGGCTTATTCAAATGAGGATTGTACCATCTTTAGCCCGCGCTTTTATACTCCAAATGCTTTCACTCCAAATGATGATGGTAAGAACGATCGCTTCTATGTTGTGGCACCAGGTGTGCGCTCGCTAACATTGGAGATTTATGATCGTTGGGGTAAGCTCATTTTTGAAACGACCGACCTTGAAGGTGGCTGGGATGGAACCTATAAAGGGAAAGCTGTTCCTGAGGGTGTCTACGTATTCCGCTTGACGGGTACAGGTACTAATGGAACTAAGGTTAATACTGCTGGTTCGATTACGCTAATTCGTTAAGGAATCACGTTGATAATATTCGAAATGGCCGACTTGCTAAAATCCAGCAAGTCGGCCATTTTGTTATGAATGAGGGTTCTTTTTTTTGAGAAAAGACGTGCCTTATATCTACAGGTGCCATGCGGCACGCTGCGCCGCGAGGGCGCGCGCGTTAAATTGCGCATAGGCGGCTTGTAGGTCACTCTGATCTTTGGGCGAATACTCTTCCAGATAGTATGTCAACGTCGGTCTTGCCTGCGCACCATAATCGAGGAGTGCGGCGCTAAAGAATACCTGGGTTTCGGCAGGTGCCCATTCCGCAATTTTCTTTACGCCTGCATTGAATGTGATATCCGTTTCGTGCTGAGAGTGGATTTTCCCTTGTGGATATATCACGACAAGGTTGCCAGGATCATGGAGCAAGTCCGCAGCATAACGCAGGCTTTTTACTACATCACGTGAGCCAGGATTAATCGAAAAAGCACCGCCTTTAGCCATAAAAGGCCTTTTATTCAATTCTTCTTCAAGCATCATGACATGATACTTTTTGTTGAAATGTCTGCGGTTTAGTTCCAAAGGCCAGAAGCCATCCCACCAGCTGATATGATTTCCAAGTAGCAGAATGGAGCGATTGGGATCGACGACCTGCTGAGCAGGGTAGCGCATTTCAGCAAAGGCAAGTTTTATTCCCCAACGACTGAATCCTCCCCAAAACCAACGTCCCAGTTTGCTATGTGAGGCAGGAATCATGCGTTAGAAGGGTGCGGGAACTTTTGGAACAAATCTCTTCCTCGTTCGCTGTCTCCGTTCATTGCCCGGCGCAACGCGTCCATGTCGCCTTTGAAGTCTATTTGAGGCCGCAAAAATTCCAGAAAATCTACGCGAAGCCATTTGCCATATAAATCACCTTCAAAATCGTAGATGAATACCTCTGTGGTGCGAGGCAGATTTTCACCCACTGTAGGATTGGTGCCAATAGACATGAGACCATAGTGAAAATCTCCTTTTCGCTGACTGGAGTTTCCTCCGGAAGAGGGGGATTCTTCCCAGACGCGTACGAGGTAGACTCCATGTGCCGGAACCAGTTTATGTGGGAAACCTGTGTCCAGATTCGCTGTAGGATAGCCCAATGTGCGACCAAGCTTAGCGCCTTCAACTACTCTTCCGCCGAGCGAGTACGGATAGCCAAGGTAGCGATTTGCCATATTGATATCGCCGGCATTCAGTGACTTTCGGATTTTGGTGCTACTAACATTTGCGCTATCAATTGCCTGAGCAGGAATCTCTGCAACCTGGTAGCGAAATTCATCTTTATACTGGCGTAGCTCTTCGAGCCCACCGGTGCGATTTTTCCCAAAACGATGGTCATAGCCAATAATGATTTGGCGGGCCTGCGTGGTCTTGACAAGAATATCGTGGATAAATCGCTTGGATGGTGTGCGTGAGAATGCTTTGGTAAATGGCATGACCAGCATCTTGTCAATGCCAAGGCGATCCAGTGTGGCGATTTTTTCGTCGAGTGTCTGGAGGAGGCGCAGGGGATTGTTTTCTGGAAAAAGTACCAGTCGAGGGTGCGGCTCAAAGGTGACTAGCACAGACTCTCCTTCGCTTTTTTGCGCTTCCTTTACGATTCTGTTTAGTATACTTTGGTGGCCAAGGTGAACCCCGTCAAAGGTGCCAATGGTTACGACGGGATGCGCTCCCGCTTCATAGGCTTCAGGGCCATGGAAAACTTGCATCTTGCAAAGATATATCAGAGTTAAGGAAAATGCTTCTTAGTTTTAAAGCTATTTGAACACAACACTTATTACATATGAAACGCACTGTCTTCTTTTTGTTCGCACTTTGGTTTATCATACCACAATCAGTATTCGCCTGGGGGAAAACCGGCCATCGCATCGTGGGAGAAATCGCGCAGCGGCATTTGACAAAAAAAGCTCAAAAAAACATCGAACGTGTACTAGGCTCAGAAGACCTGGCCATGGCTTCTAACTGGATGGACTTCATTAAGTCTGATCGTAATTACCGCTTTATGTATACCTGGCACTTTGTAAGCATTCCTGACGGGAAGCGCTATGAAGATATTACACCTCCAGCGAGTGGCGATGTGATAGGAACGATTGAGCGTTTGACAGAAGAACTTAAAACTGGCGAGTATACCCATGAGGATGAGCGCTTTGTTATTCGCTGCTTGATACACCTGATAGGTGATATTCATCAGCCGCTCCATGTAGGACGAGCCGAAGATGCTGGAGGAAATCGAGTAAAGCTTGGCTGGTTTCGCAGTAAAAGTAACCTTCATAGAGTCTGGGATTCCGAGTTGATCGACCACCAGCAGCTGAGTTATACGGAGTATGCGACCTATCTCGATCATGCACCAAAAGACACCATCAAAGTATGGCAGGATGCTACTGTGCGGGACTGGGCCTATGAGTCTATGGAATATCGCAAGTTGACATACGACCTTCCTCCTGATAGCACATTGCGCTTTCGGTATAATTTTGATCATAAAGCAGTACTCGAAAAACGCCTCAATCAAGCGGGTATTCGACTCGCTGGCATTTTGAATATGGTATATGGAAAATCAAAAATTGCCTGGAAAAAAGAATTGGCGATGAAGCCATGATTGCTGGGTGCGTACAATTTATTTAATATAAAAAGCTCTTCATGGTTTCCATGGGGAGCTTTTTTTGTTATTTGGGGGCAAAATAATGGGGTCGAATGCGTAATAATCAAAGGGATGTTAATTGTTGGAGTGTAAAAGCATAACCACCTTTGTAGAGCAAAAAAGAACCAACCCTACTAAACCAACAATGACTACTATGAAAAGACTTTCCTTTCTTCTCTCTTTCCTGTTAATTGCTTTTTGCGCCCAGGCGCAGACTGTCACACTATCGGGACAAGTAACCGACCAGCTAACAGGTGCTCCTATCGCTAACCACATCGTATATCTCTCGGCAGACTCCTCTTCTGGTGTTTTATACTGGGCTGTAGATACTACCGATGCTAATGGAAACTATAGCGATGTCGCGAGTATCCCTGCTAATACAGCGGTAAATTTTTATATTTCTACAACGAACTGTCAAGGACAATGGCTTACTAATAATGCAAGCGTTGCTGCGAACGGAACCACAACAGGCCTTCCTTCCAACTTCTCTATTTGTGATTCATTGACAACAGGCGGCTGTAATGTTCAGTTTACTTCGTCATCAGCACCTGGTGGAACTGGATTTACGTTTGTCGCTACAGCAAGCAACACCGCGAACACATCGTATGCATGGGATTTCGGTGACGGAACTACCTGGAATGCAAGCGTAGGTGCTTCAAGCGTATATCACAACTATACTAGCGCAGGCACATTTATCGTATGTGTGACCACTGTAGATTCTGCATCATGTACAGCCACATTCTGCGACTCTGTAGTTGTCGTGAGTACTGCAGCATGTCGCTCACTCTATACATATAACACAAGTGGCGTAGTAGCTAACCGTGTTTATTTCTATGGAAGCCCTACCCCTAGCTTTGGTAATACATACTCATGGGACATGGGAGATGGCAGTACGTATACGACACGTAATGTGACTCACAATTATCAACTGGCAGGAACATATTCGGCGTGTCTTACTATCACAAACAACAATGGTTGTTCTGATACATACTGTGACTCTATTGTCATTACACAGAGTGCAGGACCATGTGTTGCAGCCTTTACATCGATGCCCGATTCTAGTGCAACAAATACCATTCTGTTTACCAATACCTCAACCTATAATGCGCTTCCTGCTCAAGCATCATGGGACTTTGGAGACGGTTCTAGCAGCCGTGGATTCAGCTCGACATCACACACATATCTGACTACAGGAACCTTTACGGTTTGTTTGACCATCACAAGCGGAAACTGTTCTGATACAACCTGCCAGACCGTTACAATAACATCAGTACCTCCAACTAGTTGCCAGGCTGGGTTCAATTTTACGCCAAGCACATTTAACCCACTAGCGGTTAGCTTTAATAGTACCAGTACTTCCAGCCAGGGCCAAATGAGCTATGCATGGGACTTCGGTGACGGAGCGACTCGTACAGGTGCTAATCCTTACCATACCTACACCACAATTGGAACATATAATGTGTGCCTTGTAATCACAGTAGGTAACTGCTCAGACTCTGTATGCCAGACGATCACTGTAACAGGCGGCTCAGGACCTTACACGATCAACGGTACAATCTTTACTAGTAGCAATAACATCGCTACAGACGGAGTTGCTTATTTGATCACATATGATAGTGCTACTCAAACACTTGCACTTGCCGACTCTATGATCGTTGACACAGTAGGGTATTACTACTTCCAGTTGACAGCAGGCATGCGCTACACGGTGAAGGCTGCACTTAACCCAGGTGATCCTAACTTCGCTAATTTCCTTCCTACATACCTTGGTGATACGCTACTTTGGTCAAATGCTGATTTTGTAATGGCAAACCAGTCTCACTACCGCAACATCAACATGATAGCAGGTGTGAACCCTGGAGGCCCTGGATTTATCGCCGGTAATGTCCAGCAAGGTGCCAACAAGAAAGAAGGTGATCCTATTGCAGGTATTCCAGTACTTCTCTTTGACGCAGGCATGAGTCCGGTTGCATATGCTTATAGTGACGTTAACGGTAACTACAACTTTGGCAACCTCGCGTACGGAACATACTATATCCACCCAGAGAAGATGAATGTGCCTACTACTCCACTTCAGGTAACGATTAGCGCTGCTAATCCATCTGTATCAGGTGCAGTGATGGTCGTGAATAGCACAAGTATCAATGGCTTTATCGCTACTGGTCTTGACTTCGATATCTTCACTGCTGCTGGTTCATTGGCTCCGAATCCTACTACAGGTATTACCAAGCTGAACTTCAGCCTTGACCAGAGCGCAAGTGTTACTGTAAGCGTACTTGATCTTTCAGGAAAAGTACTTCAGGCAACAACTAATCGCTACACAACTGGTGAGCAGTCTGTAACGCTTGAGCTATCATCACTTCCAGCTGGTGTATATCTTGTAAAAGCAGCGGCAGAAGGAAGCGAAGCCTTCTATCAGAAGCTTGTTAAGCAGTAAAAGAGCTATTGGCTGTTTGCTTTTGGCGATTGGCTTCTATGCCGAAAATCAGGCCAAAAGCTAACCGCCCAAGGCCAAAAGCATTATTAATTAGTGTTAGTGTATTATCCCGCAAAAGCCGATCCGAGTAACCGGGTCGGCTTTTCTTTTTAACTTTTTCCTATTTTTTGTGTTATATAGAAAAATTAATGTGAAACAATATACCCCGCCGCATGTCTAAGAACCTACTCATGGTTTGTACTTCGCCTCACCCAAAACGCACTGATTGTACAGGTTGCAAGGAGCGGGGGGGGAAGCTTTTGTTGAAACAATTCCAACAAAAAGTCGAAGAGGCTAATCTGGCTGAGGCTTTTGAGGTGCGGGCATCTGCCTGTCTCAATAATTGCAAAAACGGAATCAGTGTAAAAGTCCATCCTGATCAGACGTTATATGGAAAGCTTGAAGAAGCCGACCTTGATGAAATTATTGAGCGCCATTTGAAAGATGGGAAGCCTGTGGAGCGTTTAAAATGTGAGCGGGTAAACCGCTTTATGGGGTTTTAAGCTATTTGGATTGATTCTAAATAATGGCTTATTTTGCAGCCACAAATTCTTTCTGATCGAATGCCAGTAAGCGACATCAATATCATTATAGCAGACCCACAACTCCTGGTTCGTGAAGGTCTGAAGTCGCTTATCGCAGAGCAAAGTGGCATGTCTGTAATTGGCGAAGCCGCTAACCGTCCTGAACTCACGCAACTGCTTCAGCACCAACGACCTGACATTTTGGTCATGGACTACAGCGCCGCAGATGCTTTTTCTCCAAATGATGTTGAAGTAGTAAAGGATGCGCGTCCGCTTGCGGAGGTGCTTATTATTTCGGCTGATTTGGATAAGAATAAGGTCAAAACAGCAATGGGATTTGGGGCAAAAGGCTTTTTAACGAAAGACTGCGGAAAGATGGAAATTCTGGGCGCGCTTGAAGCGAGTGCCAGAGGAGAGAAGTTTTTCTGCAACAAAGTCCTTGATATCATCCTTGAACGTGAAGAGCCCGTGCGTAATAATCAGGGGCCTTGTGATCCTGTTCGTTTTACTGACCGTGAGCTTGAAATTGTAAAATTGATGGCGGAAGGGTCCAATGCTCAGGAGATAGCCGATACGTTATCCCTTTCGGTGCACACCGTATATACACACCGCAAAAATATCCACAAGAAGCTGGGTGTTTCAAATGCTACCGAAGTCGTGTTACACGCGATCCGCTCCGGCCTTGTAGAAGGCCCAGAGGCGTTGAATTAGTGCAGAAGGACTCGTTCTGCAATCGTCAATCATAATCTTTTCTCATTGATTAATTGATTTACCATTGGAGAAGTATTTTTCCTCCAAAGATTTTCCTCCAGTCATTTGCCTTTCGTCAGTAAAGCTGTAAGTTTGATTAAGACCAAAAAATCAAATCTGTATGGCGTTTCGTTCAATCTATGTAGCCGCAACCGGCCAGCATGTAGGCAAGACCACTTCTACACTTGGCCTTATCCATAGCCTTCGCACGCTGGGGATCAATGTGGGGTACTGTAAGCCTGTAGGCCAGCAATATGTAACCCACGACGGCAAGCGAGTAGACAAAGACACAGCGCTATTTGCTCAGTTTATGGATTTCGAAATCGAGCCCAGTATCCATAGCCCGATTATCCTGGGACCAGGAGCAACCGAAGAATACCTCGATGACCCGGATCAGCATGATTTACACGGTGACCTTTTGAGGGCAAAAAAGGTGCTGGACGATAATCATGACTTTGTGATATATGAAGGTACTGGCCATCCAGGAGTAGGCTCTGTAGCAGATGTCTCTAACTCTGTCGTGGCTAATCTTGTAGGCGCCGGCGTGATTATGGTTGTCCCAGCGGGTATTGGCAACACGATTGACAAGCTCGATGTTAATTTGGCGGCTTTTCAACATAAAAACATCCCCATCTTAGGAGTCATTATCAATAAGTGTCGCCCAAATAAGATAGAGAAGGTTCGGCATTATGTTTCTAAAAAGCTCAATCAGCGCGGTATTCCGGTGCTGGGGGTTTTACCTTTTACAGAGGAGCTTGGACTGCCACTTATGGGTACCATTTGTCGTGCGGTAAAAGGAGAGGCTTTATTTAACGTCAACCAGTTTGACAATAAAGTTGAAAATATCATCGCAGGCTCACTCATTGACCTGGAAGATTTGAAGCGATTTAATAACCAACTTCTCGTGGTCAGCGTGCGCCGATTTGATGACGCTATTCGCAAAATCAAACAAGTCGCAGAGCAAAACGGACTGAATGATTCCATCTTGTCAGGTATTCTCCTTACAGGCAAAGGCAGCCTGCGCGAAGAGCATAAGCAGTATATCGAAACGTTCAAAATTCCTGTCATAAAGACGAATATCGACACCTATGAGGCTGTTATTCGTATCAGTAAAATCGAAGTAAAGATCAATACGCGAACACCGTGGAAGGTACAACGCGCTGTCAGATTGTTTGCAGAACACGTAGATTTGTCCATTATTCAGGACCAACTTGATATAAAGCAGATATGAATATTCTAATCGTAGGCGCTATGGGCCGCGCTGGAAAATTGCTCACCGAATACGCCCTTGAGGCTGGGCATAGTGTTACCGCTTTTTCCCGTTCTGTGGATAAGGCTTCGCTCACACATCCCAATCTTCGCTATGTAAAAGGCGACGTGCTTTATCCCATGCTATTGGAAGCCGTTATGCCTGGGCACGACGCTGTTATCTCCGTGCTTGGAGTGCGTAACTTCAGCGGGCCTATCACCTTGCTTTCAGAGGGTATGGAACATATCGAAC
This sequence comes from Bacteroidia bacterium, assembly GCA_045106685.1. Taxonomy (GTDB): domain Bacteria; phylum Bacteroidota; class Bacteroidia; order J057; family J057; genus JAUIGE01. The sequence continues at coordinate 761 of JBGCFB010000266.1, read as the reverse complement.
ATGTGATGAAAAACGCTGGCGTAAAGCGTGTACTGACGATAAGTGGAGCAGGTATCCTTCAGCAAACTGACACAAGGCTTCGCCGCGATGATCCAAGTTTTCCTCCTTACCTCCATAATATCACTGCAGACCACTATCGCGTCTATGACATCTTGCGTCATAGTAAACTTGATTGGACGATCGTCACCCCACCTTATATGCCGGACGGGACACGGACAGGAGAATACCTTGTGGAAGCCGATTATTTCCCTGAAAATGCCCGCAACGAAATTGCAGTAGAGGATGTCGCCGACTTTTTGCTAAAAGAAGTTGAAGAAAATAAGTTCCTTGGTAAGCGAGTCGGAATAGCGTACAGGAGTTAAAAGTGCATAGTTCAGAGTAGAAAGTTCAAATTTTCAGACCCTTTTTGACTTTCAATTTTCTACTATGATCTTTCAACTTACAGCAGTAGAAAGCGCAAAGTTTCCGTGCCCTTTTTTAACGTTGAAGAGGCTAATGTTTTTGTCCATCCGAGTCCAATGCTCGGGAAGGACTCAGCTGGCAATTGGAGATTATTTTTGATTTATTCTTAGCCTTTCGAAGAATTGGCGAGCAGTATTTTTGCTATTTTTAGGTTCCAATTTTTCTTTTAGGAACGGCGAAATAACAAGATTATTAATCTTGTCGGGAATAGTTTTTCGATTAGGCAAGGAAAAAACGTTGAGGATAGCGCGCTATCCGATACTTTTTTGACGCAGCATCATCGGAAAAATACAGCGGAA